>NZ_JBHYZO010000003.1:372905-387332 GCF_042753785.1 Streptomyces sp. NPDC059256 | reverse complement strand
GGCCGGGGGCCCCGCGCCCGCCCCGGGTCCCCCCCCCTTCTCCGCCCCCGCCCCCACGTCCCGCCGGGGGGCGCGGGGGCCCCCCCCCCCCCCGCGCCTCGCTCATTGTCCGCAGCGGCCCGAAGGCCGGGGTCCGCTGCTCAGCCGCGGCGGCCGAGCAGCTTCCAGGCGGTGGGGAGCGCGCCCATCGCCAGGGCCGCCTTGAGGGCGTCGCCGATCAGGAACGGAGTCAGACCGGCGGCAATCGCCTGGGAGAGCGTCATCCCGGTGGAGAGCGCCAGATAGGGCACACCGACCGCGTAGATGATCACGGAACCGACGGCCATCGTGCCGGCCATCCGCAGGACGGAACGGTCGGCCCCGCGACGGGCGAGGGCACCCACGACGGTGGCGGCGAGCAGCATGCCGAGGATGTAGCCGAAGGACGGCATCGACCAGCCCGACGCGCCTTCCGCGAACCACGGCACGCCCGCCATGCCGGCCAACGCGTAGAGCAGGAGCGAGAGCAGGCCCCGCTGGGCGCCGAGTGCGGTGCCGACCAGGAGGGCGGCGAACGTCTGGCCGGAGACCGGGACCGGGGAGCCGGGGATCGGGAGCGCTATCTGGGCGGCGATGCCCGTGAGCGCGGCACCCCCGAGCACGAGGGCAATGTCCCGGGTGCGGGAGGCGGGCAGCAGGTCCGCGAGGACCGCGCCCGGACGTGAGGTGGCTGTGGCAGTGCTCATCGGGACTCCGCGGGGCGAGGGAAGGTGTAGGGAGAAGCAAGGAATCGGTGAAGCACAGTGACCGTAGCCCAGAGGCGAACGATCGTTCACCGTCAGCCACCGACAAGGGCGATGGGACTGCTTCATTGGAAGTGAACAAACTCGCCGGTACACGCACCCGGAGGCGTGACCCTCGTCACTGAGGTGGGGCCGCCTTCGTCCGACGGCACTCAACCATGGCGTCTGTAGGTTTTCACTAAAGCGCTCCTACGTTCGTCCCCGTCTTGGCCGGGTAGACGGGTGGACACCTTGTGTAAAATTCGTGCCCGTATAGCGGACATACGTTCCCTGTTACCGGGCACCATGCTCAAACTTGCGCATCACCTGCCGCACCATCGCTGCCAAGGAAACAGGGCACTTCCATGTCTCGGACCTCCGCGCCTCCGCCCGTCGATCGCCGCCCGGACGACGTGACGCTCTCGCACGGACTCAAGCAGCGCCATCTGTCGATGATCGCCCTCGGCGGGGTGATCGGCGCCGGACTGTTCGTGGGATCGGGCGCCGGCATCGCCAAGGCGGGGCCGTCCATCGTCATCGCGTACGCCCTGTCCGGGCTGCTCGTGATGCTGGTCATGCGGATGCTGGGCGAGATGTCCGCGGCCAACCCCGCCTCCGGATCGTTCTCGGTGCACGCCGAACGGGCGATAGGGCCCTGGGCGGGATTCACCGCGGGGTGGGCGTTCTGGTTCCTGCTCTGCGTGGCCGTGGGGCTGGAGGCGATCGGCGCCGCCAAGATCATGACGGGCTGGATGCCGGGCACGCCCGAGTGGGCCTGGGTGGCCCTGTTCATGCTGGTCTTCTGCGTCACGAACCTCGCGGCCGTCAAGAATTTTGGTGAATTCGAGTTCTGGTTCGCCGCCTTGAAGGTTCTGGCGATCATCCTCTTCCTGGTGATCGGTGGCCTCGCGATCACCGGACTGCTGCCGGGCACGGACGCTCCAGGCACGGCGAACCTCTCCGGCGACGGCGGCTTTTTGCCGATGGGCGTCGACGGTCTGGTGGTCGGTCTGCTCGCATCCCTCTTCGCGTACGGCGGTCTGGAGACGGTCACCATCGCGGCGGCCGAGTCCGAGGACCCGGTGCGCGGGGTCGCCAAGGCCGTACGGACGGCGATGTGGCGGATCGCCGTCTTCTACATCGGCTCCATGGCGGTGATCGTCACGCTGGTGCCGTGGAACGACCCGAAGGTCGTGGAGAAGGGGCCCTACGTGGCGACCCTCGACCACCTCGGGATTCCCGGCGCCGGTCAGATCATGAACGTGGTCGTGTTGATCGCCCTGCTCTCCGCGATGAACGCCAACATCTACGGCGCCTCCCGGATGGCGTGCTCCCTGGTCGCCCGCGGTCAGGGCCCGAAGGCGCTGGGCCGGGCATCGGGCGGAGTGCCCCGGGCCGCCGTGCTGTTCTCGTCGGTCGTCGGCTTTGGATGCGTGCTGCTCAGCTACTGGCGGCCGGACGACGTCTTCATGTGGCTCCTCAACATGGTCGGCGCGATCATCCTCATCGTCTGGATCTTCATCGCGATCTCCCAACTGATCCTGCGCCGCAGGACCGAGCGCGAGGACCCGTCGCGACTCGTGGTCCGGATGTGGTGGTTCCCGGTCCTGACCTGGGTGGCGCTGGCCGGGATGGCGGCGGTCTTCGTCCTGATGGCCAGGGAGTCGGACACCCGGACCCAGTTGCTGTCGTCGGGCGGGCTGACGCTCGCGCTCGCGGCGATCGGATACGCACGGCAGACGGCCGGGGCGCGCAGGGCCGCCGCCACGGCCGAGGCTTCCACGGACTGAGCACAGCGGGCACGGCGGCTCCGCCAGCACCGATCGCGCGGCGAAAGGCAGCGCCTCGCGACAGAACACCGACCGAGGGGCACTTCGCTTCACTGCGGTCAGAAATTCGCTTCACGGCGGTCAGAAATCAGCGGGGTTTCCAGCGGGCCCGCCCCATCACCGGTGATACGAAAACACGCCTTTACCCTTATGAAAACGCATGAGGCGGGTTACATCCGAGTACCACCAGAAATGAGCGCATGTCCTAGCCGCACGGCACATTGAGCGATAGCAGTGCACACTCGTCATGTCCCAGACGGATTTCGCTCACCGCGGTATTGCGCAACGCCGGAAAGGTCCGCCGATAGTTGCGCAGGGGAAGGGACAACAGTTCGCAGAGCACCAGCCGCAGCAGCGTGTTGTGCGCCACCACGAGCACCCGGGCGCCGTCGTGCTCCCGGGCGATCCGGCGCAGCGCCCCCGCTCCCCGAAGCGCCGCCGCCCGGGGGTCCTCCGCAGCGGGAAACGGATGCGCCACCGGGTCGGCGGTGAACGCCGCCGCGGCCTCGGGCTGCTCGGACGCGAACTCGGCGAGCGTGCGCCCCTCCATCACCCCGAAATCACACTCCCGGAGGTCATGTTCACGTTGCGGGACGAGATTGAGCGCCATGGCGGCCGGTTCCGCGGTCACGATCGCCCGGGAGACCGTCGACGTCCAGATCGCGTCGATCGGAGTACGGGCGGCCCAGCGGCCGAGCCGACGGGCCTGGTCCCGCCCCTCGTCCGTGAGGGGCACCTCGCTGACGCCCGCATAGCGATTCTCCGCGTGCCAGACGGTCTGGCCGTGTCGGGCCAGCAACAGCGTCGCGCTCATGGGGACTCCCTCATCCGTCGATCACCTTTCCCCCAATGAACCGCTGTACCGGTACGGTTCATCGCAAACCGCCCGCCGCAGGGCCGTCGAAGGTCACCGGACACTCAGGCCGGGTCGGACGGGTCGGTCGGGTCCATCCGGTCGGTCGGGTCGGACGGGTCAGTCGGGTCGGCCCGGTCCATCGTGCATGAGGCGTGGGTCTTCTCCGTACGGGCCCGGGCGTGCGCCGCCACCGGCCCCGGGAGCCAGCCGCGCCGCTCCAACTCCGCCACCAGCGTCAGATAGGGCTCGGTGAACCGGCCGCCCCCGCGCGGTGCGAACTCCTCCCCCGGCCGGACCATGCGCCGCGCCACCGCCGCGAGCGAAGCCGTCCCCTCGACGCCGTACGCGGCCAGGACCGCCATGCCGAGAGCCGGTTCGGCACAGAAGGGCACGCGCATGGTCCGGCCCGACACCTCCGCGCGCAAGCGGGTCCAGTACGCGCTGCGGACCGCGCCGCCCGTACACGTCAGCGCCGCGTCCACCGGCGCTCCCAACAGATCCAGATAGTCCAGACACAGCCGCTCCACCAGCGCGACGCCCTGGAGCAGCGCCGCCCACAACTCCCCGTCCGACCTCGGGGCACCCAGGACGAACGGCTTTGCGTCGGGTGCCAGGAAGGGAAAGCGCTCGCCCTGCCCGACCAGCGGGTACGCCACCGCTCCCGCCGGCTCGTACGCCGCCGCAAGGGTGTCGAAGGACGCGGGATCGGCCTCCGGGAACGCGGCCCGCAGTGCTCCGCCGCCGACGCTCGACGCACCGCCGGGGAGCCAGACACCGTCCGGTGAACGATGGCTGTAGACCACGCCTGACGGATCGCGCAGGGGCGTGGCCGTGACCCCCTTGAGGACGAGGGTGGTGCCCAGTACGGCGTTCCAGGAGCCCACACTCAGCGCGCCGGAGGCGATCTGCGCGGCGCAGCCGTCGGTCATCCCGGCGACGATCGCGGTCCCGGCCGCGATGCCCGTCGCGGCGGCAGCGGCCCGGTCCACCTCGCCGATGACGGTGCCGGGCCGCACCACGTCGGGCAGGTCCGCCGCCGGTAGGCCGGGGGTGTCGAAGACCTCGTGTTCGGGGTCGTACCCCGTCTTCAGGGCATGGCTGGAGTCCGTGGGCAGCGGGCGGCCGGCGAGTCGGGAGGCGATCAGGTCCGCCTGGTGGGTGACCCGCCCGGGCCCGTACGCCGACCGCAGCCACAGGGCCCGGCCGGGGCCGCGACCCGGTGCGCGGCCGTCGTCGTACATCACGGCAGGGGTGGTGGCCCGGCCATGGCGATCGGTGAGCAGGACCGTGCCCGATGTGGAGCAGATCGCGAGCGCCCGGGGGCGGTGCCCGTCGCGGAGCGCGGCCCGGGAGGCACCGACGACCGCGGTCCACCAGTCGTCGGACGACTGCTCATGGCGGTCGCCTGCGCGGTGGGAGGCCAGGGGTGCCGAACCGCTGCCGTGGACGGTGCCCTCGTCGTCCACGATCATCGCGCGAACACCCTGCGTGCCGAGGTCGATGCCCATCCACATAACTTCCCCTTAAGCCATAACCCTTTTCACGTTGCTTTATGAGAAGTTCTCATGTTGCGCCGCGAAAAACCGCTGCGCGAAGGATTGACGCCCCCCTTTGGCTGACTCAAGCTCTGAGGCGATTCAGGCCATCGGGCGTGGGAGGTCGGATGGGACGGCAACGCCCCGCGTTACGCAGGGAGGCGATAGCCGACCATGTGTTGGCGCGGGGCGAGGCCGCCGCTGCGGAACTCGCCGAGCGGTTCGGAGTCAGCCTCATGACCGTGCACCGCGATTTGGACGAACTGGAGCGGCAGGGGGTCGTCCGCAAGTTCCACGGCGGCGTCACCGCGCAGCCGTCCGGGGTCTTCGAATCGAATGTGGCGTACCGCATGAAATCGATGCGCCGGGAGAAGGCGGCCGTGGCGGCACGGGCACTGGATCTCATTGAACCGGGCATGGCGGTGATGCTCGACGACTCGTCGACGGTACTGGAACTGGCCCGACGGCTGGGCGGGATGGCCCCGCTGACGGTGGTGACCAATTTCCTGGAGGCACTCACCCTGCTCTCCACCGAGCGCGGCATCCGTCTGATTGCGCTCGGGGGCGACTACGATCCGCTGCACTCCTCCTTCCTCGGGGTCTCGTGCATGGAGGCCGTGCAGTCGCTGCGGGCCGATATCTCCTTCACCTCGACGTCGGCGGCGTCCGCAGGGTTCGCGTACCACCAGGAGCAGCACATCGTGTCCGTGAAGCGCGCCATGCTCGATTCGGCGGCCAGGAACATCCTCCTGCTCGACCACAGCAAGCTCGGCCGGACCGCGCTGCACCGGCTCGCCCCGCTCTCCCGCTTCGACCTGGTGCTCATCGACGACGGTGCACCGGCCGACGCATTGCGCGAACTCGACGAACACCAGATCCCCTATGAGGTCTGCGCGCTGGGCGAGCTCTAGTCCACCCCGAGCACAGGCCATGAACGATCTCGCGAACGATCACGCGGAGGAACTGCATGAAAGTCCTGGCTGCCGGCGACCACTTCGTCCGCAACTCCCTGATCGCCGAGGCCCTGCGCCACGACCTCGCCGACTCCTCGCTGGAGCTCACCGAGCTCACCCTGCCCTGGCCGATCGAGCCGTTCGGGCAGGTCAGCGAAGTCGAAGAGGCCAGTGATGTGGAGGACGCGCTGATCCGAGCGTTGGACGGGGTGGAGGTGTGCATCACTCAGATGGCCCCCTTCACCGAACGGGTCCTCAAAGCGGCCCCGGACCTCAAACTCATCGCGGTCTGCCGCGGCGGACCGGTGAACGTCAACGCGGACGCGGCCAGGGAGCGCGGGGTGAGGGTCTGTTACGCACCGGGCCGCAATGCGGCGGCGACGGCCGAGTTCACGATCGGGCTGATGCTCTCGGCGCTGCGCCGCATCCCGGAGGCGCACGGCTCGCTGACCGGGTCCGGCGGCTGGGACGGCTCGTACTACACATACGAGCGCAGCGGCCTGGAGTTGGAGGACACCCCCGTGGGGCTGATCGGCTACGGGGCTGTGGGCAGCCGGGTGGCACGGGTGCTGGGCGCGTTCGGTGCCGAGGTGGAGGTCTACGACCCGTATGTGCGCGGCGATGTGCGGGGCATCCGCACACCGTCGTTGGAGGCGCTGCTGTCGCGGTCCCAGGTGCTGACCCTGCACGCCAGGCTCACCCCCCAGACCCGGGGACTGATCGGAGCCCGTGAGCTGTCGATGCTGCCCCGGGGCGCTGTGCTGGTGAACGCGGCCCGTGGGGGTCTCGTGGACACCGAGGCCCTGTGCGACGCGCTGGACAGCGGACAGTTGGGGGCCGCCGCCCTCGACACCTACGAGGAGGAGCCCCTGCGGCCGGGCGCTCGACTGCTGTCGACGCCGAACGTGGTGCTGACCCCGCACGTGGCCGGCGCGAGCCAGTCGGTGGCGCGGAAGGCGGCCAGGATCGCGGCGGCTGAGGTGGTGCGGTACGCCAGGGGTGAGGCGCCCGCGAACGCCCTGGCATAGGGCCTTCACGAGCTGCTGAGAAGAAAGGTCGGGCAGCGCCCTGAGAGGGGCGTTCCGCCGCTGAACCTGCCTCCGTCCGGCGATGTGCGGACCGGTGGAGGCCACTGCGGGGCCGGAGCCGAGGGTCTGTTGGGGGGCCTTCGGCCTCGGCCCCGCGCCCTTCCTGCCCGGGCCGGTGCCGGGCTCCTTTCCTGCCCGGAACCAGCCGCTGTGCCCCTTTCCCGCCCGGAACCGGCGCCGTGCCCCTTTTCTGCCCGGGATAAATGCCGCGCCACGCTCCGACCTAGGGCCGGCCAGGGGACAGTTCGGGCGCGGGTCCGTGCCCGGGGCGGGCCGCCGGGGAAGACTCTCGCGCGAAACCCATGAACCGGGAGGGGCGCGATGACGGCTTTCATCGGGATCGACGCGGGCACGTCCATGGTCAAGGCCGTCGCCTTCGACGAGCACGGACAACCCCTGCACACCGAGTCGCGCCCGCTGCGCCTCGACATCCAGGACGGACGCGTCGAGCAGGACATGGACGAGGTGTACGGCGCGGTCCAGGAGGTGACGAGTGCGCTGACCGCACGCATCGGGCAGCCCGCGCTCGTCGGACTCACCGGACAGGGCGACGGGGTCTGGCTGGTGGACGAGTCGGGGCGGGGGGTGCGGCCCGCGATCTCCTGGATGGATGGCCGGGCCAGGGACCTGGTGGAGGAGTGGCAGGCGGCGGGGATCGTGGACACCGTGTACCGACGCACGGGCAGCGCCGTGTTCCCCGGCTGTCCCGGCCCGGTGCTCGCGTGGCTGGACCGCTACGAGCCGGCCACGCTGGATGCCGCAGCCGCCGCCGTCTCCTGCAAGGACATGGTCTTCCAACGGCTGACGGGGGTACGGGCGACCGATGTCTCCGATGCGTCGATGCCCTTCCTCGACCCGCGGACCCGCAACTACAGCGATGAGGTGGTGGCCGCGCTCGGACTCGCCCACCGGCGCCGGTTGCTGCCCGCGATCAGCGACCCGATCGCGGTGGCGGAACTGCCCTCCGGAGCGCCCGTCACCAGCGGCCCCTACGATCTGGCGGCCTGTGCCGAGGGCGCGGGGGTCACCTCGCCCGGCGACGGACTACTGATCGTGGGCACCTGCTTGGCCGCGCTCGTCGTCACGCGCGAACTGGACCTGGCCGGCGAGCCCGCCGGGCTGCACATCTCCATCGACCGGCGGGAGCAGTGGCTACGGGCGATGCCGGCGATGGTGGGGACGGCGGCGCTCGACTGGGTGCTCGGCATCACGGGCGTGTCCCACTCGGAGGTCAACGCCGTACTGGACGCGACGACCCCAGGCGCCCGCGGGGTGCGGGCCCTGCCCTACTTCGCCCCGTCCGGCGAGCGGGCGCCCTTCGTGGAACCGAGGTTGCGGGCCCAGTTCACCGGAGTGTCCCTGGAGACGACCCGCGAGGACCTGGTGCGGGCGGTCTGTGAGGGCATCGGCTTCGCGGCCCGGCACTGCCTGGAGGCGGCCGGGCTGACCGGTTCGCCGACGCTGTGCGGGGGTGGGACCCGTTCCTCGGCGTGGACCCGCCTGTTCGCCGATGTGCTCGGTCGGCCGCTGCGCATCGCCGAGGGTGAGGTGGGAGCGCGCGGCGCGGTCCTCTCCGCCGCCCGGCGCTGCGGCGCCGAGTTGGACACCGCGCGTTGGACCGCCCCGGTCGAGGTCGTGGAGCCGGACCCGGCACGGGCGGTGTTCTACGCGAAGGCGTACGAGGACCATCTGGAGCAACTGACCGCGGCCCGTGCCCTGGCCCGAGCCTCCTAGGCGCGCGGCCGTGGCGATCGCCCCGGGGCGGCGTTCGGTGCTCCTGGCCGCGGGGGCGGCGGCAACCACCCGAACGGACCCGGCTCGGGCGCACGGCGGTGGACGGCGGCGGCCCCTGGTCATCGGACACCGCGGAGCGCCCGGCTGGCGGCCCGAGCACACCGCCGAGTCCTACGCCCTGGCCGCGGCCGTCGGGGCGGACTGGCTCGAACCGGATCTGGTGGCGACCGGGGACGGGGTCCTGGTCGTGCGGCACGAGAACGAGATCTCGCAGACCACGGACGTACGGGAACACCGGGAGTTCCGCTCCCGGGAAACGAGCAAGGTGATCGACGGCCGACGGGTGCACGGCTGGTTCACCGAGGACTTCACCCTCGCCGAACTCGCCACGCTGCGCACCGTCGAACGGCTGCCCGTGCTGCGCAACCGCAACACGGTCTTCGACGGGCGGTCGCCGATCCTGACCTTCCAGGACGTCATCGACCTCACCCGGCGCCTCGCCCGCCGCCACCGGCGCCCGATCGGCCTCTTCCCCGAACTCAAGCACCCCGGCTACTTCCGCTCCATCGGATTGCCGCTGGAACCGGCGGTGGTGCACGCCGTACGGCGCAACCGCCTCGGTCCCGCCGAGTGCACCGTCCAGTCCTTCGAGCCGTCGAGCCTGCGACGGCTCGCCGCGGCCGGGCTCGGACTGCCGCTGTGGCAGGCGCTGGGCACCACGGGCGGGCCGTTCGGCCACGACACCACGTACGCCCGGATGAGAACGCCGGACGGGTTGCGGGAGATCGCCCGCTATGCGCGGTGGATCGGACCTGACAAGGCGTCGGTCCTCCCCCCGTCCCCCTTGCTGGCCGATGCGCATGCGGCGGGCCTGAAGGTCGGCGCGTACACGTTCCGCGCGGAAAACGCCTATCTGAGCGGCGACTTCCGCCGGCAGGGCGCGGCCTGGGAGTTCGGCGACGCATTCGGTGAGTACGCCCTCCACTTCGGGCTCGGGGTGGACGCGGTGGTGACGGATTTCCCGGATCTGGCGGTGCTCGCGAGGGCCGGTACGGCACCAATGACCTAGGTCCAATGCCTGATCTGCGAGGGCCCCATGCTGCTGCTAACGTGCACTTGCATAAGATGCGCAATAAGCAGTCGGAGGGACCGGAGCAATGGCCATCTACACACTTCCTGATCTGCCGTACGACTACACCGAGCTCGAACCGGTGATCAATCCGCAGATCGTCGAGCTGCACCACGACAAGCACCACGCCGCATACGTCAAGGGCGCCAACGACACCCTTGAGCAGCTCGCGGAGGCCCGTGACAAAGAGTCCTGGGGGGCCATCAACGGCCTGGAGAAGAGCCTTGCCTTCCATCTCTCCGGACACATTCTCCACAGCATCTACTGGCACAACATGACCGGCGACGGCGGCGGCGAGCCGCTGGAGAAGGACGGTGTCGGCGAACTCGCGGACGCCATCGCCGAGTCCTTCGGCTCCTTCGAGAAGTTCAAGGCCCAGCTGACGAAGGCGTCCGCGACGACGCAGGGCTCGGGCTGGGGCGTACTCGCCTATGAGCCGGTCAGCCGTCGACTGATCGTCGAACAGATCTACGACCACCAGGGCAACGTCGGCCAGGGCTCGGTGCCGATCCTGGTCTTCGACGCCTGGGAGCACGCCTTCTACCTCCAGTACAAGAACCAGAAGGTCGACTTCATCGACGCCATGTGGGAGGTCGTCAACTGGCAGGACGTGGCCAAGCGCTACGCCGAGGCCCAGGAGCGCACCCCGCTCATCGCCCCCTGACCGCAGTACCCAGCCGGGCCCGTCGCGGGGCCCGGCCGCGCGTCCTGCCCGTGATCGTCTTCTCACCCTTCACGCGCAGGCGGAAAAGAGGAAGTGCCCCACGAGGACGTGACTCGTGGGGCACTTCCGTTCCTTCGTGACCATCCGCGGGGCCCTGTCCTGCGGACCAACCGCGGGGCCCTGTCCTGCGGACCAACCGCGGGGCCCTGTCCTGCGGACCGTCCGTAGGCGGTGTGCCCCGCCTCCCGTACGAAGTCAGCCGGACGAGCGGCGGGGGCGGGGCAGCGGTCCCGATCCATACTCCTGGACTCCTGGGCCGTGCCCCCGGTCGTGGCCGTCAGACACGACCTAGTCGAACGACGGGTCCGCCGTACGGGTCCGCTTGATCTCGTAGAAACCGGGGATCGACGCCACCAGCAGCGTGCCGTCCCAGAGCTTCGCCGCTTCCTCCCCCTTGGGCGCGGGAGTGACGACCGGACCGAAGAAGGCGATCTGCTCGCCGTCCGCGCCGGGCACCGCGATCACGGGGGTGCCGACGTCCTGGCCCACCTTGTCGATGCCCTCCTTGTGGGAGGCGCGCAGCTCGGTGTCATAGGTGTCCCGGTCGGCGTAGTCGGCCAACTCCACCGGCAGGCCCACATCCTCCAGGGCGCCGACGATCGCCTCCCTGCTCGGACCCTCCCCACGGTTGTGGAAACGGGTGCCGAGCGCGGTGTAGAGGTCGCCGACCACCTCGGCGCCGTGCAGCTCCCGGGCGGCGATGACCACGCGTACCGGGCCCCAGGCGTTCTTCAGCAGCTCGCGGTATCCCTCGGGCAGCTCGTCGAGACGGTCCTCGTTCAGCACGGCGAGGCTCATCACATGCCAGCTGACCTGGACGTCGCGGACCTTCTCCACCTCCAACATCCAGCGGGAGGTCATCCAGGCCCAGGGGCACAGCGGATCGAACCAGAAGTCCACCGGGGTCTTGCCGTTCTCGGACATGCATCTCCTCATCGGGACACCACAGAACAAACACAGAACAACTCAGCCAGAACCAGATAGCAGCGCACCGGGCGCTTGAACGCGACAACGCGCCCGGCCACCGACCGATTCCCGGGATACCGGCTGCCAGGTGCACATGGCAGGATCGGTCCTGTTCGAACGAGCCACGAAGGAGTGCCCGTGCCCGGTGAGAATCTGTCCCGCGACGAAGCCCGTCAGCGGGCGGAGCTGCTGTCCGTCGACGGATACGAGGTGAGCCTCGACCTGCGTTCCGCCGTCGATGGACAGTCGGGAGGCACGGCGGACCCGCACACCTTCCGATCGGTGACGACGATCCGTTTCCGCAGTACGCAGGCGGGCGCCTCGACATTCGTCGACCTGATCGCCCCCTCCGTCACCTCGGTCACGCTGAACGGCAGCGCCCTGGACCCGTCCGCCGTCTTCGACGGCTCCCGGATCGCGCTGGAGTCACTGGCCCGCGAGAACGTCCTGGTGGTGGACGCCCAGTGCGCCTACAGCCGTACGGGTGAGGGGCTGCACCGGTTCGTCGACCCGGAGGACGGCGAGGTCTACCTGTACACGCAGTACGAGCCGGCCGATGCCCGACGCGTCTTCGCCAACTTCGAGCAGCCCGACCTCAAGGCCCCCTACCTGCTGGAGGTCACCGCCCCGGAGAGCTGGACGGTCTGGAGCAACAGCCCCGCCGAGGACCCGTCGACCAGCGCGAAGGACGGCGTGTGGCGGTTCGCCGCGACCAAGCCGATCTCCACGTACATCACCGCCGTCGTCGCCGGCCCGTACCACTACGAAACCGATCTCTACACCCGTGCGCTCCCCGACGGGACCGTGCTGGAGATCCCGCTGGGCGCGATGTGCCGCAAGGGGCTCGCCCGCCACTTCGACGCGGACGACATCTTCCTCATCACCAAGCAGGGCCTGGACTTCTTCCACGACCGGTTCGACTATCCGTACCCGTTCGGCAAGTACGACCAGGCGTTCGTGCCCGAGTACAACATCGGCGCCATGGAGAACCCGGGGTGTGTGACCTTCCGGGAGGAGTACATCTTCCGGGGCCAGGTGACCCGCTCGTCCTACGAGCGCCGCGCCAACACCATCCTCCACGAGATGGCACACATGTGGTTCGGCGACCTGGTCACCATGGTCTGGTGGGACGACCTGTGGCTGAAGGAGTCGTTCGCCGACTTCATGGGCTCGTACGCGATCGTCGGCGCCACCCGCTTCACCGACGGCTGGATCACCTTCGCCAACAACCGCAAGGCATGGGCCTACCGCGCCGACCAGTTGCCCTCCACCCATCCGGTCACGGCCGACATCCGCGACCTGGAGGACGCGAAGCTGAACTTCGACGGCATCACCTACGCCAAGGGTGCCTCCGTACTGAAGCAGTTGGTGGCCTACGCCGGCGAAGAAGCGTTCCTGGAAGGCGCGCGCCGCTACTTCAAGCGGCACGCCTACGGCAACACCCGGCTGGCCGACCTGCTCTCCGTCCTGGAGGAGACCTCCGGACGGGACATGACCGCCTGGTCGCGCTCGTGGTTGGAGACCTCCGGCGTCAACGCACTGACCCCGGTGGCGACCTACGACGCGGCCGACAGGATCACCGAACTCGCGATCCTCCAGGACGGCGATGTACTGCGCCCCCACCGGGTGGCCGTCGGCCTCTACCGCTACGAGGGTGCCCAACCGGGACTGGTCCGCTATGCCCGGGCCGAGGTGGACGTGACGGGCGCCCGGACCGTCGTCACGGAGCTCGCCGGCACCGAACGCCCCGATCTGGTCCTCGTCAACGACGACGACCTCACCTACTGCAAGATCCGCTTCGACGAGGGCTCGCTGGAGACCCTGCGGGCCCACCTCGGCGACATCGCCGACCCGATGGCGCGCGCCCTGTGCTGGTCGGCGCTGTGGAGCCTCACCCGGGACGCCCTGGTCCCCACGCGTGACTTCGTCGATCTGGTGCTGCGGTTCGCGGGGCGCGAGAGCGACATCGGTGTGCTCCAGATGCTCCACACCTGGACCCACACCGCCCTGGTCCACTACGCGGCCCCCGCCTGGCGCGAGGAGGGCGGCCGACTGCTCGCCGAGGGTGCCCTGCGCGAGCTGCGGCTCGCGGAGCCCGGCAGTCAGCACCAGCTCACCTGGGCACGGTTCTTCGCCGCGACTGCCCGCTCGGCGGCCGATCTCCAACTGCTCGAAGGGCTCCTCGCGGGGACGGCGAGGATCGACGGTCTGGACGTGGACCAGGAGATGCGCTGGGCGTTCCTGGAGCCGCTGGCCGCCGAGGGCGTGGCCGACGAGTCCGTCATCGCCGCGGAGCTGGCCCGGGACGACACCGCGTCCGGCAAGCGCCATGAGGTCCGCTGTCTGACCGCCCGCCCATCGGCCGAGGCGAAGGCCGCGGCATGGGAGCAGATGGTGGAATCGGACACGCTCTCCAATGCGCTGGTCATCGCGACGATCTCGGGATTCGCCCAGGCGGGGCAGCGGGAGCTGCTGGCGCCCTACACCGCGAAGTACTTCGAGGTGATCGAGCGGGTGTGGCAGGAGCGGTCCATCCAGATCGGCATGGACGTGGTGCGCGGGCTGTTCCCCTCCCTCCAGGACGCCGAAGGCACGCTGGCGGCAACCGATGCGTGGCTCGCCGCCCATGAGGACGCACCGGCCGCACTGCGCCGACTCGTGCTAGAAGCCCGGGACGACCTGGCCCGCGCAGCCCGTGCGCAGGCCAGGGACGCCGCGGTCTGACGCAGGACACCGATACCGGGGGGGGGGCCCCCCCCCCCCGCGGGGGCCCCCCCCCCCCCCCCCCCCGGGGGGGGGGGCCGGGGCACACAAAAAAAACCGGCCCCCGCGCCGCCCCCCCCCCCCCCCCC
>NZ_JBHYZO010000003.1:289579-372895 GCF_042753785.1 Streptomyces sp. NPDC059256 | reverse complement strand
CGGGGGGCCGTCGGGCCCGCCCACGCCGGGGATGTGCTGTGGGGCGCCGCGTTGGCCCGGTTCACCGCGTACGGGGGGGCCCCCCCCCCCCCCCGGGCCCCCCCCCCCCGTGCGTTGCGGTGGGTTGAGGACGGCCGGAACCTCAAATACCGGGCGGCCAGGGCCTCACGCCCGTCCAGCCACGGCAAACGTCCTCATTGGAGTGCTCAATCAGTGCACTCGCGCATCCGTCCGAGGACCGAGCACAGAACCGAGCACAGGGCTAGCGCAGGGCTGAGCACACGCTGAAACAAGAGCCTGTCCGGGCCCTTGGCGAGGGGCCTCTCCCTCGCCTCTATCTCGCCTCTACCTCGGCAGTCGAACATCCGTACTTTAGGGCTACCTTGTCCAGAAATGTCGACGAATTGGTAACGGCGTGTTAGCTCACCCACTCCGGATGGGCATTCCCGCAGCATGAACGTCTTCCCCCTGCCCCAGCTGGCCGGCCTCAAGCCGCGCCTCCTGTCCACGCCTCAACTCAGGGACCACGGCGTCTCCCCCGCGCAGGCCGCCGCGCGCTGCCGCCCCGGCGGACCGTGGCAGGCGCTGCTGCCCGGGGTGTACCTGCTCCACTCGGGCACGCCGACCAGCGAGGAACGGCTGCACGGAGCCCTGCTGTACGCCGGGCGACCGGTGATCCCCGCCCAGGCCGAACACGACACCGCTCCGCCGTACGCCAACGCCCTGATCACCGGAATGGCGGCGCTCGCGCTCTACCAGTTCAGCAGCGCACCCCCCTTGACCGGTGTCGAGCACATCGACGTGCTCGTGCCGCGCACCCGTCGACTGCGCTCCACCGGGTGCGCCCGCATCGTGCGCACCCACTCGCTGCCCCCGGCCGAAGAGGTCACCGGGCTGCCGATCGCCCCGGTGGCACGCGCCCTGACAGATGCGGTCCGGGGCCTCGCCGACCCCATTGCCGTACGCCTCCTGCTGACCGAAGCCGTACAGGACGGGCACTGCGACCCGGCCTCGCTGGTGGCGGAGTTGAGCCGGGGACGGCTGCTGGCGCTGCCGCACGTGGCGGACGCGGTCGACTCCCTGCTCGCCGAGGGGCGCTCGATCGCCGAGGAGCGGCTGTACGACCTGGTGCGCGACTACCAGTTGCCCGACCCGCTGTGGAATGTGGACCTGCGGCTCCCGGGCGGGCCGCAGTTGGGCGGCGTGGACGTCTACTGGCCCGACCAGGCCGTCGCCGTGGAGCTCAACACCCGTGCCCCGCGCGAGGACGAGGACGCGACCTGGTCGGAGCACGCCCGCAAGCGGGAGCACCTGGAGCGGCTCGGGATCACCGTGGTCCATCTGACGCCCCGGAAGCTGCGGGACTTCCCGGAGCAGCAGGCGATGGTCGTGCAGACGGCCCTGACGGCGGCGGGAGACCGGCCCCCCGCCGCCTATGTGGTGGTCCTGCCCAGGTGATCCCTCCTCGATCAGCGGCAGAACTCGGCTTCCAGCACGGAGTCCCGGTCGCCCAACCAGTCGCTGTTGAAGTTCATCGCCAGCGAATGGGTGCCGTCCTCGGTCACGGCGGCCCGACTGTCGGAGCCGTGGATGCCTCCGCCGTGCCCCCAGACCTCCTTGCCGCAGCTGAGCTTCTGGCTCATCAGGCCGAGCCCGTAGCCGTACCCCGGCAGATCGGGAGAGAGCGGAACCGTCTCGGTCAGGGCCTTCTGCTGCTCGGGCGGCAGCAGGGAGCCCTTCAACAGCGCCCGGTAGAAGCGCTGGAGGTCCGCCGAGTTCGAGATCATCTCGCCCGCGGCATGGGCGACCGATGGGTTGAGTTCGGTGACGTCGTGGATCTTGGTGGCGGCCGGGTCCGCAGAGAGCTTGGAGTACGCGCGGCCCGAAGGGCGCGGCATCCCGGTGTCGGTTCCCGGCACGGAGGTGGCGTGCAGTCCCAGCGGGCGCAGGATGCGGCGTTCCACTTCCTTGGCGTAGGGCCGGCCGGTCACCTTCTCGATCACGAGCCCGGCGAGGACGTAGTTCGTGTTGGAGTAGTGCCAGTCGGCGCCGGGGGCGAAGTAGGGCGCGTGCCGCAGGGCGAGGTCGATGAGTTGGCGCGGCTGCCAGGTGTCGTACCGGTGTTGGAGGAAGTCGATGCCGAAGACCCTCTGCTGGAACTCCGGGTCATCGGTGTAGCTGTAGATGCCGCTGGTGTGGTTGAGCAGTTGCCGCAGGGTGATGCGGCGGCCGTCGTGCCCCTGGCCGCGGACGACTCCGGGGAGCCAGCGGTCCACCGAGTCGTCGAGGTCGAGTCGGCCCTGTGCCTCCAACTGGAGCAGGACGGTGGCGACGAAGGTCTTGGTGATGGAGCCGACCCGGTAGCGGTCGCCTCCCTGGCGCTCCCGGCCGGTGCGCAGGTCCGCGACGCCCGCGGTGCCGCTCCAGGCGCCCTTGCGGTCGCGCGCCTGGGCCACGATCCCCGGCACCCCTTCGCGGACCATGGCGTCGATGGCCCGCTGAGTGGCGTCGTGGTCACCCCGGGGAGCGCCGACCGTGGACGGGCTGACCACCTGGGTCGATGCGGTCGGGAGGGTGGGCGACGCGGTGGCCGGTGCCACCAGGGCCCCGGTGGCGGCGAACGCCACCAAGGCGACCAAGGTGTGTCGGACCGTCTGTGTGTGCATGGCAGCTCCTGTAGTCGACTGCGATCAGCCACAGGGACTCGGGCGGGTGTCCGGGGAGTTGAGTCGACCTGGAGAGTTGAGCCGCTTTCAGCCATTCCATACGCACACGACCCTACCGGCCGGTAACACCCTGTTTGTTCCCGGTGGCGCATCCTCCCCCGTGGCGGGTTGGCGCCATCGTCCCATTCAGGGGGCAGTTAACCCTCCCCAAACCACCATGGCGTACGAAAGGCTGAGCGGTCATCCGGCACCGAAATCCGGACTGACTAACCGTCAAGCTGTTTGCAACAGGGAAAACGTCTCTTTCACCAACAGGGATGCTGATGACCCCCGAATCCCAGAGCCCCATATCCGGGAGCTCCGTGCCTGGGCACAGACGCGCGGCCCGCGTCGCCGCTGCCGCCTCACTGGTGGCAGCGCTGGTAGCGGCAGGCACCGCACCGGTGTTCGCCACGACCACCCCCGCCACCGACCCGGGCAACACCTCCGGTGTCCAGGCCAAGGCGTCCGACAAGCTCGGCGCGGCCGACGAGGAACTGCTCGCCGAGGCCGAGGCCAAGGGCGACAAGACCGTCACCGTCATGGTCGCCACCACCCCCGGCGCCACCGAGCAGGTCAGCGGCCAGCTCGACGCGGTCCCGGGCGCCACGGTCGGCAAGACCTACGACAAGCTCGGCTATGTGCGCGCGACGCTCCCCACCGGCAAGGCGGAGGCTGCGCTCGCCTCGGCGGCGAAGCTCTCCAGCGTGGTCGGCATCGACCTCAAGCACGAGATCAAGCTGGACGACCCCACCCCGGGCGCCGACCGGGTCAAGGCCGCGGGCAAGGCTGCCAAGCAGACCGCCGCCCAGCCCGCCCCCGACAAGAACACCCCGGCGAAGAACCCGTACAACCCGTCCTTCGAGACGGGCGCGGTCGACTTCGTCAAGGAGAACCGGAAGTTCGACGGTCGCGGTGTGACCATCGGCATCATGGACTCCGGCGTCGACGTGAGCCACCCGGCGCTCCAGAAGACCACCACCGGCGAGCGCAAGATCGTCGACTGGGTCACGGCGACCGACCCGGTGCTGGACCGCGACAACACCTGGCGCCAGATGCAGCTCGGCGTCAAGGGCCCCACCTTCGCGGTCAACAGCCGTACGTACGCGGCCCCCACCGGCGACTACAAGTTCAGCATCTTCTCCGAGAACGCCACCATCGGTGGCGACATGAACGGTGACCTGAACCGCGACGGCGACACCACCGACCAGTGGGCGCTGCTGTACGACCCGACCACCAGGACCGTCCGCGTCGACCTCAACAACGACGCCGACTTCACCAACGACACCGAGATGAAGCCGTACCGCAACGGCTTCCAGGTCGGGTACTTCGGCAAGGACGACCCCGCCACCCCGGTCGCCGAGCGCATCCCGTTCGTCATCGAGGTCCGCGAGGACGTCGTCCACCCGACGACCGGAGTCGTCGCCGACTACGTCAACTTCGGCATCATCGAGGGCTCGCACGGCACCCACGTGGCCGGCATCACCGCCGCCAACGGCCTCTTCGGCGGCAAGATGAGCGGCGCGGCGCCCGGCGCCAAGCTGGTCTCCTCGCGCGCCTGCACCTGGACCGGTGGCTGCACCAACATCGCGCTGACCGAGGGCCTGGCCGATCTGGTCATCGAGCGCGGCGTGGACATCGTCAACATCTCGATCGGCGGACTGCCCGCGCTGAACGACGGCGCCAACGCCCGCGCCGAGATGTACAACCGGCTGATCGACCTCTACGGCGTCCAGCTGGTCATCTCGGCCGGCAACGACGGTCCCGGCGTCAACACCGTCGGTGACCCGGGCGTCGCCCACAAGGCGATCTCCGTCGCGGCCTCCATCACCAAGGAGACCTGGGCGTCCAACTACGGCTCGGTCGTCACCAAGAAGAGCGCGCTGATCCCGTTCTCCTCGCGCGGCCCGCGTGAGGACGGCGGCTTCACACCGACCATCACCGCCCCCGGCGCGGCCATCAACACCACGCAGACGTGGACGGCCGGCGGCCCGGTCGCCGAGGCCGGCTACGCACTGCCGCCCGGCTACTCGATGATGCAGGGCACCTCGATGTCCTCGCCGCAGGCCGCGGGCGCCGCCTCGCTGCTGCTGTCGGCGGCCAAGCAACGCGGCGTCGAGCTGACCCCGGCGAAGCTGCGCACCGCGCTCACCAGTACCGCGAAGAAGATCCCCGGTGTGAAGGCGCACGAGCAGGGCGCTGGCATGGTCAACGTCGTCGGCGCCTGGGAGTCGATCCAGAACGGAGCCACGGCGCACGAGTACGGCGTCAAGGCACCGGTCGACACCTCGATCGACTTCGCGCTGAAGACACCCGGCTTCGGCACCGGTCTGTATGACCGCGAGGGCGGTCTGAAGGCCGGCCAGTCGAAGACGTACGACATCACCGTCACCCGGACCACCGGTCCCCAAGGCGCGCTCTGGCACAACCTGGAGTGGAAGTACAACGACGGCAAGGTCTTCCGTCTGCTCGGCGGCGACCGGGTCCGGCTGCCGCTGAACCAGCCGGTCACCGTCACCGTCCAGGCCCGTCCCAAGGCCGGCGGCGTCCACAGCGCCATCCTGGAGCTGGACGACCCGCGCACCGAGGGCGTGGACAAGCAGATCCTGTCCACCGTGGTGGTCTCCACCCCGATCACCGGCCCCTCGCACAAGCTGTCGTACACCGACGAGGTGCAGCGCAACAGTCACAAGTCGTACTTCGTGACCGTGCCCGAGGGCGCCAAGTCGCTTGAGGTCGCCCTCGGTGGTCTGGCGACCGGCAGCCAGACCCGGTTCATCTCGATCCACCCGTACGGCGTGCAGATGGAGGACAGCTCCACGATCTTCTGCTACCCGAACTACAACAACCCGGCGAACACCTGCCGGCCCGACGTCCGCTCGTACGCGAACCCGCAGCCGGGCGTCTGGGAGATCGAGGTCGAGTCGCGGCGGACCTCGCCGCTGCTGGACAACCCGTACAAGCTGGACGTGACCCTGCTGGGCGCCACGTTCGACCCGGCCGTCAAGACGGTCCCCGAGGCGAAGGTCGGCACCCCGACCCCCGTCGAGTGGAAGGTCAACAACGACCTCGCCGCCCTCACGGGCAAGCTGATCGGCGGTCCGCTCGGCACCGAGGTCACCGCCCGGCCGACGATCCTCAACCACGAGCAGAAGACGACCCGCGTCACCATCGGCGAGGGCGTGGAGCGCTTCGAGGTGGCGATCGGCAAGGTCTCCAACACGGCAGCCGACCTCGACCTGATCGTCCGCCGCGGTGCCGCGGTCGTCGCCCAGTCCGCGGACGGCGACTCCGAGGAAGCGGTCACGCTGCTCAAGCCCGCCCCCGGCGTGTACGACATCGTGGTCGACGGCTACTCCGTTCCCGGCACCGCGGGTGTCGAGTACGACTACCGGGACGCCTACTACGCCCCCTCGCTGGGCGAGCTGAAGGTCGACGGCGGCCAGCAGATCACGCTGGGCACCGGCGGCACGGCGCAGGTCTCGGCCGAGGTCGTGGTCAACAGTGGGGCGCCCGAGGGACGCAAGTTCTTCGGACAGGCCCGGCTGGTGAACACCAACGGCGCAGCGGCCGGAGCGGGGAACGTGGTGATCGAGAAGGTCACTCCGTAACCGAGAGTTCCACGAGGTGATGTGAGGGGCGGGCGTCCGGGAGACCGGAGGCCCGCCCCTTCGCCGTGCCCCGCCCCCAGGCCATGGCGTCCCGGGCCCGGGCGGCATGGCCTACGTCACACATCCCAGCCATTGGACAATGGACTGGACAACCGGGCCGTGGACATACGCATCATGGACTTGGTCCCCGTGGCCACAGACACCTTGAACAGGCAAGCAGGCAAGAAGGAGACGTCCGTGAGGGTCGGTATCGTCGGAGCCACCGGTCAGGTCGGCACAGTCATGCGCAGGATCCTCGCCGAGCGGAAGTTCCCCGTCGACGAGCTGCGGCTGTTCGCCTCCGCCAGGTCGGCCGGCTCCACCATCGCGTGGGAGGGTCGGGATATCACCGTCGAGGACGCCTCCACCGCCGACTACTCCGGGCTGGACATCGCCCTGTTCTCCGCGGGCGGCGCCACCTCCCGCGCACTGGCCGAGAAGGTCGCGGGCCAGGGCGTGGTCGTGATCGACAACTCGTCCGCCTGGCGGCTGGACCCCGAGGTGCCGCTGGTCGTCTCCGAGGTGAACCCGCACGCGATCAAGGACCGCCCCAAGGGCATCATCGCCAACCCGAACTGCACCACCATGGCGGCCATGCCCGTACTGAAGCCGCTGGCCGCCGAAGCCGGCCTGAGCGCGCTGATCGCCACCACCTACCAGGCCGTGTCCGGCTCCGGCCTCGCCGGAGTGGCCGAGCTCGACGGCCAGGTGAAGCAGACCATCGACAAGGCGGCCGAGCTCACCCACGACGGCGAGGCCGTGGACTTCCCCGAGCCCGCCGTCTACCAGCGCCCCATCGCCTTCAACGTCGTCCCGCTCGCGGGCAACCTCGTCGACGACGGCTCCTTCGAGACCGACGAGGAGCAGAAGCTGCGCAACGAGTCCCGCAAGATCCTGGAACTGCCGGAGCTCAAGGTGTCCGGCACCTGTGTGCGCGTCCCCGTGTTCTCGGGCCACTCGCTCCAGGTCAACGCCCGCTTCGAGCGCCCGCTGAGCGTCGAGCGCGCCCGGGAGCTGCTCAAGGACGCGCCCGGTGTCGAGCTCTCCGATATCCCCACGCCCCTCCAGGCCGCCGGCAAGGACGCCTCGTACGTGGGCCGCATCCGGGTCGACGAGACGGTGGAGCACGGAATTTCCCTGTTCCTGTCGAACGACAACCTCCGCAAGGGCGCCGCGCTGAACGCGGTGCAGATCGCCGAACTGGTCGCCGAGGAACTTCGCGGCTAGTCGGTTCGTCCTCTGTGCAAGGCCCCGCCCGGAGTCCGGGCGGGGCCTTGTGCATGCCGCCCGGTGCCCTCGGGGGCGCGCGTCCGGGCGGTCGTGTGCCGGCTGCGGGGAATGGCGCCGCGCGGTCTGGGTAGCCACCTGGGCGGCACGGACGCCGACCACCGGTGGAGATCATTCGCCCAGGCCAGGCGCTCCTCGGCCAGCGGCGGGAAACTCCGGCTTCCAGAGCGCCGCCGCATGGAAGGATGACGGCAAACGTCACGAAAAACTTCAGAAATGCAAGGAGACACCAGCGTGCCTGGCACGAATCTGACCCGCGAAGAGGCGCAGCAGCGGGCGCGCCTGCTCACCACCCATGCGTACGAGATCGATCTCGATCTGAGCGGGGCGCAGGAGGGTGGCACCTATCGGTCAGTGACCACCGTGCGCTTTGACTCCGCCGAGGCGAACGCGGAGAGCTTCATCGACCTGGTGGCCCCCGCGGTGCACGAGGTGGTGTTGAACGGCAGGTCGCTCGATGTGGCGTCCGTCTTCCGTGACTCGCGGATCGAGCTGAAGCACCTCCACGAGGGGCCGAACGAGTTGCGCGTGGTGGCGGACTGCTCGTACACGAACACGGGCGAGGGTCTGCACCGCTTCGTCGACCCGGTCGACCAGCAGGCGTACCTGTACACCCAGTTCGAGGTGCCGGACGCCCGTCGGGTGTTCGCGAACTTCGAGCAGCCCGACCTGAAGGCGACCTTCCAGTTCACCGTGAAGGCCCCCGAGGGATGGACGGTGATCTCCAATTCGCCGACCCCCGACCCGACGGGCCCCGAGGGCGACGTCTGGGCCTTCGAGCCGACACCGCGGATCTCCACCTACATCACGGCGCTGATCGTGGGCCCGTACCACTCGGTGCACAGCTCGTACGACAAGGACGGACAGTCGGTCCCCCTCGGCATCTACTGCCGCCCCTCACTCGCCGAGTACCTGGACGCGGACGCGATCTTCGAGGTCACCCGGCAGGGCTTCGACTGGTTCCAGGAGAAGTTCGACTACGCCTACCCCTTCGCCAAGTACGACCAGCTCTTCGTGCCGGAGTTCAACGCGGGCGCCATGGAGAACGCGGGTGCGGTCACCATTCGCGACCAGTACGTCTTCCGTTCCAAGGTGACGGACGCGGCGTACGAGGTGCGGGCGGAGACCATCCTGCACGAGCTGGCGCACATGTGGTTCGGCGATCTGGTCACCATGGAGTGGTGGAACGACCTCTGGCTCAACGAGTCGTTCGCCACCTACACCTCCATCGCCTGCCAGGCCGCGGCGCCCGGCTCGCGCTGGCCGCACTCGTGGACCACCTTTGCCAATTCCATGAAGACCTGGGCCTACCGGCAGGACCAGTTGCCGTCCACGCACCCGATCATGGCGGAGATCCGTGACCTCGACGATGTCCTCGTCAACTTCGACGGCATCACCTACGCCAAGGGCGCTTCCGTACTGAAGCAGCTGGTGGCGTACGTCGGCGAGGACGAGTTCTTCCGCGGGGTGCAGGCGTACTTCAAGGCGCACGCCTTCGGCAACACCCGACTGAGCGATCTGCTCGGTGCGCTGGAGAAGACCTCGGGCCGCGATTTGACCACTTGGTCGCAGAAGTGGCTCCAGACCGCGGGCATCAACATCCTGCGGCCGGAGATCGCGGTGGACGGCGCGGGGCACGTGACGTCCTTCGCGGTGCGCCAGGAGGCCCCGGCGCTGCCTGCGGGCGCCAAGGGCGAGCCGACGCTGCGCCCGCACCGGATCGCAATCGGCTGCTATGACCTGGACGCGGCCGGCAAGCTGGTGCGGACCGAACGCATCGAGCTGGACGTCGACGGTGAGCTGACACCGGTCCCGTTCCCCGAGAACACCCCGCGGCCCGCCGTGGTGCTGCTCAACGACGACGACCTGTCGTACGCGAAGGTCCGGCTCGACGAGCAGTCCCTGAAGGTGGTCACCGAGCACCTGGGCGACTTCACCGCCTCGCTGCCGCGTGCCCTGTGCTGGGCGTCGGCGTGGGACATGACCCGTGACGGCGAACTGGCGACCCGGGACTACCTGTCCCTGGTCCTGTCGGGCATCGGCAAGGAGTCGGACATCGGTGTGGTGCAGTCGCTGCACCGGCAGACGAAGCTGGCGATCGACCTCTACGCGGCTCCCGAGTGGCGCGAGACGGGGCTGACGCAGTGGACGGACGCCACCTTGGCGCACCTGCGTTCCGCCGCTGCCGGCAGTGACCACCAGTTGGCGTGGGCGCGGGCCTTCGCGGCGACCGCCCGGACCCCGCAGCAGCTGGATCTGTTGCGGGCGCTGCTGGACGGCACCGAGACCATCGAGGGCCTGGCGATCGACACCGAGCTCCGGTGGACCCTGGTCGAGCGGCTGGCCGCCACCGGCGTGCTCGACGAGGACGACATCGCCGCCGAGTACGAGCGGGACAAGACGGCGGCGGGCGAGCGTCATGCGGCCACCGCTCGGGCGGCACGGCCGACCGAGGCGGCCAAGGCGGAGGCTTGGGCCTCCGTGGTCGAGGGCGACAGCCTGCCCAACTCGATGCAGGAGTCCGTGATCCACGGCTTTGTGCAGACCGATCAGCGTGAGCTGCTCGCCCCCTACACCGAGAAGTTCTTCGCGGCGGTCAAGGGGGTGTGGGAGTCGCGCAGCCATGAGATGGCCCAGCAGATCGCGGTGGGGCTCTATCCCTCGCTCCAGGTCTCCCCGGCCACGCTGGACGCCACTGACGCCTGGCTGGAGTCGGCGCAGCCGAACGCGGCACTGCGACGGTTGATGTCCGAGTCACGAGCCGGTGTGGAGCGGGCGTTGAAGGCACAGTCGGCGGACGGGGCAGCGGCTTCCTGACGCTTCACCCTCTGTTGAAGGGCCGTGGCCCGAGGATCTTCCTCGGGCCACGGCCCTTCGGTGTGTCCGAGGGCGTCTCAGTTGGCCCGACGCCGACCGGTTTCGCTCGCCGGGGTTTCCATCGCACGTGCTTCCGGTAGCTGTCCGTGCAGGTGGCGAGCCATGGGAGCGGTTTCTTCTGCCCTCAGGGGGTGGCTTTCCCCCTGACTCTGCCCATAAGTTGGCCTAAAATCGCCCATCCAAGGCTCGGAGCCCACGACACGGGCGTCTTCGCCAAATTCGAGCGCATACATCCCGCCAAATATGCTGACCCGCCGTCACCACCCGTAACCGCACGGGGATATGCTCCCCGACTGATGTCATTTTGATCATTTCCGTTCCGATGGTTTGAGGGTGCTGATGGTTCGACAGGAAACGTCGACCGGAAATCCGCGGCCCGCAGCTTCCCTTGTGTGGCTCGTGCCCGTCGTCATCACCGCCGCCGCCGCGGCAACCGCAGCAGCCCTGGTCTCGTCCTCGGCTCGCACCGCTGTGATCTGGGTCGATGTGATCGCCGTGGTCGCCATCGCCGTCTCCTGCGCGGAAACCGTGCGCCGCGGCCGACGGGTGACCCTGCTGAGCGTGCGACTGTCCCAGCGCGAGGCGGCCCTGGCCAGGGAACAGGCCGAGACCACGCGTCTGGTGGTCGAGCTGCTGCCCCTGGTCGTGCAGCGGCTGCGCAAGGGCGAGTTCCCGGAGGACATCCTCGATTCCCTCCACACGTCGGCCGAGCATCAGGCCGTGCTGAGTTCGGTCCTCGACGCCGTCGTCAAGGAGGAGGACCTTCGCGAGTCGGCCCAACGCGCCTTCGTAAACATCGCCCGTCGAGTCCAAGCCATCGTCCACCAGCAGGCCCAGCAGCTGCGGGAGATGGAGGACCGGCACGGCAAGAACCCCGAGGTCTTCGGCGATCTGTTGCAGATCGACCACGGCACCGCCCTGATCGGTCGGCTCGCCGACTCCATCGCGGTGCTCGGCGGTGCGCGCCCCGGTCGCCAGTGGAGCAGGGCCGTCCCCCTCTACAGTGTGATGCGTGGCGCGATGTCCCGGATCACCGACTACCAGCGGGTCGAACTGCACTCGGTCGCCGAGGTAGCCGTCGTCGGAACCGCAGTCGAACCGCTGATCCACGCGCTCGCCGAGCTGCTCGACAACGCCACTCGCTACTCACCGCCCCAGACCAAGGTCCACCTCACCGCCCTCGATGTGAACTCCGGCATCGCCGTGGAGATCGAGGACGGCGGAGTCAGCATGAGCGAGGAGGCCCGTCAGCGGGCCGAACGGATGCTGCGGCAGGCGCAGGAGGGCATCGATGTCAACGACCTCGGAGAGACGCCCCGCCTCGGGCTCGCCGTGGTCGGCCGGCTCTCCCAGGCGTACGGCTTCCAGGTCTCCCTGCGCTCCTCCGCGTACGGCGGGGTGCGCGCGGTGCTGGTCGTGCCCAAGGACCTGATCACCACCATCTCCTCGGCCACCGGACTGGCACACGGCATCGGAGCCACCTCGGGGCCCCGCCCCGCCAGCGCGCCCCTTCCCGCGGAACGGCCCGTACGCGTCATCCGACAGGCCACCGGGCCCACGATGGCGGACTTCACCACGACCGAGGAAGAACTCCCGGTCATCACCGAACGGACAGCGACCGGGCTGCCCCAGCGGAGGCGCAAGAGCCCGACGAGCTCAGCGCCGGCCGCCTCGGCGCAGGAGTCGGAGTCCATACCCGCGGTACAGCCCGGCATGTGGCTCGCGGCGTTCCAGAACGGCCTGGCCGGTGAGGCCAATCAGACGAACAAGGGGAGTACGCAGCCATGATTCAGCAGCAGTCCAACCAGACCAACATGGACTGGATGCTCAAGGACTTGGCGGAAGGCGTACCGCAGACCCGGCATGTGGTCGTGCTGTCCGCGGACGGTCTCCGGATGGCCCAGTACGGCGCCGACAACGACACCGCCGACCGACTGGCCGCCGCCTGTGCGGGACTCCAGAGCCTGGCGGGTGCGGTGGCTGCCGAACTCCCTGGCAGCGACGGCCGGATGCACCTGGTCGTCATCGAGATGACAGGCGGCTTCTTCTACCTCATGGCAGCGGGTGCGGGGGCGTTCCTCGCCGTCCTCGCCGATGAGGGCGTCGACGCCGGACTGATGGGCCAGCAGATGCGCGACCTCGTACTGCGCATCGGAGAGCACTTGAGCACACCGCCGCGTCAGGACAGGCAGTCCGCGTGAGCAAAGCGGGGGACTGGGAAGACAGCAGTCCCGAGCGGCTGTATGTCATCACCGGCGGGCGCAGTGGTGCATCCGTGCCGGCAAGACTCGACCTGGTCACGCTGATCGTGGCCAAGTCGGGCCCCCGGCACGGGATGCAGCCGGAGCAGGCCGCCATCATCCGACTGTGCCAAGCACCCCTCTCGGTCGCCGAGATCTCCGCCTATCTGGGTCTCCCGGTGAGCGTGGTCACCGTCCTGCTCAGCGATCTCCTGATCGACAAACGGGTGATGGCACGCGCGCCGGTCCAACCGGCCCTACTTCCCGACCGCGCTTTGATTGAGGCAGTGATCGATGGACTTCAGAAGCTCTGAGCAGACCCTGGGGCCGCGCAGCGAGGACGTGCTGCCCGAGACGGCGACCGCAGCGGTCAAAGTGGTCATCGTGGGCGGATTCGGAGTGGGCAAGACCACTCTGGTCGGCTCCGTGTCCGAGATCAGACCGCTGACCACGGAAGAGACCATGACCCAGGCGGGGGTCGGCGTCGACGACACCCAGGGCGTGGAACGCAAGACGTCGACGACGGTCGCCATGGACTTCGGCCGGATCAGCATCAACGAGGAGTTGGTGCTGTACCTGTTCGGCACGCCCGGGCAGCAGCGGTTCTGGTTCCTGTGGCGCGGCCTGTTCGAAGGGGCGTTGGGCGCGGTCGTCCTGGTCGACACCCGTCGGCTGGAGGTCAGCTTCGATGTCATCGGACGGCTGGAGGAGCGCCGGGTGCCGTTCGTCGTGGCCGTCAACTCTTTCCCGGACGCGCCGCACTACCCGCTCGACGAGATCCGTGGCGCGTTGGACCTGCCCGACTCGGTGCCGCTCGTGGAGTGCGACGCCCGGTTGCGGGGGTCCAGCCGGGATGTGCTGATGACGTTGATGAGGTACTTGCAGACCCTGGCGGTGTCATCGGCGGCCATCGAGGCGTCCTGACGCAGCGGGGCCGGGTGCTGCTCAGGACGGGGTGGCCGCTCGGGGAAACGGCTCAAGGAATCATCCACGGGTGACGCGGCCAGGCCGTGTCCGACGACCGGTACCCGATCGGCACCGTTGCCCCAAGGGGGCGGGACGTCTCGTGGACGGGAGGGCCGGTTCCGCCACAGCACTGTGGCGGAACCGGCCCTCGGCCGTGGATCGATGTCGTAGGTGACGGGGTCTCCCCTGCATGGAGAACGCCGGTGGCTACGGGGTACGTGGCTCGGGCGAGGTTTTCGCTACGGGCGCCGCCGTCACTGCGGGTGCTGCGGTCAATGCCGTCACTGCGGGCGCTGTCGGCTTGGTCCACGTCGGCGTCGGCGCCGTGGGCGCGTATGCGCGCTCGGGCTCCTCGGTGGGGGAACGGTCCTCGGCGCCCCAGGCGGGTGCGGGGCGAGCCGGAGCGGGCGCACCGGCTGTCGTCGAACCGGCCGGGTCGAGCGCGGGCGCCTCCGTCCCGGTGCGGCGCGGGCCCAGTTGCCCCACCAGCGTGGCACCGAACGCCACGGTCACCCCCACGAGTTGGACGGCGGTGAGTGCCTGCCCCAGCGCCGCCCACCCGATGACGGTTGCGGTGAGTGGCGACAGCGGGCCGAGCAGGATCGCCGACGTGGCCGACAGTCGCTCGATGCCGCGGAACCAGAGCCAGTAGGCCAGGGCGGTGTTGATCAGTGCCAGATAGAGGTAGCCGGCCAAGCCGCGTGCGTCGAAGGCCGGGGGTGCGCCCTCGACCAGCAGGGCGAGCGGTGCGATCAACATCCCGCCGGCGGTGAGTTGCCATCCGGTCATGGCCAGTGGGCCGACGCCATCGGGGCGCCCCCAACGCTTGGTGAGGACCACCCCGGCGGACATCGACGCAGCGCCGGCCAGCCCCGCGATCACCCCCACGAGGTCGAAGGCAGCGCCCGCCTGGAGCACCACGAGGCTCACACCGAGGGTCGCAGCGATCGCGGTGGCGAGGGTGCGAACGGTGGGCCGCTCGCTGAGCAGCAGGGCCGCGAATCCCACCGCGAACAGGGGCCCCACCGATGCGACCACGGCAGCGACCCCGCCCGGAAGCCGATAGGCGGCGAGGAAGAGCAGGGGGAAGAAGGCTCCGATGTTGAGCGCGCCCAGCACCGCCGCCTTCCACCACCAGGCACCCCGCGGAAGTGCCCGGGTGACGGCGAGCAGCAGCAGACCGGCCGGCAGGGCCCGTAGGAGTGCGGTGAACAGCGGCCGGTCCGGAGGGAGGAACTCGGTCGTGACCACATAGGTGGAGCCCCAGGAGACCGGGGCGAGCGCAGTGAGCGCGACGGCGGCAGCGCGGTTCATGGGGTCCCTCTCCACAAGACTGTCCAGAAGACCGATAAATAGCTTACTCGCAAGTTACTTAGTCGCGAGTCACTTAATTGCAGTCAACCCAAGCCGGACGGATACTGTTCCCATGGATTCGTCGCCCACGTCACACACCGCATCCGAGACCACTTCCACCACGGAAGACGCCGCCCCGGGCAGGTCCAAGCCCCCTGCTGGCCGTGCGGTGTCCTCCCTCAGGGCGAAGCCGGGCGGCACTCTCTCCAAGAGCACGAAAACCACGAAGAACACGAAGGACTCGACGGGTACGGCCGACACGACGAACGCAGTGGATGCGGTGCATGCGGTGGACGCTGTGGACGCGATCACCGAGCAGTGGGCAGCGGTGCGCCCTGATCTCGACACCGCGCCCATGGCCGTCTACGGGCGGATCTACCGGATCGCGCGGGCGATGGGCGATCTGGTCGAGAAGGAGTACGGGCGCTTCGGGGTGTCCCGGGGAGAGTTCGACGTGCTCGCAACCCTGCGTCGTGCGGGAGAGCCCTACACCCTTTCCCCACGTGAACTGTCGGCCACCTTGATGTTGACCACCGGAGGAATGACGGGGCGACTCGACCGACTGGAGAGGGCCGGGCTGCTCACCCGCAACCCGTGCCCGGACGATCGGCGTGCACTGCGGGTGACACTCACCGACCGTGGACTTGAACTGGCCGATCAGGCCGTCACAGCAGGGCTTGCCCGGCAGCACGAGAGGTGTGGAGCGGCCCTGGATCCCGCGGAGGCCGACCAGTTGGCAGCATTGCTGCGCAAGCTGCTCTCGGCGCACGAGTAACGAGCCGAAGGCGCCCCCGGGTGTGCGCGATCAGCAACACACCCCGGAGCGCCCGAGGAAGGAATCAGTGGCCCAGCGGCCGGTCAGACCTGGGGCTTGCGAGACTTGTCGAGCACCATGACCAGACCGGCGATCACCAGGAAGATCGCCAGCGGAGCGGCGACGAAGAGGCCGAGGGTCTCGACCACGCTCAGCCGCGGGGCCGGGTCATCGCCGTCGTCAGGCGTCAGGGCGAGCGCGGGCGACGACAGGAGCAGCATCATCAGCGTCGTACCGGCCATGACGGTTCCGGCGCGCATAGCGTTCTTCTTGTCCACGGAGCCAACGTAGCGAATGGCTGATCCGACCGCGCGCCCGGGGTGCCGTACGGGGCATCGCGGCCGATCAGCTCACCGTGTTCGACGGTCGGAGAAGACCTCCATCAGGGCATGCATCCGCGGTGAGGTCGCCAACGCCTCCAGGGTGATGGGGCGGCCCTCGGCATCGGCCACGGGGAGCCGCCAGTTCGGATACTCCTCGCAGGTGCCGGGCAGATTCTGCGGGCGACGGTCCCCCACCGTGTCCGGCAGCCAGATCCCGACGAGCCGGGCCGGGGTCCGCAGCAAGAAGCGGTGGACCGCCCGGATCTGCCCCTCCTCGTCCCGTGCGCCCTCGGGGAGCAGCCCCAGCCCCTGGAACAGGCGCAGCCACCCATGGACATCGGCCCGCTCTCGCGAACGTTCCCGTTCCACGGGCTCGGTGAGCAGTCCGAGTCGATCCCGCAGATCCACTTGGCTTCCGGTGAGGCGGGCCGCGGTGGACGGCAGGTCGTGCGTCGTGGCGGTGGCCAGACACCCTTCGCGCCACTCCTGGGGTGGCAGTCGATGCCCACCGGCCTCCCAGTCGCGCTCGAACCAGAGGACGGAGGTGCCCAACACCCCTCGGCGCTCCAGTGCGTCCCGTACGCCCTGTTCGACCGTGCCGAGGTCCTCGCCCAGGACCACCGCTCCCGCCCGGTCCGCCTCCAGGACGAGGACGGCGAGCATCGCCTCGGCGTCGTACCGCACATAGGTGCCGTCCGTGGGTGGGCTGCCGTCGGGGATCCACCAGAGCCGGAAGAGCCCCATCACATGGTCGATCCGCACTCCGCCCGCGTACCGGAGCAGCCCGCGCAGCAGTTCGCGGAAGGGCGCGTAGCCGGATGCGGCCAGCGCGTCCGGTCGCCAGGGCGGCAGCCCCCAGCCCTGGCCCCGCGCGTTGAAGGCGTCCGGCGGCGCGCCGACCGACATGCCCGCGGCGAAGACCTCGCTCTGTGCCCAGGCGTCGGCACCGCACGGATGCACACCGACCGCGAGGTCATGGATCACCCCGACGGCCATGTCCGCCTCGCGTGCGGCCCGGGCGGTGGCGATCAGCTGTCGGTCGGTGACCCAGGCCGCCCGGGAGTGGAACTCGGCCCGGTCCCTCAACTCGTGCCGCGCCCTGCCGGTGGCGGGTGAGCGCGGATCGCGCAGCCCCTCGGGCCAGGAGCGCCAGTCGGGGCCGTGCACCTCGGCGAGGGCGCACCAGGTGGCGTGGTCGTCCAGCGCCTGGCCGCGCTCGGCGAGGAAGGCGCAGTAGTCGGCGTGGCGCCCGGGGCCCAGCGGAACCCGGAACACCGACTCCAGTGCGGACCGCTTGAGCGCCCACACGGCGTCGCGATCGATCAGGGCGCCCTTGTCCAGGACCGCTTCCCGCAGTCGGGCGGCCTTGTCGCCCAGCAGATCGAGCCGGGCCCGGTCGGCGCCGACGACGTACGCGTACTCGGGGATGTCCTCGATCCGCAGATGGACGGGGTCAGGGAAGAGTCGCGAGGACGGGCGGTACGGGGAGGGGTCGGCCGCGGCCCCGGGCTCGGCGGGGACGCCCGAGTGGAGGGGGTTGACCTGGAGGAAGTCCGCGCCCAGCGAATGGGCCGACAAACTCGCCAGTTCGGCCAGGTCACCGAGGTCGCCCATGCCCCAGGAACGCTCGGAGAGCAGGGAGTACAGCTGGACGAGGAAGCCGTGGGAACGCCGTGGGACGGCGGGAGCCCGGGAGGGGGCGACGATCAGCCAGGCGTGCGCGCTGCGTCCGTCGGGGGTCCGGGCACCGAGGCGGTGGACACCGCAGGGCAGGGCGCTCCACTCGGGGGCCGGGCCTCGGGACGTGGGGCTCGCTTCGCCCTCCGCGGTGACCCAGAGGGATGTGCCTTGCGGCAGCTGGGCCAGGGCGGGCGGCGGTTCGATGGCGATGGGTGCCGTCTCACCACCGTCGGCGGCTGCCCGCCAGAGGACCACGGTAGGGGGCAGGAGCCGATCGGCCGCGGTGGACTCGGCGCGATCCAGTGCGCGATGGATCGCGGCGCGATCAGACGCATCGACGCCGAGGGCGGCCAGTACCGCGACGATCGTGCTCTCGGGAACGGGCACCGGCCCGCCCGAGCCGGGCGAATGGGTGGTCGCGACGCCGTGCAGCGCCGCGAGCCTGGCTAGGCCCATGGGGCTCCTTCAGACTCCTGGGGACTGGGCTCCTCCCGTGATCGCCGCGGCGGTCGGCTCGCTGGTGAGCGGGGTCAGGGAGGCGAGGGGCGGTTCGCTGGTGAGCGGCGCCGCGTCGGGCAGCGGAGGTTCGCTGGTCAGCGGTCCTGGACCGGGCAGCTCACTGAGGTACGGGCCGGGGGCGGGGCCGGAGGATATGCCGAGGAGGGGGCGCAGCCCCGAGGGTTTGCCGTCCTGGCCGTCGGGCGCCGAGGGTTTCCCGGGATGACCGAGCGCGGTGTGGGGCTGGCTCGATCGGGGTCCTTCCGAGGCGCGCTCCGCGGCCTGGAGCTGCTCGGGCAGGGTGGGCACGGGGGCGAGCGCGGAGAGCAGAAGGTGGGCGGATGCAGCCATGACGAACACTCCCATCAGTCGATAACTGGCGGTAACGAGTCCTTGGGGCCCCTACCCCGCGAAGGTCGCTTGAGACGCTTACGATCGATCAACGTGTCCTTCGTCACACATGGTTCCCGATCCCGCCGCACTTCTCGGGTCGGCTCTCCGTACCTTCACCCGCGGCCCTGGCAGCCTTCGGCAGCCGTGCTGGCGGTGCTGGCGGTGCTGGCGGTGCTGGCGGTGCTGGCGGCCGGAGGGGACGGCCGGGAAGCCATCGCATCGCGACGGGCGAGACCGAACGGCTCGGTACGGCACGGCCGTCCCGTTGCGCGCCTGCCATGGGCGCACCCTGCCGACACCCCTACCGCCCGCCCCTGTCGGCGCCCCTCCCAGCACCCTTCGTCCGAGGCGCTCACCGCCCCTCCCCCACCGCGGAAGGCCCTGCTTCGGGCCCCAGAACCACCCAGCTCGGCAGGCAAAAGGCACACAACGACCACACGCATTGACACCCTCCCCGCACGGGTGGTGGGCTTCGAGACCAAACGGTGACATCAGGGGATCGATGGCACCTCAGAACGAGGGGGGACCAGCGTTGCGACTCACGCGCAGCAGGCGTACGGCCACCGCCGTCGCGGTCGCGGTGATCGGCGGCCTCCTCGGTGGTGCCCAGGGGGCCGTCGCCGCCCCCACCGACCCCGGCGCCCCCGCTCGCAACACCGAGGAACCGCAGGGGGATGCGAACCTGCCCTCCGTCTGGCCGCGCCCCCAGTCGATCCGGGCCGCGGGTCCACCCGTCCCGCTGGGCGTCGAGGCCACCGTCATAGCCGCCCCGGGCACCGATCCGTACGCCGTCGCCTCGGTCCACACCCTGCTGCGCGAATCAGGTGTCCAGACGCTCTACACCGCCCTGCCGGGTCGTGGGCCCGTCATCCACATCGGCGGTCCCGGTGCCCAGGACGCGCTGGGCGCCCTGCGCGCTCCCCAGCGGGCGGATCTGCCATCCGGCGGCTATCGGATCGGCGTCGGTCAGATCCAGGGCCGGGGAACGATCGCGATCGACGGCGTCGGTCAGAGCGGTCTCTTCCACGGTGTGCAGACGCTGCGTCAGCTCAGGGCCAAGACCCCCGCGGGCGGGACGACCATCGCCGGGGCGTTCGTGCGGGACTGGCCGGGCACGGCGGTGCGCGGTATGACGGAGGGGTTCTACGGTCAGCCCTGGAGCCATCAGGAACGTCTGGCGCAGATCGACTTCATGGGTCGCACCAAGCAGAACCGGTACCTCTACGCCCCCGGCGACGATCCCTTCCGGCAGGCGCGCTGGCGCGACCCCTACCCCGCCGCCCAGCGGGTGGAGTTCCGGCAACTGGCCGAGAGCGCTCGACGCAACCATGTGACGCTGGCCTGGGCGGTCGCCCCCGCCCAGGCGATGTGCCTGGCCGACGACCGTGATGTGAAGGCCCTGATCCGCAAGGTCGACGCCATGTGGGCGCTCGGCGTACGCGCCTTCCAACTCCAGTTCCAGGACGTCAGCTACAGCGAGTGGCACTGTGACAAGGACGTCGAGGTGTTCGGCTCCGGACCGAAGGCGGCGGCGACGGCACACGCCCGGGTGGCCGACGCGATCGCCCGGCACCTCTCCGAGCGCTATCCGGAGGCCGAGCCACTGTCACTGATGCCGACCGAGTTCTACCAGGACGGTGTCACCAGCTACCGGAGCACGCTCGCCGACCAGTTGGACGGCCGGGTGCAGGTGGCCTGGACGGGTGTGGGCGTGGTGCCGCGGACGATCACCGGGCGGGAGTTGGCGGGAGCGCGCGAGGCGTTTCAGCACCCCCTGGTGACGATGGACAACTATCCGGTCAACGACTACGCGCAGGACCGCATCTTCCTCGGCCCCTACACCGGCCGCGAACCCGCCGTCGCCACCGGTTCCAGCGCACTGCTCGCCAACGCGATGGAGCAGGCCGCGGCATCACGCATCCCGCTGTTCACCGCCGCGGACTTCGCCTGGAACCCCCGCGGATACCGTCCCGACGAGTCCTGGCAGGCCGCGATATCGGATCTGGCCGGTGGCGATCCACGGACCAGAGAAGCCCTCGCCGCCCTGGCGGGCAACCACGCCTCGTCGATCTTGAACCCGTCCGAATCGGGCTATCTCGAACCCCTCTTCGATGCCTTCTGGCGTGCTCGGACGGGGACGGACACGGCAGCTCGCAACCGGGCGGCGACCGATCTGCGGGCCAAGTTCACCGTGATGCGCCAGGTACAGGAATCCCTCAAGGGCCCTGCCGACGGACGCCTCGACGACGAGGTGCGGCCCTGGTTGGAGCAGCTCGCCCGGTACGGCAGGGCAGGTGAGCTCTCCGTGGACATGTTGCAGGCGCAGCAGCTCGGCGATGGGCCGCGCGCCTGGCGGGCCTCGCTCGCCCTGGAGTCCCTCCGCAAGGAACTGGCGTCGAGCAAGGCCACGGTGGGCAAGGGCGTGCTGAACCCCTTCTTGGACCGGGCCGCGAAGGAGGGGGCAGCATGGACCGGAACCAACCGGTTCAAGCAGGCCACCGGGCAGGACGGCGTGCAGTTCGGGCGGGCCCGCCCGCTCACCGCCGTCGTGGCCATGGCCGACCTCGATACGGGTCCCGGTTGGCTTGAGGCCCATGTGCCCGGAGAGGGATGGCAGCCCATCGGTGCCCTCTCATCCGATGGCTGGACCCAGGTGGACACGCGCGGGATGGTGGCCGACGCGGTACGGGTCATTCCGCAGGGCAGTGCCCCGGTGGCCGTGCGCGGGCTGGTGCCCTGGTTCTCCGATGAGGCAGCCGCCGGTCTCGAACTCGTACAGGACCGGTTGGACGTGGAGATCGGGGGCGCGCCCCAGCAGGCCCTCGTGCAGCTGACCCCGCACCGTCCCGGTGAGGTGCGCGGTGCGCTGACCGCCCGGGCGCCCAAGGGGATCAAGGTGACCGTCCCCCGGCAGACATCCGTGCCCCGGGGGGTGCGTACCCAGGTGGCCGTGACCGTCTCGGTGCCCAAGGACGCCCCGGCCGGCGAGTACCAGGTGCCGCTCTCCTTCGCGGGCCAGGTGCAGATGCTGACCGTACGGGCCTTCCCCGCGACCGCCGGGCCGGATCTCGCGCGCACACCGGGGGCAGCGGCACTTTCGTCGGCGGACGAGACCGCGGACTTCCCCGCGACGGCCGCGATCGACGGTGATCCGAAGACGCGCTGGTCGTCCCCGGCCGAGGACGGCGCCTGGTGGCAGGTCCAGCTGGCAGCGCCCGCCCGGGTGGGTCAGGTGGTGCTCCACTGGCAGGACGCCTTCGCCGCCAAGTACCGCATCCAGGTCTCGACGGACGGCCGCACCTGGCGTACCGCCGCGACGGTCGCCGGCGGACGCGGTGGCCGGGAGGCGGTACGGATGGACAGCAGGGAAGAGGTGCGTTTCATACGGGTCCAGGGTGATCAGCGGGGCACGCGGTTCGGATACTCGCTGTGGTCGGTGGAGGCGTACGCCATCGCACAGCCGTGAGGCGGTGCGCGCGCAGCCATGGCGGGCTCACCGTGGCTGATGGCTGGCGGCGGGCCGCGAGGGTCGGCCATGGGCACTGCTGGACGGTGGAGGAACCGCCGCTCGGGCGCAACGCAGCGGGTCGAGCGGGCGCGCCGCAGGCCGGGTGTCGGCACGGCGGTCCGGGTCGAGCGGGCAGCGCGGGTTCAGCAGGGCAGTGGGGCTCGAACACCACAAGGACCCGGTCGGCGATGAACGACCGACCGGGCGGGGCGCCGATCTCCCGAAGGAGCCGGACCATGAAAAATGGCTCCGATGTCAGGCAGAGATGCCGTCTATCCGAGCCATCGCATCCTCAGCGCCAAACGGTTGCAGATAGGGCAGCCAGCGCGGGTCCCGATGGCCCGTGCCGATGATTCGCCAGGCGAGGCCGCTCGGCGGCTCGGGCTGATGGCGCAGCCGCCACCCCAGCTCGCGCAGATGCCGATCGGCCTTGACGTGATTACAGCGGCGGCAGGCCGCCACGACGTTGTCCCATACGTGTAGTCCACCGCGGCTGCGCGGAATGACGTGGTCGACGCTGGTTGCGACGCCACCGCAGTACATGCAGCGCCCGCCGTCACGGGCGAAGAGCGCTTTACGGGTGAGGGGAACGGGCCCCCGGTAGGGCACTCGGACGAACCGCTTCAGCCGAACGACGCTGGGTGCGGCGATGACACGGGTCTCGCTGTGCATAAAGGCGCCGGACTCCTCTAGGCAGAGGGCCTTGTTCTCCAGGACGAGGACGAGCGCGCGGCGGAGCGGTACGACGCCGAGCGGCTCGTACGACGCATTGAGGACCAGGACATGCGGCACTGTGGCTGCCTCCTTGTACGCCGGCGGCGCGTGGCTCGCGCCGGGACGATCTGCTCTCAGTCTCTCCTCAGGCCAGGTCCGAGCGCCACCACGTAGCCGTAACGGGCTCGGAGTGTTTTGAACCACACCCCAAGAGGACTACCTGCGCAACGACTGGCCTGCACGATTCATCCCCAGGTGAGTCCGGTCTCTCCCTCGAACATCACAGCGGGACGTGCGGGATGCCCCGTTAGGGTGGTTGGTCAGCCCCATCCCCTGCCCTGGAGGTCCCCCCACGTGACCCCGCTCACGCTGTCCGCCCTGTTGGCCGCCGACCCCTCGGCTCCGCCGTCGGCACCGGTTTCCTTCGACGAGGCGGCCAAGCAGGCGGAGGACGCCGCGGGCTGGGTGGAGCAGAACTGGTCCACCTGGCTGAACACCAGCCTCCGGATCACCCTGATCATCATCGTCGCCCTGGTGCTGCGGATGTTCGTGCGGCGTGCACTGACCCGGTTGATAGCGCGGATGAACCGTTCCGCCGATGCCGTCGAGGGCACCACGATCGGTGGGCTGCTGGTCAATGCCGAACGGCGGCGGCAGCGCTCGGAGGCCATCGGTTCGGTCCTCAGGTCCGTGGCGTCCTTCCTGATCCTCGGCACCGCGGGTCTGATGATCCTCGGCGCCTTCAAGATCGACCTCGCCCCCCTGCTGGCGTCGGCCGGTGTGGCGGGTGTCGCGATCGGATTCGGTGCGCGCAACCTGGTGACGGACTTCCTCTCCGGAGTCTTCATGATCATGGAGGACCAGTACGGAGTGGGTGACTCGGTGGATGCCGGGGTGGCGTCCGGCGAGGTGATCGAGGTGGGCCTGCGGGTCACCAAGCTGCGCGGCGACGACGGCGAGATCTGGTACGTGCGCAATGGGGAGATCAAGCGGATCGGCAACCTCAGCCAGGGTTGGGCGACCTCGACGGTCGATGTCACGGTCCGCCCGTCGGAGGATCTGGAACGGGTCCGCTCGGTCATCGGCGAGGTGGCCGACGGACTCGCGAAGGCGGAGCCCTGGAACGAGCAGCTGTGGGGGCCGGTCGAGACCCTGGGTCTGACCGAAGTGCTGCTGGACTCCATGACGGTCCGTGTGGCCGCCAAGACCATGCCGGGCAAGGCCCTCGGGGTGGAGCGGGAACTGCGCTGGCGGATCAAGCAGGCGTTCGACGCTGCGGGCATCCGGATCGTCGGCGGGCTGCCCCTGGCCGTGGAGGAAGGCGCCGGGCCCGATCCGGCGGCCTCGATGGCTGCGCCCTCCGCCCTGGCGAACCCCCTGTCACCGCAGTCCATGGCCGCGGCGCCGATCCAGCCGCCGACCAATCTGACGAAGTAGACCCGGCACACCGACAGCCGTCCGTCACCGAGGACGGCGTACCGACCGATCGCACCCGAAACGGTGACGACGAGGGTCCGGGGACAGCTCTCGAACGACTTCGGCCGTTCTTCGGGCGGGCTGGCCGGGAACGTACGGACCGGTGCCGGGTCGAGTTCCGGTCGAACTGACGCGGGGACCAACGACCACCGCGTGATGGGCCGCCATCCGATCGGGCAACTCCTGATCAAGAAGCCGGGCTGCTCACAGCGGTGCAATGGCTTCCGCAGCCCGGGCGCACGCCGCTGGGCATCGGCCGACCGAATCCAGTCAAGGCGCCTCGCCCGAGTGACGCACCCCCGCGTTCCGAGGCCCAGCCGCCCCAATCGGTCAGGTACCTGTCAGAATTGCAGACCCCCGAGCGCGCGAGATAACGGATTGGTTGCCCCACGTACGGGGCATTGACGCGTCCCCGGCAAGCACCTAGTTTCCTCACCGGATAGGAAACTTTACTAACAATCCCTGGGCACATCGACAGTCGAAGGGAAAGGTGCATCCGCCGTGGCCGTTCCTCCTGGAACCATCCCCGGAACCCCGCGGGTACTCCGCGCCATGAACGACCGCACCGCGCTCGACCTCCTGCTCGAACACGGACCCCTGTCCCGCGCCAAGATCGGCAAGCTGACGGGGCTCTCCAAACCCACCGCCTCCCAACTGCTGGCCCGGCTGGAGGCCGCCGGCCTCGTCATCACGACCGGCACCACCGTCGGCAACCCCGGCCCGAGCGCCCAGCTGTACGCGATCAACGGAAGGGCCGCGTACGCCGCGGCCCTCGACGTCACCCCGTTGCGCATCCGGGCCGCCGTCGCCGATCTCACCGGCGCCGTGGTGAGCGAGTTCGAACTTCCCACCCCGGGCCGCCGCGCCGTGAGCGTCGTGCGCCAGGTCGCCGAGGCGCTCGACGGGGCGGTGAAGGACGCGGGATTGACCCGCAGCGACATCCATCGGGCCGTCATCGGCACCCCGGGCGCCTTCGACCCGTCCACCGGACGACTGCGGTACGCCTCCCACCTCCCCGGCTGGCACTCCCCCGCGCTCCTGGACGAGTTGGCCGCCGAACTCCCCATGCCCGTCGAGTACGAGAACGACGTCAACCTCGTCGCCGTGGCCGAGCAGCGGCTCGGAGCCGGCCGGGGCCATGAGGACTTCCTGCTCCTGTGGAACGAGGAGGGGTTGGGGGGCGCGGTCGTCATCAACGGGCGGCTCCACCGTGGCTTCACCGGCGGGGCGGGCGAAGTGGGCTTCCTCCCGGTGCCCGGGACGCCGCTGATGCGCCGGGTCGCCAAGACCAACGGCGGCGGCTTCCAAGAGCTCGCCGGAGCCCAGGCGTTGCCCAAACTGGCCCGTGAGGCCGGCGTCAAGCGCATCGGGCAGGGCCGCTACACGGAGGTCGCCAGCGCCCTGGTGGCACGGGCCGCCGAGGCCCGCTCGGGCCCCTACCGGAGCTTCCTCGACGCCTACGCCACGGCGCTCGCCACCGGACTCGCCTCCATGGTCGCCCTGTTCGACCCCGAACTCATCGTGCTCTCCGGCGAGGCCATCGCCGCCGGTGGAGAACCACTGCGCGCCCGGGTGCACGCGGAACTGACCGAACTCGCCGCATCCAGGCCCCGGCTGGTGCTGGGAGCGGTCAGGGAACGCCCGGTGTTGCGAGGGGCGCTGGAGAGCGCCCTGGCCACCACTCGGGACGAGGTCTTCGACACCTCCCGCTGAGGACCGCACAGCACCGCTCAAAACTCCCCCAACACACCAACGCTGCACCACACCGATGGGCTCCCACCCATCGAGTGCGCCCTCAACACGACCACACCAGCACCAAGAGCCCCACAGGTAAGACCGTCAGCACCGACAGGCACCACTCGTCCCTCACCCCACACAGGGAGACAACGCCATGTCCATACGCACGCGCAAAGCAGCAACGGCACTCGCCGCCACCGCGGCGATCGCCCTCATGGCCTCGGCCTGCACCGGATCGTCCGAGAACGAGGCCCAGGACGACCCCAAGGCCAACACCACGCTCACCTTCTGGCACGGCTGGTCGGCCCCCAGCGAAGTCAAGGCGGTCCAGGAGAACGTCAAGCGCTTCGAAGCGACCCACAAGAACATCAAGGTGAAGATCGTCGGCAATATGACCGACGACAAGATCAACCAAGCGCTGCGCGCGGGCGGCTCCAGCGCCCCGGACGTCGTCTCCTCCTTCTCCACCACCACGGTCGGCCAATTCTGCTCGTCGGGTGCGTTCGTCGATCTCAACGAATACCTCAAGAAGTCGAACATCGACCCCGCGAAGGTGTTCTACAAGCCGCTTCTCGACTACACGCAGTTCGAGGGCAATCAGTGCTCGCTGCCCCTCCTGAGCGACGCCTACGGCCTCTACTACAACAAGGACGCCTTCAAGGCGGCCGGCATCACCGCACCCCCCAAGACCTGGAGCGAGTTCGAGAAGGTCGCGCAGAAGCTGACCAAGCCCAAGGGCGCCGGCTATCAACAACTCGGCTTCATGCCGAACTACCACGGTTACGAGACGACCAACTCGCACTACCTCTCGCAGTGGTCACCGACCTACTTCGACGCGAACGGCAAGTCGAACGTCGCAAAGGACCCCGCATTCGCCCGGATGATGACCTATCAGAAGGGTCTCGTCGACAAGCTGGGCGGCTATGCGAAGCTGGAGAAGTACCGCAATACCTTCGGCGATGAATGGGGTGCCAAGCACCCGTTCCACACCGGTCAGGTCGCCATGCAGCTCGACGGCGAATGGCGGTTGGGCATGGCCAAGGACTCCGGGGTGAAGTTCGACATCGGCACCGCACCGCTCCCCGTGGCCGATGACCAGGTGGCCGACTACGGCAAGGGCTATCTGGCGGGCACGATCATCGGCATCGCGTCCACGAGCAAGAAGAAGAACGCCGCGTGGGAACTGGTGAAGTACATGACCACGGACACCGCCGCCGTGGTGGCCTTCTCCAATGGGATCCGCAATGTGCCGTCGACGATCGATGCACTGAAGTCCCCTGACCTGAAGTTCGACCCCGCATTCAAGACGTTCATCGACATCGCCCAGCACCCCAAGTCCAACACGAGCCCGGCCAACATCGACGGCGGCGCCTACCACACGACCCTCCAGGACCTGGCCTACCAGTACGAGGCGGGGAAGGTGAAGGACCTCCAGGCCGGTCTGGAAAAGGCGGCCCGGCAGATCGACACCGACATCGCGAAGCTGAAGTGAGCGGGACGACACCGCGATGACCACGTACACCCTGCGTTCGAAGCGCCGCAGAGCGGCGCTTCGAACCGCGGCCTTCCTCTCGCCCTGGTTGATCGGCTTCAGCGTCTTCTTCGCCTATCCGCTGATCTCGACCGTGTACTTCTCGTTCATGAAGTACGACGGCATCCGTCCACCCGTCTATGACGGCTTGGACAACTGGACCTATGTCTTCAACGACTATCCGTTGTTCTGGCCGGCCGTACAGAACACGCTCTGGCTCGTCCTGGTGGCAGTCACCTGTCGCGTCGCCTTCGGGCTCGGCATCGGACTGCTGATCACCAAGATAAAGACGGGTGCCGGAGTCTTCCGCACCCTCTACTACCTGCCCTATCTCGCCCCGCCTGTCGCGGCCACGCTGGCGTTCGTGTTCCTGCTCAACCCCGGTACCGGACCCGTGAACTCCATTCTGGAGTCCTTCGGGATTTCGGCCCCAGGCTGGTTCACCGACCCCACCTGGTCAAAGCCCGCCCTCACCATCCTCGCCGTCTGGGGAATCGGCGATCTTATGGTGATCTTCATGGCATCGCTGCTCGACGTGCCCAAGGAGCAGTACGAGGCGTCGAAACTGGACGGAGCCTCACCGTGGCAGCAGTTCCGGTTCATCACCCTGCCGAACATCTCCCCCATCATCCTGTTCGCAGTCGTCACGGGTGTGATCCAGGCAATGCAGTACTACACCCAACCGCTCGTGGCCGGAAAGGTCGCATCCGGTGTGATCGGGGGCAGCGGACAGCAGTTCGAGCCCGGCTATCCGGACAAGTCCACGCTGACCCTGCCGCAGATCATCTACAACGCCGGATTCCAGCGCTTCGACTACGGAGCGGCTGCCGTGATCGCACTCGTACTGTTTGGACTGTCAATGCTCTTCACCGCGTTCTTGATGCGCAGTCGGGGCGGACTGATTCGGGTGGGTGACTGACCATGGCCGTCCCGCTCAAGGAACGCTCCCCCGCACCCCCGAAAGCACCACTGACACCGGCGCACCGCACCGCCCGCCGCAAAGCGCTCCTGCACTGGATAGCGGTGCATTCGCTGGGGGTGGCCGCCGCCCTGTTCTTCGTGCTCCCGTTCGTCTTCGTCGTGCTCACCTCACTGATGGGCAGTCAACAGACGCTGACCCGCGATCTCATCCCCACCACCTGGGAGTGGGGGAACTACACCAAGGTGCTGGATACACCGGGCTTCTTGACCTGGTGGCGGAACACCCTGGTCTACGCGGGGCTGGGGACCGTCCTGACGGTTGTCTCGTCCATCCCCGTGGCGTATGCACTCGCCAAGTTCCGATTCCGTGGACAGCGGCTCGCCATGATGCTCGTCATCTCGATGATGATGCTGCCACCACAGGTGATCATCGTCCCGATGTACCTGTTCTGGGCGAAGGAACTGGACCTCGCGGGAAGTCTGTGGCCACTGATCATCCCCATGGCCTTCGGGGATGCATTCGCCATCTTCCTGCTACGCCAGTTCCTGCTGACCATTCCGAGCGAGTATCTGGATGCGGCGCGGGTGGACGGCTGCGGTGAACTGCGCATCCTGCTCAAGGTGATCCTGCCGATGGCCAAACCCGGAATCGCCGCAGTGGCCCTGTTCCAGTTCTTCTTCGCCTGGAACGACTACTTCGGCCCGCAGATCTACGCGTCCGAGAACCCGGGCGCCTGGACCCTCAGTTACGGTCTGGAGTCGTTCAAGGGAGCGCACCACACCGACTGGAATCTCACGATGGCCGCGACCGTCATGGTCATGGCCCCCGTGATCCTCGTGTTCTTCTTCGCCCAGAAAGCGTTCGTCGAGGGTGTCACATTGACCGGAGTGAAAGGCTAGAAATTTGATGAAGCTCGCAGTCGTTGGTGGCGGGTCCACCTATACCCCCGAGTTGATTGACGGCTTCGCCAGGCTGAGGGACACCCTGCCCGTCAGCGAGCTCGTACTGATCGACCCCGATGCCGAGCGTCTTGAACTCGTCGGCGGTCTCGCGCGGCGCATCTTCGCGCGCCAGGGTCACGACGGCAGGATCGTCACGACCACCGACACGGACGCGGGCGTCGCCGACGCCGATGCGGTGCTGCTCCAGCTCCGCGTCGGCGGACAGGTCGCCCGCCAACAGGACGAGACCTGGCCGCTGGAATGCGGGTGCATCGGCCAGGAGACCACCGGGGCCGGCGGTCTCGCCAAGGCCCTGCGAACCGTTCCCGTGGTCCTGGACATCGCCGAGCGCGTGCGGCGCACCAACCCCAACGCATGGATCATCGACTTCACCAACCCGGTCGGCATCGTCACCCGTGCGCTCCTCCAAGCCGGTCACAAGGCGGTGGGGCTGTGCAACGTCGCGATCGGCTTCCAGCGGAAGTTCGCGGCGATGTTGGACACCACCCCGTCCAACGTCCATCTGGACCACGTCGGCCTCAACCATCTGACCTGGGAGACCGGGGTGCGCATCGGCGGCCCCCGGGGCGAGGACGTCCTGCCCAAACTGCTGGCCGAGCACGGCGAGGCCATCGCGGGGAACATCCAGTTGCCGCGGCCCCTGCTCGACCGCCTCGGTGTCGTGCCCTCGTACTACCTGCGCTACTTCTACGCCCATGACGAGGTCGTCCGGGAACTCGCGACCAAGCCCTCCAGGGCCGCGGAGGTCGCCGCCATGGAGAGCGAGCTCCTCCGGATGTACGCGGACCCGGCACTGGACACCAAGCCGGAACTGCTCGCCAAGCGCGGCGGGGCCTTCTACTCGGAGGCCGCCGTCGATCTCGCCGCGGCCCTCCTCGGCGGCGGGGGCAGCCCGCACCAGGTGGTGAACACCCTCAACAACGGCACCCTGCCGTTCCTGCCCGATGACGCGGTGATCGAGGTACAGGCCGCCGTCGACTCCCAGGGCGCCACCCCGCTGCCCGTGCCACCGCTCGACCCCCTGTACTCGGGACTGATCGCTCAGGTCACGGCCTATGAACAACTGGCCCTGGACGCCGCGCTGCACGGCGGGCGCGACCGCGTCTTCAGGACGCTGTTGTCACACCCCCTGATCGGGCAGTACGAGTACGCCGAGGCACTCACCGACAAGCTCATCGCGCACAACCGTGAGCACCTGACGTGGGCGTGATCACTGCGCGGTCGACGAGCGGGACCGGGCCGGTCCTCGCGATCGACGCGGGCAACAGCAAGACGGACGTCGCCCTGGTCGCGGCGGACGGTTCCGTCCTCGCGACCGCGCGGGGAGGCGGGTTCCAGCCGCCCCTGGTGGGTGTCGACGCGGCGCTCGACGTGCTGGGCTCCGCGGTCGACGAAGCCTTGGCCACCGCCCGTGCACAACGGGCGGACCTCGGCCCCGTCGAGCACGTCTCCGCATGTCTGGCCAACGCCGATCTGCCGGTGGAGGAGGCGGAGTTGGCCGCGGCCATCCTCCTGCGCGGCTGGGCCCCCACTGCCGAGGTGCGCAACGACACCTTCGCGGTACTGCGGGCGGGGGTGGACGAGCCGCGCGGTGTGGCCGTCGTGTGCGGTGCGGGCATCAACTGCGCCGGCATGCTGCCCGACGGCCGGACCGTCCGCTTCCCCGCGATCGGGAAGATCTCCGGTGACTGGGGCGGGGGCGGGGGGCTGTCGGACGAGGCGATGTGGCACGCGGCCCGGGCCGAGGACGGACGCGGTGAGCCGACCGCCCTGGCCCGAACCCTTCCGGCGCACTTCGGGCTGGACTCCATGTACGCACTGATCGAGGCGCTGCACCGGAAGAACATCCCCGAGGCGCGTCGGCACGAGGTCGTACCCGTGCTCTTCGCAACCAGCGCCGACGGCGATCCCGTGGCGCGCTCGCTGGTGCGCAGACAGGCGGAGGAGATCGTTGTCATGTCGACAGTGGCCCTGGCCAAGTTGGGACTGTTGGAGGAGGAGGTGCCGGTGCTGCTGGGTGGATCCGTGGTCGCGGCCCGCCATCCGGAGTTGGACGGTCAGATCGCCGCTCTGATGGCAGAGAAGGCGCCGAAGGCAGTGATCCGCGTGGTGACCGCACCGCCGGTACTGGGAGCGGCCCTCTTCGGCCTGGACCGGTTGGGCGCACCAGCGGCTGCACGGACGAAACTGCGCGCCTCTTACATGTAAGTACACAGCCATCCACTTGGCGTTCGACGTCGAGTCAGGTCGGGTTCCCGGTCCGATGGTGGACGGGGAACCCGACCGACTTCATGTCGGTGCCCCACATCCATGCAGGTCAACGAAGGTAGGGGCTCGCCCTTCGCGGTTGGGGGCCGATCCGATGGCGGCGGCGGCCCGTATCGCGGTCAGCCGGTGGGCCGGTGCGCCACGCGTGCCGGTGCGCCTCGTGAGCCGCCAGCGACTCCGTAACCGCTGGGGGCGTTGAGGCAGGCGGGGCGAAGCTCGCACGGGAGTGGGAACGGGCGACGACGTGCGGGCCGTCGCTCGGTGGGGTGAGCGAGCGGCACGTGTCCCCGATGCAAGCGGCCGACAGGGAACCGATCACTGCCGAGGAGCGTATTCAGGGTGAGGCCCCGAGTCGGTACGGCACGATCCATTGCCACATACACAAGATCCAGTCAATCTAGCTGTGATTGTCCGTCATCGCGGCCATACTGCTGGCCGGGGGCACTCTCCGACCCGCTGGGGAGCGGGCCGATGTCAGCGACCGAGGGGGAGGTCAGGTGACACAGCCGCAGACCGGGCAGCGCATGCCCGTCCAGCCGGCTCCGGCGTCGACGCCCGCGCAGCCGCCCGGGAGCACCGCGGGGCAGGTTCCGACCGGTGGTGCACCGGCGTCCCGTGGCGCCGTGGCCATCGCGGCGGATCGGCTGCGTTCGGCGGCGACCACCGAACCGGGACGACTGAGGATCATGGGTGCCGTCCTGGCGGCGCTGGTGGTCGTCTTCGGCACCGTCACGGCCTTCGAGATCACGGACCGCGCCGAGGCTGCTGATGATGTCGTCAGCCGCAGCCAGCCGTTGAGCGCGGACGCCGCATCCGTCTACCGCTCCCTGGCCGATGCGGACACTGCCGCGTCGAGCGGCTTCCTCGCCGGCTCGGGCGCCGAGCCCGCCGGGGTCCGCGAGCGGTACGAGAAGGACATCGCGGTCGCCTCCCGACTCCTCATCAAGGCCGCCACCCACACGGACGGCACCAGCGAGTCCGGCCGACAGATAGCCACGCTGAACGAACAGCTTCCGCTCTACACCGGCCGAGTGGAGACGGCACGCGCCTACAACCGGCAGGGGCTGCCCCTCGGCGGTGCGTATCTGCGCTTCGCAAACGAGCAGATGAGCAAGGTCCTGCTCCCCGCCGCGCAGAAGTTGTACGACGCCGAGAGCGCCCGCCTCGACAGGGACGACGAGGACGCCCGGTTCTGGCCGGTGCTCTCCGTCTCCCTGGGGCTGTTGGCCCTCGGCGCGCTCGCCTGGACCCAGCACCGTCTCTACCGCCGGACCAACCGCGTCTTCAACCAGGGACTGCTGGCGGCGACGGCCGCCGCCACCGTGGTCCTGCTGTGGCTCGCCGTGGGGCACTCGGTGGCCCGCGCCCAGTTGAACGAGGCGCGCGAGCACGGCCAGCGCTCCCTGAAGGTCCTCAACGACGCACGGATCAGCTCGCTCAAGGCCCGGGCCAACGAGAACCTCACCCTGGTCGCCCGGGGCGCGGTCCTCACCGACGACGGCAAGCGCGACAAGTACGAGTCCGAGTACGGCGCGGGAATGGTCAAGCTCAACGACGGCCTGAGCCGGGCGAAGTCCCTCGCCGATGACAGCGAGGGGCGCGATCCGGTCGAGGCCGCGACGACGAGCGTCGCCCAGTGGCAGGACCGGCACCGGGCGGCGAGCACCACCGACAAGTCGGGCGACTACGACGGCGCGCTGGCCAAGGTCATCGGTGCGAAGGACTCCACCGGGGAGTCGTTCGACCGGGTGGACGCGGCCCTCGCGAAGGCGCTGGCGCACGAGCAGGACGAGTTCACCAGCGCCGCACGTGATGGGCGGGACGCCCTGAGCGGGCTGCCCCTCGGCGCCGCTGCACTCGGGGCCCTGGGCGCTGCCGGCGCCGTCATCGGCATCAACCGCAGGCTTTCGGAGTACCGGTGAGAGGGGGCGGGATGCCGGACGACGAGACCGCGTCCAAGAGCAGATCCCGAGCCGCGGCGGAAGCCGGCGCGCAGGAGCACGGCAGCGGCGGGGCGATGCACCTCCCGGAGCCGGGGGTCGGCGTCGCCAGGCCGGGTGGCCGGGCGGGGTCGCGGGGCAAGTTCAGCCTGCGCGGGTGGGGCGGTGTCGCGGCCATGGCCACCGCCTGTGTACTGACGGCCGTGGGGACACTGCTGCCGCTCTCCCAGGGCGCCGGCTCTGCCCTTCCGGTCATGGGGCACAACATCTCCATGGCAGAGCGCGCCAAGGCCGACACCTGCACCGATCCGGAGGCGTCGCTGACCCCGTCGGCCGCGGACGGGCCGAACATCCTCGCGATCAAGAAGCGCGGCAAGCTGATCGTCGGCGTCGACCAGAACAGCTACCGCTGGGGCTATCGCGATCCGGCGACCGGCGCGCTGAAGGGCTTCGACATCGATCTGGCACGGGCCATCGCCGTGGACATCCTCGGCAAGCCGGATGCCGTCATCTTCCGTGCCATTCCGACCAACCAGCGCATCCCCGCTCTGAACAACGGGACGGTGGACATCGTCGTGCGGACGATGACGATCAACTGTTCCCGGATCAAGCAGGTTGCCTTCTCCACCGCCTACTTCCAGGCGGGCCAGCAGGTCCTGGCGCCCAAGTCCTCCCCCATCACCGGGTACGACGAATCGTTGAAGGGCAAGAAGGTCTGCTCCGCCGAGGGCTCGACCGCCTTCGAAGCACTGGAGAAGAACTCCTTCGGAGCGATCTACAAGGACAAGAACGAGGGCAAGCCCACCGACGAGGACTTCCTGACGGTCTCCAACCAGTTGGACTGTCTGGTGCGCCTGCAAGAGGGGCTGGTCGACGCGGTCGTCACGGACAACGCACTCGCCGCCGGGCAGGCCGCGCAGGACCCCACGGTGGAGCTGAAGGGGAAGAAGCCCTTCACCACCGAGTTCTACGGAGTGGCGACGAAACTCGGCAAGGACGATGTGGTCCGCCGGGTGAACCAGGTCCTGGAGAACTACCGGCAGAGCGCCTGGATGACCGCGTACCAGGAGTGGTTGGCGGATGACCTGCCTGGAATATCCGGGCCTCCCGCGCCCAAGTACCGGGGCGGCTGACGCGGCGCAGGCCCCGGGTTCCGGGGCGCCCGCGCGGCACGATCGGCGGGGGCATCGGCATCCGAGGTGGATGTCGAGCGACGCGCGACCACGCCACGGAATCGACGGCGGTGGAGCACAGAAGGACGAAGGGCCCGCCCTTAGCCGCACGCCCCTGCAAGGGGACGCGAGGGCGGGGCGGCAGCGCTGGAACCGTGCGCACACGCACGGACGACCGACGAGAGAGGTGATCGATGGGCGCCGCGGGACCGTTCGCCGGCTCCGGGAATGCTTCCGGGCCGCCGATGGACCGGGACGAGGTGGACCGTGCACTGGCACGCCTCGGATCCGAGCACGAGGCCATCGAGACCTCGCTGCTCGCCCTCCAGGACCATGCGGGGCGCCGACTCCTCGAAGGCGCCGAGCTGACCGGGGTCACCAAGGACCGTTGGGCTGGCACCGAGCAGTCCATCGCCCTGCTGTGGAACTACTTCGACGCGTACAGCTCCGCCCTGACCGAAGCCCGGGAGCTACGGGCCCGGCGTCGCTGGTCGAGCCGTGAGGACCTGGTCGAGCTCACCGACCGGTTGCGGGGCGCCAGTGTCACCGTCGCGAATGCGACCCCGCAGCTCTCCTCGTCGATCACCGGCCCCGCCAAGCTCTCGGAGCGCTTCAGCCTCGAAGAACTCGTGGCCCGGATGAACGACCTCTACGCCCGCTCCCTGGACATGGTCGTCACGGCGGACGCCGTCTGGTCGGCGCTCCCTGCCCGGATCGACCTGCTCTCGGCGGAGCTCCAGCGCACCCGTTCTCTCGCCCATTCCGTCGGCGTACGACCGGGTGAGCACCCGTCGGGTGATGAACTGGAGTCCATCACCCATGAGCTGACCACCCTGCGCGCCCAGGTCATCTCCGACCCGCTGGCGTTCTGGCGGCCTGCTCCCGGCTCGTCGGCGCCCGGCGGCGGACGACCCGACACCCAGCGCTACGACCGTGCGGCACGGGCGTTGGAGGACATCCGGCGGGAGATCGAAGCGGTGCTGCGGGTCCGCCAGGACTCCGAGGAGCGGCTGATCCGACTGCGGGACCTGCTCTCCCGGGCCGACCGCACCCTGACCGAGGCCCGTTCGGCCCGCGGTGAGGTGCTCGCGAAGATAGCCGCGTCCGAGGTGCCCGCGGTGAGCGGACCGCCCTTCACCCTTCAGGAGCGGCTCGCCACGGCCGCCGAGTACCGACGGCACTCGCAGTGGCATCGGCTCTCCCCGCTGTTGGAGTCCCTGGAGCGGGAGGCGGAGGACGAACTGCTGCGGGCACGGGAGTCGTTGACCGCGGTGACCGCGCCGCTCGCCGTCCGCGCGGAACTGCGCGGCCGGTTGGACGCCTACAAGGCGAAGGTCGCCCGCAACGGCTTCGCCGAGGACCCGCTGCTCATCGAGCGGTACGACGCGGCGCGCAGGATGCTTTGGAGCGCGCCGTGCGATCTTCGGGTGGCCGAGCACGCGGTCCTGCGCTACCAGCAGGCCGCGGCGGAGGCACTCACCCAACGGGAGTCCGATCCAGCGGGCCCCGCTGACCGCGGAGGCATGAGATGAGCGTGCGCAGGGGGGAGTCATGAACGAGGCGACGAGTTGCCAGCGGACCGACTGCGAGGGCAACTACGAGGACATGGGCGGCGGCGAGCTGTACTGCGACACCTGCGGGCTCGCGCCGGTTGCCGCATCGACCGGCTCCGCCACCCGGCGCCGGGCCGGCAGCGGTACGGAGGGCGGCGGGCGCGACAGTGCGTCCGTCCGGAGCAGTTCCCGCTCATCCCGGGCCTCTTCCCGTTCGTCGACCTCGCGCCGCTCGGTCTCGGGACGGCTGTCGCGGTCGTTGACCGGGGCCAATGCGTCATCGCGGTCGGTCTCGGTGCGCAGTTCTGGCACCTCAAGCGGCTCCTCCGCCCGCAATCGGCTGGGCGCCGGCCTGGTGGTCGTACCGGAAGTGCCGCGACCGGATCCCCGTGCGGCCGTGATGAGCGATCCCGAGGTGCCCGAACGCAAGCGGTTCTGCTCGCGCTCCGAGTGCGGTGCTCCCGTGGGGCGTTCGCGCGGCGACCGTCCGGGGCGTACGGAAGGCTTCTGCACCGCCTGTGGGCATCTGTACTCCTTCGTACCCAAACTGGCGCCCGGTGACATCGTGCGCGGGCAGTACGAGGTGGTCGGCTGTCTGGCCCACGGGGGCCTGGGCTGGGTCTATCTGGCGGTGGACCGCGCCGTCTCCGACCGCTGGGTGGTTCTGAAGGGCCTCCTCGACACCGGTGACCAGGACGCCATGGCCGCGGCGATCTCAGAGCGCAGGTTCCTCGCCGAGATCGAACACTCCAACATCGTCCGCATCTACAACTTCGTCGAGCACCTGGACCAGCGCAACGGCTCGCTCGACGGCTACATCGTCATGGAGTACGTGGGCGGGAAGTCGCTCAAGGAGTTGGCGAACGACCGTCGGGACGCCGAGGGCAAGCGGGATCCGCTGCCCGTGGAGCAGGCGTGCGCCTATGGGATCGAGGCGCTGGAGGCGCTCGGCCATCTGCACAGCAGAAACCTGCTGTACTGCGACTTCAAGGTCGACAATGCGATCCAGCAGCAGGACCAGCTCAAACTGATCGACATGGGCGCGGTCCGACGGATGGACGACGAGGAATCGGCGATCTACGGCACCGTCGGCTACCAGGCCCCCGAGGTCGCCGACGTCGGGCCTTCCGTGGCCTCCGACCTCTACACCGTCGCCCGGACGCTGGCTGTGCTGACCTTCGACTTCCAGGGCTACACGAATGTCTTCGTGGACTCCCTGCCCGACCCGGAGCACATCCAGGTCTTCCGTACCTACGAGTCGTTCTACCGGCTCCTGGTCCGGGCGACCGATCCGGACCCGGCCCGACGGTTCTCCTCCGCACAGGAGATGGCCGAACAGCTGACGGGGGTGCTGCGCGAGGTCGTGTCGATCCAGACGGGCCGCGCCCGCCCCTCGATGTCCACCCTCTTCGGTCCGGAACTGCGGGTCACGGACTCGGAGCTGTTCGCGGAGCTGACCGAGGACGTGTCGCAGCTCGGCGCCCGCACCGCACGCCGAGGAGGAAAGCCCGCCGCGCCGGCGTCGATCCCGCGCCAGCCCGGTCCCGGGACCGGTGGAGCGACGGCTTCGGCATCCCTCGGGAAGAGCGCCGCCGGTACCGCGGCCGTCGGGCACCCGCAAGCAGCCCCCGGTGCACCGAACGGCGCCCTGACCGCCGCTGCCGGCGAGGGCGCGGCCCTCGTCGTCGCCACGGGCGCGGCAGGGGCCCGGCTGACACCGCATCTCATCTCCCTGGACACCCGGGCCTTCTCGCTCGCCCTCCCCGTCCCCCGGGTGGACCCGAACGACCCCCACGCCGGCTTCCTGGCCGGGTTGATGACCTCGGCGCCCGCCGAGTTGATCGCAGCCCTGCGCAGCACCCCGACCGCGTCCCCGGAGATCCGTCTGCGAGAGCTGCGCGCCCAGTTGGAGACGGGCGACGTCGACTCCGCCGTGACCGCCCTGCGCACGTTGGAGACCGAGCACACCGACGACTGGCGGGTGGTCTGGTACCGCGGTCTGACCTCCTTGGTGACCGGGGACCACGCAGCGGCTGCGCTCTCCTTCGACGCCGTGTACGACGCGTTCCCGGGTGAACCTGCGCCCAAGCTCGCTCTGGGCGTCTGCGCCGAGGTGCTCGGTCAGTTGGACAACGCGGCGGAGTACTACCGCCTGGTGTGGACGACCGACCCCAGCTATGTCAGCGCCGCGTTCGGTCTTGCCCGCGTACAACTCGCCTCCGGCGACCGGGCCGGGGCGGTCCGCACCCTGGAATCGGTGCCGGAAGCGTCCATCCACTACACGGCGGCCAGGGTCGCAGCGGTCAGGGCTCGGTTGCGGCGGCGGGGCGCGCACGACCCCCTGATGGATGATCTGGCCGCGGCGGCGGCGCAGGTGGAAGCCTTGAAAACGTTCGGTCTCGACGCCGTTCGCCGTGAACAGTTGTCCACAGAGGTACTCGGCACGGCGCTGGACTGGGTACTCTCCGGTAGTCCCGGAGCATCGCAGCCCGTACCGGACCCGTCGAGCACGTCACAGCCCGGCAGCGCGACCGCCGCGCGGCAGGCACCGACCCGACTGCTCGGCAGTGAACTGGACGAACGCGGACTGCGCTTCGGGCTGGAACGCTCGTTCCGGGTGCTCGCCCGGCTCGCCCAGCGGGGTGAGGAGCGGATGGACCTGGTGGAGCGTGCCAACCGCTTCCGCCCCCGGACGTGGGTGTGATCGATGTCGTCTCAGATGCATCAGTCGGCCGCGGGGCCGTCGTGCCCCGGCTGCTCCGAACCGCTGGAGGAGGGTGACCGCTACTGCGGGGCGTGTGGCTTCGACCTCTCCGCCTTCCCTGCACAGGTGGGACGGGATCGTCCGACGCTCGTCCTGGGCGTGCCGGTCGGCCCGGCCGCCTGGCCGCGTGCCGCGGGCGTCGACAGCGCGGGGACTCCCGCCCGGGTGCAGCATCCCGGAGAGCTGCCCGGCATGGACTCCCGCGGGGTGCAACTGCCCACCTTCGCCCCGGGGCACGCCGGTGCGGACGGCCACGGCACTGCCGGCGCCGGGCCGTCGTACGGCAGCGCGGCCAGCGGGTACGGCACCGGGAGTGCCCCTCACCCCACGGCCGGCACACCCGCCCATGGCTCACCGGCCGGGGCCTTCCCCGCAGGTGGTGCCGCGCCGTTCGGCTACGCGGCCGACGGGTCCACCGGGGAGCCATCCGCCACCGGGAGTGGGCCATCGCCCCAACCCCTGCGCCATGACGACCCCCGGTCGTCGTCGGGCGCTGTCCCGGGCGCTGACGGGGACTTCACCTTGCCCGCACCCGGGGAGGGCGCCGGCGACCCGACGGCGACACCGCACATCGCCAAGGTGTGCGTGGCCTGTCGGGCCGGCCGGGTGGACACCGACGGGTACTGCGAGAACTGCGGCCATGCGCAGCCCCGAGAGCGCGACCACATGGAGCTCGAACTGGTCGGAATCGCCGCGGTGAGCGACCGCGGGCTGCGCCACCACCGCAACGAGGACGCGTTCGCCATCGCCACGACCGCGCTCCCCGACGGCTCTCCCGCCATCACGGCGATCGTCTGCGACGGTGTCTCGTCCGCGGTCCGTCCGGACGAGGCGTCGCTGGCCGCAGCTTCGGCGGCCAATGCGTTCCTGGCGGGCTGCCTGCCCCGCGGGACGCATCCCCAACAGGCCATGCGGGACGCCATCGTCGCCGCCGCTGACGCGGTCAACGCCCTGGCCGATGGGAACCCACCGGTCGATCCTCTGGAGCCGCCGCCCGCGAACCAGTTGAACGCACCCGCGTGCACGATCGTCGGGGCGATCTGTGCGGCGGGCCTCCTGGTCGTCGGCTGGGTCGGTGACAGCCGGGTGTACTGGGTGCCCGACGACCGCAGCGCTCCCGCCGCCCGGCTGACGGAGGACGACTCCTGGGCGGCCCAGATGGTCGCCGCGGGATTGATGAGCGAGGAGGAGGCGTACGCAGACCGGCGTGCCCATGCCATCACCGGGTGGTTGGGTGCCGACGCCTATGAACTGGACCCGCACACGGCGGCCTTCAAGCCGGACCGCCCGGGCGTGGTGGTGGTCTGCACCGACGGTCTGTGGAACTACGCGGAGGCCGCCGAGGACATGGCCAGGGTCATTCCGCCCGATGCCTCCGTCCGTCCCCTCCACAGCGCCCAAGTCCTCGTAGGTCACGCCCTGGACGGCGGGGGCCACGACAACGTGACCGTCGCGGTGGTGCCGTTCACGGTGGAACCGCACGGCTCCGAATCCGTCTGGCCCCCATCCGGACCGGCATGAGCAGGGCCCGAGTCCTTCCGGTGACGGCGCACTTCGACGTCCGGCGCTCCCGCCCGGCCGTCCGGGCGAGCCGCAGCGCACCCCGAGGAGCCGTTGGTGAGCGCCGCCCGGACCGATCCGAGCCGGCCGATCCGCACCACCGAGCCCGTCTTCGGTCCCCGCAGCCCACGGGGTCCTCCCGCTGACCGATCCTCCCGAGTGGAGTGTTCAAGGAGCCCATCAGATGGCCGTTTTCTCCAAGTCCCAGGTGCCGCAGTTCTCCGTCGACGTCTATCAGAACGAGTTCCTGCCCGAAGGCGGGCGGGAGGTCAACGCGATCGTGACGGTCACCTCGACCGGTGGGGGTACCACCCGGGGAGTCCAGCTCACGAGCGCTTCGACGACGCCCGATGCGATACCGGGGCCGTCCTCGGGCGCGGCCGTCGTCATCATGGTCGACTGCTCGGGTTCGATGGACTATCCGCCGACCAAGATGCGCAATGCCCGTAATGCCACCGCCGCCGCGATCGACACCCTGCGCGACGGAGTGGAGTTCGCCGTGGTCGCGGGTACCCACCGGGCCACGGAGGTCTATCCGGGCGATGGACGACTGGCGGTCGCCGACGCGGACAGCCGGGCGGCGGCCAAGGACTCGCTGCGCAGGCTCTCGGCGAGCGGCGGTACGGCCATCGGCACCTGGCTACGACTGACGGACACCCTGCTCGCCACGGCCAACAGCGCCATCCGGCACGGAATCCTGCTGACCGACGGGCGCAACGAGCACGAGACTCCGGAGGAGTTGCAGAAGGCACTGCGGGCCGCCACCGGACGTTTCACCTGTGACGCGCGGGGCGTGGGGACCGACTGGGAGGTCAAGGAGGTCACCGGTATCGCGTCCGCGCTGCTGGGCACGGCTGACATCGTCGCGGACCCGACCCATCTCGCCGAGGACTTCACCGGGATGATGGAGAAGGCGATGGGCAAGGGGATCGCCGATGTTGCCCTGCGCCTGTGGACACCCGTCGGTGTGGAGATCAAGTTCGTGAAGCAGGTCGCTCCCACGGTCGAGGACCTGACCCCGCGGCGCACCCAGGCCGGCCCGCGCGCCGGGGACTACCCGACCGGCTCGTGGGGCGACGAGTCCCGCGATTATCACGTGTGCGTGGAAGTGCCCCAGGCCAGCATCGGACAGGAAATGCTGGCGGCCCGCGCTTCCTTGATCATCCCGTCCGTGGACGGGAGCGCGCCCCAGGTGCTCTCCCAGGGGCTGATACGAGCGGTCTGGACGGATGACATGGCGGCGTCGACGTCCATCAACCCGCAGGTGGCGCACTACACAGGCCAGGCCGAACTAGCACAAGTCATCCAACAAGGGCTTGATGCTCGCAAGTCCGGTCATATCGATGATGCGACGGCCAAGCTGGGGCGTGCGGTGCAGCTCGCCGCGGCCTCGGGGAACGAAGACACTGCGAAACTCCTTTCGAAGGTGGTGGACGTGGTCGACGTCGCGACAGGTACTGTGCGACTGAAGGCCAAGGTCGCGGACGCCGACGAGATGACTCTCGAAACACGCTCCACAAAGACGGTGCGCGTGAAGAAGTGATCGGCGCGCTCGCGTCCACGGCACACACGATCAGCGATGTCATGAAGTGGGACGGCCCTCGGGCCGGACAAGGAGAGGGGGAAGCGCCGACATGCCGACCTGCCCGAACGGACACCAGTCGGGTTCCGATGACTGGTGCGAGGTCTGCGGCCACCGCATGGCCCCCGGCGCTCCTCCAGGAGCCGCACCACCGCCGTCGTACGGCTACCCCGGCCAGGGCGACCCGAACGCCACCGCCGTGGCCGAGTTGTGTCCGCAGTGCCGCACCCCGCGCGAGGCGATGGCCCCGTACTGCGAGGAGTGCCGGTACAACTTCCTGACGCACACGGCGACCTCCTACACCCCCCTCGCGCCGCCGCCACAGCAGCAGCAGTCGGGGCTGAATCTGCCCTCGGGGTTCACCAGCCAGCCGCCCCCGCGCCAGCAGTCGCCCCAGCAGGGCCACGGACAGCAGCACGACCCCTTCGACTACCAGGGTTCGCGGCCGTCACAGCTCAACCGGCCGGCCGAGCCGCTGAACGACCCGTCCGGCCGCCAGCACTCCGGCTATGCGCAGCCCCCCGGTTTCCCCCAGGGGCCCGGGCACCAGGCGCCGCCCTCGTACCAGCAGCAGCCCGCTCCCCCGATACCCCAGCAGCCGCACCAGCCCGGCAACGACGACTGGATGATCCCTCCGCCCTCCCAGGGCCAGGGTTCCCCCGGGGCGCAGAACCAGGGCATGCAGGCCGGTCTCTCGCTCTTCCAGCAGCAGTCCGGCCCCTCCAGCCACGGCAGCGCCCCATCGCAGTACGGCGAGCAGGGTCGGCAGATGCAGTCCGGTGGCCATGAGCAGGGCGACCCCGGTCGGCACCAGTCCGCTCCGCCCTACCAGCCTCAAGGAGGGTGGAGCGCCGTCATCGCGCCGGACCGCGAGTACTTCCTGGCGATGATGCAGCGCAGCGGGCCGGACGCGACGGGGCTCACCGTCCCCGCGTACTCGCCGGAACAGCACCTACCGCTCTCGGGCAGCCAGATCACCATCGGCCGACGCCGCCAGTCGACCGGGGAAGCCCCGGACATCGACCTGTCGGTGCCGCCGGAGGACCCGGGCGTCTCGCACAAGCACGCGGTACTGGTGCAGCAGCAGGACGGCTCGTGGGCCGTGGTCGACCAGAACTCCACCAACGGCACCACGATCAACGGCGGTGAAGAGCCGATCCAGCCGTATGTGCCGGTGCCCTTGAACGACGGCGACCGTGTGCACGTCGGCGCCTGGACGACGATCACCCTTCGCCGGGGCTAGATCCACAGGCGCGGCGGTTACGGCCGCACCGATCGGCGGCACCCCGTACTCATGGCCCATCGGCCGTCGGTACGGGGGTGCCGTCGATTCCGTTCGTTCCTCGGCGGTGGCCGATTCACGGCTGAGTGCAGGAGAGCCCCCGCCCCATGGCATCGGGCAGGCTGGCGCTACTCCGTGGCCGTACGCCCGAGCGGCCAGGCATAGGGACCGTCCGGGTCGTCCAGCCAGGCCCACTGGTGATCGGCCGTGACCGTCACTCCGAACCGGTCGCGCAGCGGGCGGCCCTCGCGCTCCCACAGCGAGAGCGCCTCCCGTGGATCGAGGCCGCCGGCGGTCAGGGTCAGCAAGAAGCGGAAGAGATCGTTCTCCAGCAGCCGACGGGGAAGTCCACCCATGCGTCGCTCCGGCACCGCGTCTGATCCGCGTAGTGCGACGAAGTACGCGGACGTCCGCAGGAAGTGCCCCTCGGCGCTGCGCCCGCCGACGTCGTCGCGCACCCTGAGGGAGATCAACCCGGTGGACAGGGGGGCGAGGATGAGAGCGTCCGGGTTGCACTGGGCCAACCAACCGGGAGGAACGGACGGCAAGGTACAGGTCGCGATGATCCGGTCGAACGGTGCCCGGTCGGGGCAGCCCCGCGCTCCGTCACCGGTGACCACAGTGGGACGGTAGCCCGCCGCTGCGAGATGCGCCCGGGCGGACTCGGTGATCTCCGTGTCCATGTCGATGCTGGTGACCTTGGAGTCCCCGAGCCGATGGCAGAGCAGGGCGGCGTTGTAGCCGGTGCCCGCCCCGATCTCCAGCACCGAGTGGCCTGGCCGCACCTGAAGGGCTTCGAGCATCCCGGCCATGAGGGACGGCTGACTGCTGGACGAGATCAGTTCGCCGTCCCGCACCCGAGTGGCCAGCGGACCGTCGTAGTACGCCCCGCGCAACCAGCGCTCCCTGCGCACCGGGTCGGGGTCCTCGCCCCAGAACCGCTCGTATCTGCCCGTGCGGTTCACGAAGTAGTAGGGCACGAAGAGGTGCCTCGGCACCTCTTCAAAGGCGAGACGCCAAGCGGGGTCGGTCAGTCCGCCCCCGTCCGTAATCAGCCGCACGAGAGCCGCCCGCGCCTCGTCGGCGGGCTCGCCATACGGTTCCAGTCCCGTCCCCATGCCTCCACTGTCCACCGAGGGGGGCGGCTGTGCGAGCACCCGCGCCCGCGTACCCGCCAGTAGCGTCGAGGGCCTTCCGGTGCAAGGGGAGAAGGTCCTAGGGCCCGGGTCCTCGGCCGGTCCGTCTGAGACGATGGACGTGTGCGGCTTTGCCCGGGGAACCCGCCCCGGGCCCCCGGACAGTCACCCCCCGGGGCCGGTCAGATACACATTGCGAGGCTCATCCACGTGAACGACATCCCGCGCGGCACGCTTCAGGAGCAGACCTTCTACGAGCAGGTCGGCGGCGAAGAGACGTTCCGTCGTCTGGTGCACCGCTTCTACCAGGGCGTCGCCGGGGACCCCGAGTTGCGGGCGATGTACCCGGAGGAGGACCTCGGCCCCGCGGAGGAACGCTTCAGGCTCTTCCTGATCCAGTACTGGGGCGGCCCGCGCACCTACAGCGAGAACCGCGGCCATCCCCGACTGCGGATGCGGCACGCGCCGTTCAAGGTGGACCAGGCAGCGCACGACGCCTGGCTCAGGCACATGCGGGACGCCGTGGACGAATTGGACCTTGCGCCGGAGCACGAAGAAACGCTGTGGAGCTACTTGACCTACGCGGCGGCTTCCATGCTGAACACCCCCGGCTAGGGCTCTCCACAGCGGGGCGGGGCGCTGGACCGGGAGGGACCCTGCCTCCGCAGGATGCGTGTCCCGGTGTCCCCTTGAGCGTCACCCTCTGGTGGGGGTGACGTTCAGCCCTCCCAGGCCGGCCGTCCGAACCGCGACGGTACCGAAGGGCGTACCCAGTCTGAGCCAGGACCCCGCCGAGAGAAGTGCTACCGCGACTCCCGGCCGTAGGAAGCCCAAGGACTGGGCGGCATGGACGGCCCGCAGCGGGAGCGGGGTGGCGCCGACCGTACGGGACCAGATCTCACGGCCGATCTGATCACGCTCCAACCGGCTGCGGCGCTCGGCGGGCAACTCCTCGTCGCGGCGGCGGAACTCGGCGACGGCGGCAGCCACCGCCTCCCTCATCGCCTCCACCGGAGGAAGCCCCGCGAGCCTGCGCCAGCCCCCGCGCGGCGGCAGTACACCCGCCCACGGCGGACCGGTGACCGCGTCGGGCACGATGAAGCCGGCGTCCGAGATGCCTTCCAGCAGCTCGCCCGCGGAGACGGTGACGTCCAGCTGGGCGGGAGCCCGGAGCCGCGAGGTCCGTATCGCCAGCACCTCAAAGGAGGGCGGACGGCCGAACACGGCAAGATGGGGTTGGGGACCGTCGGGACCACCGGCTTGGAGCCGGACGGCCGCAGCGCGGTCGTAGTGGATCAGGCGGGCGAGGAAGGCGGTGAGGTCCTCCGCCTCCCTCGCGTCGACGAAGTACAGACCACGCGCGGGGACACTCATCCGACGAGGGCGTCCTCGTCTGCCGCGGCGGACGTTGCGGGGCCCGTCCCGGCTTCCGTCTCAGGAAGGTACTTCTGGAGGAACGACTTCTCCTCCGCAGTGATCCGACGCGGTCGGCCCGCCGCCAGGTCGTACGGCACGACAACGGTCGAGGCCCGCACATAGACCTGCGGAGCGTCCCCGGCGCCGCCGTGGACCTGTGCGTCCGAAGCGTCGTCCTTGACCTCGTACGTGATGGTGAGGGAAGCCGCGCCGATGCGCGTCACCCATGACTCGACGATCACCGGTTCATGTCGATGGACGAGCGGCCGTATGTAGTCGATCTCGTGCCGCGCGACCACGGACCCCCCGGAGAACGAGGGGGAACCGTCACCCGGCGCCAGTCGGAACATGAAGTCAATGCGCGCCTCTTCCAGATACCGCAGGAAGACGACGTTGTTGACGTGCCCGAAGGCGTCCATGTCCGACCAGCGGAGGGGACAGCGGTAGATATGCCGAGCCATGGGTTCTCGCCTCAGCCTCGGGTGAGCTTCTTGTACGTGGCACGGTGCGGACGGGCCGCGTCCGGGCCGAGACGCTCGATCTTGTTCTTCTCGTACGACTCGAAGTTGCCCTCGAACCAGAACCACTTCGACTCACCCTCGTACGCGAGGATGTGCGTCGCCACTCGGTCCAGGAACCAACGGTCGTGGGAGACGACCACGGCCGCACCGGGGAACTCCAGCAGGGCGTTCTCCAAGGACGACAGGGTCTCGACGTCGAGGTCGTTGGTGGGCTCGTCGAGGAGCAGCAGGTTGCCGCCCTGCTTCAGGGTGAGCGCGAGGTTCAGCCGGTTGCGCTCACCGCCCGAGAGGATGCCCGCGGGCTTCTGCTGGTCCGGGCCCTTGAATCCGAAGGCGGAGACATAGGCGCGGGACGGCATCTCGACCTGGCCGACGTTGATGTAGTCGAGTTCGTCGGAGACCACGGCCCACAGCGACTTCTTGGGGTCGATGTTGGCGCGGCTCTGGTCGACGTAGGAGATCTTGACCGTCTCGCCGACCTTGATCACGCCGGAGTCGGGCTCTTCGAGGCCCTGGATCATCTTGAACAGGGTGGTCTTGCCGGCGCCGTTCGGACCGATGACACCGACGATGCCGTTACGGGGCAGCGTGAAGCTGAGGTCGTCGATGAGGAGCTTGTCGCCGAAGCCCTTCGAGAGGTTCTCCACCTCGACGACGACACTGCCGAGCCGGGGGCCCGGCGGGATCTGGATCTCCTCGAAGTCCAGCTTCCGCATCTTGTCGGCCTCGGCCGCCATCTCCTCGTAGCGAGCGAGACGGGCCTTGGACTTGGCCTGGCGCCCCTTGGCGTTGGAGCGGACCCACTCCAACTCCTCCTTGAGGCGCTTGGCGCGCTTGGCGTCCTTCTGCCCCTCGACCTTGAGCCGGGACTGCTTGGACTCCAGGTAGGTGGAGTAGTTGCCCTCGTAGCCGATGGCGCGACCGCGGTCGAGTTCGAGGATCCAGCCGGCGACGTTGTCGAGGAAGTACCGGTCGTGGGTGATGGCGACGACGGTGCCCGCGTACTTGGCGAGGTGGGCCTCAAGCCACTGCACGGACTCGGCGTCGAGGTGGTTGGTGGGCTCGTCGAGGAGCAGCAGGTCGGGGGCTTCCAGCAGCAGCTTGCACAGGGCGACGCGGCGCTTCTCACCACCGGAGAGATTGGTGACGGCCCAGTCCCCGGGCGGGCAGCCGAGGGCGTCCATCGCCTGCTCCAGCTGGGCGTCGAGGTCCCAGGCGTTGGCGTGGTCCAACTCCTCCTGGAGCTTGCCCATCTCGTCGAGCAGGGCGTCCGAGTAGTCGGTCGCCATCTGCTCGGCGATCTCGTTGAACCGGTCCAGCTTGCCCTTGACCTCGGCGACACCGCCCTGGACGTTCTCCAGGACCGTCTTCGACTCGTCCAACGGCGGTTCCTGGAGCAGGATGCCGACCGTGTAGCCGGGGGACAGGAACGCATCACCGTTGGAGGGCTGCTCCAGACCGGCCATGATCTTCAAGACGGTGGACTTACCGGCGCCGTTTGGGCCGACCACACCGATCTTCGCGCCGGGCAGGAAGCTCAGCGTCACGTCATCGAGGATGACCTTGTCGCCGTGCGCCTTGCGCGTCTTGCGCATCGTGTAGATGTACTCAGCCAAGAGAAACCGTCCGGCAAGAAGTGGATGGGCAGATACACCCCATCTTGCCGTACGTCCACCTGAGGATGAAAACGAGTAGTCGGCGGGACATGGGCGCTCGGGGTGCCGATCAACCGGGAGTCCGCTCGTTCCCGACCGGTCCCGGCCGCTGTGGGCGGTCGGGACCGCCATCGATGCACGCGGCTTCCGGTGGCAGGGTGGGATGAATGCGGCTTACGGACGGGCAACAGGGGCTGGATTGGCCCCGTGCCCAGGTGCCGACATCTCATCCGGCCAAGCGGCACGGGCTGGGGATGCGACTCCAGCCAAGCGGGCCCGGGCCGGGGATGTGACCCCGGAGGCGCTGCAATCGGTTCGTGCGGCCCGGCACGGGAACATATGCCCGGTCGGACGGTCACCGTGCGGGTGGCCCCTGGAGTCCAACAGATCGCCAGCCCCGCATGCACAGGCGCGAGCCCCGCATGCACAGGGGACCTGCGGTGTTCCTCTGCATGCGGAGCTGTGACCGTGTCGGGCTCCGGTGGGGCTATGCGTCCGTCCCTGGCCGGGCGGCCTGGTCAGCGCGACCGCCACCGGGCTCGGGCGTCTTCTTCTTGCGGAGGAAGAAGACGGCGCCGCCGCCGATCACCACGAGGACGACCGCGGTGCCTGCGATCACCGGGGTGTAGTCGGAACCGCCCGTCGCGGCGAGGTCGCCTTCCAGGGCCGTCGACAACCCTCCGGTCGCGGGCCCACCGGTCACAGACCCGACGGCGGTGGGCGGCCCGGTCTGCGTGCCCGGGGCCTGCGCCGCCGTCTCGATGTCCGGCGCACCGCTGACCTTGCAGTCCAGGAGCCCTGCGAAGGTCTTCGAGAAGCCTCCGGGGCCCGTGACGGCGAACTGATAGGGCTGGTCTTCGGCCACGGGGACGGCGACGGTCTTCGATGCCCCGACGGGGACCGTGTGGGCGGTGCCCGCCACGTCCACGGTGAGCGGTGCGTCCCCACGGTTGCTCACGGTGACGTCGATGCCCCCCTCGGCGCAGTTCTTCCGCGCGGAGACGGCAGGGATCGCACCGGTCTGCGCCCAGGTCGCCACGGCCGTGGCCGAGACCGTGGACTCGCTGGAACCGGCGAGGATCTGCGTCTGGCTCTTGCTCGACGCCGCGAACGCCCGGCCGACGGGTACGGATGTGGCCGCCTGTGCGGTCAGCTCGGCCGTTCCATCGGGGGTCCCGGCTGGGACGTCGAAGTAGACCTTGCTGCCGTTGACCGCGGAGGCGATGGGCTGTCCGGCCAGATCCGTTATCTGAACACCGCTGACGGCCGAGTCCGCGGGTGGTGCGATCGCGACCCGGTCCGCGTCGGTCCGGACCGTGACCGGGCCGATGCGACTACCGCTCTTACCGGAGACGGCACTGGGTTCGAGGGTGAGGGAAGCCTGCGGCTCGCTGAGCTTCTTGGCCTTCTTGTGCAGCCAATCCGCCAGCTTCTCGGCCGCGGGGTCGACCGCTGTGACGTCGGCGTTGTCCGAGTAGCGCCAGATCGCCACCTGGGTGCCCGCCGCAGCCGCCTGCTGAGTGAGCGGACCGGTCTTGGCCGCCTTCGCCAACTCGGCCAGATCGTCGACCTGGGGGTAGGAGTGCTGAAGTATCCAACGGATCTTGCCGGCGTTCTTGTTGACGCCCAGCGAAGTCTCACTCCAGGAGGTCTCCAGGTACTTCGCCTGGTCCTGGGTCGGGTGGTGGATGTCGATGCAGTACGTCTTCAGCCGACCACCACCGTCGACGGTGAGCTCGAAGACACCTGCGGGGATGGAGTGACCCTTGCCGTTGACCCGCAGCACGGCACGGTCGAAGGTCGTCAGACCGTTGAGCGTGGCCACGGCTCCGCCCTGGTGCTGAGTGCTGTCGTCGGCGACCGCAGCATCCGCGCCGACGATGGCCCCCGTCGCGATGAATCCCGACACCAGAGCAGCCGTTGCCAGACGACGTACGGTCCCCCTGCCGACAGCGGACACGGCGAACTTCACAAACACAGCATTCCCCTTCGAGCGAGGCGCCGGTTGCGCGTGGCACATGGCCCCGTGGTGACGCGTGGGCAAGTGCCTCGCCAGCAACTCAAGTGCCCCGTGAGTACTGGGGAATCCTAGAGAGACACCGACGCCCAGTCCCCCGCCAAAGGGTCAGATAAGCATTCCGAATCGGAATCGTTATCGCGCTCCACGTGGCGGGCGGGGGTTCGGTCAGAGGCTTCCATTCCACTTCAGCGGATATTTACAACTCGCTTACAAAGCATGGTCAGCAGTCTCATCGAGGCAGTGGGAGATTCCTGATTGGGCGGTCAGCAAGAGCCTCGGAGACGAGGGTGAACCAGGGGGCCGAGGAGATGGCGGCCGGATGCGACGGACGGTGATCCGAAGACAACGAGCACCCCCGCAGCACGCTCTGACCACGCCCGCACCGGTGACCGCCCCCTCGCCAACGCCCTTGACGACCCCTCGCCGCCACAGCGCACCCCAGACCACTTGGCGAATCGAATCCGCAATCCGGCGTTCGGCGTTCGGCGTTCGGCGTTCGGCGTTCGGCGTTCGGCGTTCGGCGTTCGGCGTTCGGCGTTCGGCGTTCGGCGTTCGGGTAAGGATGGGACTACATTCCGTGCTTGTCGCGGGGAACAGCCTTCCACCCAGAACAGCCACTCCTTCCGTCGTTCCTCCCCAATATCCTGTTGCACGCGGTCCCCTTCCTTGTCCACCCTCCTTCCTCACTTACGTCCTCATCGATAACCCGGCACGCAAGGCCCGCGTTTCCGGGTACCTCCCGCCTCGGGAACAACGACGGCTCGGGAGGGAGCGTCCACACGGGGGGTGCCTGGGAGCCGGGTACGAGCCCCCAGGCAATCCCAAGCCGTCAGAACACCAGTGGACACAAGAGCAAGAGCTACGGCGTCAGAAGCCCAGCCAGCCATACGGTCAGAAGCTCAGAAAGTCAGCAGAGGTTCAGAAGGGTGCTTCCGATGTGGACTCCGCCGAAGGAGCACCGGCACCCTGCGCGGCATGGGAGAGAACAAGTTGCACTTCGTGCCCACCCCTCTCCTGTGATGCGCTTTCAGAGCGGTCGCCGACTCGACGGCTGTCCCAACCGCTGAGAGCGGTCCCGCCCGCCGCCTCGGTCGCCGTGCGTGCCTCCGTCCTGCCACCGCGTCGGAAGGCCGCCGTACCGCGCGTCAGATCGTGTCCCACCGCCAGGGCTTCGATGTCGACCGACGTCCTGCGCTGCCCGTCGCGCTCCTCCTCACGCACCCGCAATCGGCCATGGACCACCAGAGGTTCGCCGACTGACACCGATCCGGCGAGGTTGATGGCGAGGGACCGCCAGGCGAAGACGGTGTAGAACCCGGTGCGCCCGTCGATCCAGGCAGCGCTCTGTTTGTCCCAACGCCTGGGAGTGACGGCGATACGGAAGCGCGCCATGCCCCCACCCGCCGCCGTCTCCCGGTACTCCACCTGTGTGGCGGCATTGCCCACCACGGTCACCAAGGTGTCATTCATGGTCCCCGCCTCCCTCTGCGGCTGATCCGGCACCCGGGCGGGGAGAGGAGCACGCTGGAAGTCGAGCACGAGGGGTCCGGTGGTCCCTTGATCTGCCCGATCCGGCTCACCCCGCGGGTACCGGTGTTCTTCGTGGCCCTCGGTCCGGGGCCACGAAGAACATCCTGAGCGCACGGAACAGAAGCCGCTCGGGCCTGTGGACTACCGCCCGGTTGTGGAAAACCCGGTCACTCCCAACTGGGTGCCGCCGCCCGTACGGACTTCATGGCCATCGATGTCCGCGGTCGGGCCACCGCCAGCACGCTTGGCCGCGCCACCGGAGCCTCCCCTAGCGCCCCCGTGGATGGAGCGCGGAGCCCGACCCCGGGTTCCGGTCACCGCCCCGGTCCTACCCGCCACCGTCGCGTACTGTTCGCGGACCTCGCGGTACCGCATGAGCTCCCCCGCGACCGGATCGAGCACCCGCGCTCGGCCGCAGCCGGCCGCGGCTTCCCTCAGCCGTCGCTCGGCGTCCTGTCCGTAGCGTCTGGCCGGCCCTCGTACGGCAGCCGTGCAGGCCCACTCCACCAGTGGGCCGCCCACGATCCCGGCTGCCATCAGCAGGGCGGGAACGATCAGGCCGGGCGCCATGAATCCGATGATCTGCCCCACCAGCCACAGCCCGCCATAGATCTGAAGCAGCGTCATCCCTGCCTGGGCCATCACCGCCGCCGGCCACCACGCGGGGCGCAACGGTCGTTTACCGGTGGTCGTCGCCTCGCGTACGGCCAGTTCGTCCAGCGCCTCGGGCAGCCCTTCGGCGCCGCGGACAGCGGCCTCGCGCACCGCCTGCGCCCAGGGGGTGGGCAAGCCGGCTGCTGCCTCGTCGGCGACCGTACGGACCGCCTGTTCGACCCGCTGCCGGGCCGTCAGTTCCTCCTCCACCGGTGGTGCGACCGGGGTGAGCGCGGCCCCGGGCGTCCGCGTCCGCTCGTACCAGCGCCACAGCCGCAGCCACGGCGTACCGCAGGCGCGCCCCGCGTGCCGCCGCCATTCCCGTTCGGCCGCCTCGCCGGCCGCCTTGGCTCCGACCGCCTCGGCGAGGCGCGCGGCGAAGTCCTCGCGCGTCCGCTCGTCGAGTCCCGTCCTGCCGTCGGCCACATAGGACGTACGCAGTTTGGCTGCGGCGACGTCGACGTCGGCGGCCAGCCGGTGGGCGGCTGCGGACCGCTCCTGGACGAAGGTGCCGATCACCTCGCGCAGTTCGTCGACGCCTTCGCCGGTGAGCGCAGACAGGGAGAGCACGGTGGCGCCGGGTTCACCGTGTTCGCCCACCGCCATGCCGTCGTCGTCGAGGAGTCTGCGCAGGTCGTCAAGGATCTGGTCGGCCGCGTCGCCGGGTAGCCGGTCGATCTGGTTAAGCACCACGAAGGTGACTTCGGCATGGCCTGCCAGCGGACGCAGATACCTTTCGTGCAGTGCTGCGTCCGCGTACTTCTCGGGGTCGACGACCCAGATCACCGCATCGACGAGGGCCAGGACCCGATCGACCTGGTCGCGATGTCTGACCAGGGCCGAGTCATGGTCGGGGAGGTCGATGAGCACCAGGCCGGACAGCTCGTCGGCGCCCCCGGCCAATGGGCGGCGGCGCAGCCGGGAGGGGATGGCCAACCGGTCGAGGAGGCCGGCGGCACCTTCTGACCAGCTACAGGCGATCGGTGCCGCCGTGGTCGGTCTGCGGAGCCCGGTCTCGGAGAGCGGCACCTGGGCGAGCGTGTTGAAGAGGGTGGACTTCCCGCTGCCCGTCGCGCCGGCGATGGCGACGACGGTGTGGCGCGAGGAGAGCCGTTGGCGGGCGGACGCTTCGTCGAGGACCCGTCCGGCCTCGGTGAGTGCGCCCTGGTCGAGCCTGGTGCGGGAGAGGCCGATGAGTTCGCGCAGCGCGTCCAGCCGGGCGCGCAGGGGGCCGTCGTAGTTGCCGCCGATCGGTAGCTCCTCCTCGGCGGCTGCGCCCTGGACGACGGCCGTACGCTCCCGGGGCTCGTCGCTGCGGTCGGTGGCACGTCTGGCGATGAGCCCGTCGTCCCAGCGGGTGCCCTCGGCGTCCGGCGGCGCGGGTACGGGTTCCTGGACGGTCGGGTTCTCGTCGCCCGTGATGGCGGTCACCGCCGTCACCTCACCTTCTGGAGTACGGACAGGGCGGCGATCAGCTCGGCCTGCGGTTCGGGGGAGACATCGAGGGCGTCGAGGGGGGCGAGGCGTCGGTCGCGTTCGCTGTTGAGCACCTCGTCGATGGAGGTCGCCAGCAGTTCGCCGCCCTTGTCGCGCAGGCGCAATGCGCCTTGGGCCCCGATCCGTTCGGCGAGCTGCTCGCCCGCGGCCTTGGCGCGTCGGCCGCCCAGGAGGGCGGTGGCGACGAGTGCGGCAACGGTCTCGGCGTCGGGCGCGGACGGGAGGTCGAGTCCCCGTACCTCTTCGTCCGCGTGTTCTTCGAGCTCCCGGCGCCAGCGGCGTACGGCGATGCCGATGCGCTCGGCGGCCTCCAGGTCCAGACGGCCTTCGAGCACGACGTTCTGTGCACCGGGTTCGGTGCGCCAGGCGTCCTGTACGTGTTCGTCCGCGGCGGCCACCGCGCACTGCACCAGGGCGCAGAGGCTGCCGACGAGGGCGTCGAGCAGTTCGGCGGCTGAGCTGTCGCGGGGGAATCCGCGCCAGCGGGTGCGTGCGTCTCCCGCGAGTACGGAGCCGGCTTTGAGCTCTCGGTTGAGCCGCTCGCGTTCCCTTCCGTACGCCTCTTCGACGACGCCCATGAGGCGTACGGCTGCGGCGTACTGCCCGGCGACGGCCGCGGCCAGTTCCGGCATGCGGGCCTTGAGCGAGTTGATCACGCCGGTCGCGGTCCGTCCGATGGCCTGCTGCCGGGCGGCGGGGTCCTGCACCCGATGGGCGAGCCAGGCGAACAGGGGGGCGACGGCCGTGGTGGGGAGTAGTCCACTGCCGCCGCCGGCGGATTCGGGGAGTTCGGGGATGGTGAATCGGGGGACGTCGCCGAGTCCGGCCTTGGTGAGCAGCGCTGCGTACTGCCGTGAGACGTCACCGATGACCTGGTGGGGCACTCGATCGAGCACGGTGACGAGGGTCGCGTCGTACTCCTTTGCGGTACGCAGGAGGTGCCAGGGGACGGCGTCGGCGTACCGGGAGGCGGTGGTCACCATGATCCAGACGTCGGCGGCGCAGATGAGTTCGCCGGCGAGGAGCCGGTTCTCGACGACGAGGGAGTCGATGTCGGGCGCGTCGAGGAGCGCGAGTCCACGTGGCAGGGAGGGCGCCTTCTCGATGCGCAGGGCCCCGCCGTCGGGCACCGCATCGGGTGCGCTCTCGTGGTCGGGGTCTTCGATGTCTTCCTGCTGGGGGAGCCACACACGGGTGAGCTGTGGGAATACCCGCAGGTCAGCGAACCAGTGGTGGTCGTCGGGGTGACAGACGAGAACGGGGGTGCGGGTGGTGGGCCGCAGCACGCCGGCTGCGCTGACGCGTCGTCCGACGAGCGAGTTGACCAGTGTTGACTTTCCGGCTCCGGTGGATCCGCCGACGACGGCGAGCAGTGGGGCGCCCGGGGTCTTGAGGCGGGGGACGAGGTAGTCGTCGAGCTGTGCGAGGAGTTCGGTACGTGCCTGACGTGCGCGGGGTGTGCCGGGAAGGGTCAGAGGGAGACGCACGGCGGCGACACGGTCGCGCAGGGCGGTTAGTGCGTCGATCAGCTGGGGCCGTGCATCCAAGGTCACCACATGGGAAGAATGCCTAATTTTGGCAGCTTTTTGAAGCGTATGGGAATGTCTGCGCGCCGGTCGGACACTTGGGACACTTGGGATGAGTGGGGCGCAGGCATAACGAGTGCACAACACCCAGGACGCGAGGCGTGAAAAGCGATGCAGGAATCGCACCTGCCTGCGATTATCGGTTCGCTTCACCGAACCTACACAACGTGCCACGCAGGTGAAGCAACCGGGTCAAGGCGACAGGAGCCCTATCCTTGTGCCCGGCAAGGTCACGGACCCCAGGGCTCCGGTAGCCGCGGCCACCAACCGGCCCCCGTAGCTCAGTGGATAGAGCAGGCGCCTTCTAAGCGCTTGGCCGCAGGTTCGAGTCCTGCCGGGGGCACACACCCAGCCTCACCAGCGCAGTCGCCGGTGAGGCTCTTGCGTTTACCTCCGGCACCCCGCTTCTAGGCCAAGCGCCTTGGCTGCCCGTCGACCGTGGGCACCGGGTTCGCGGGCACTCCAGGACAGCCTTGGACGTTCATGGTCGCGTCCCGCCCCCGGCGCCGGTCCTCACCCCGGGCGTCTGCTGACGGCCTCGGCGCCGCTGAGTCTTGGAAACAGCTCGAAGCCGCTCGCCACACCTCGACACAGCACAGCACAGCACGACACGGTCTCGGACGGCGACACCCGCGTGGCGCTAGATCGCGTAGTGCCAGAGCGTGACCATGTGGGCGCCGTACCAACAGCCGAAGAGGGTGGCCGCGGTCAGGGTGATCACCAGGGTGCGGGGGCGCACGGTGGACAGGGCCTTGGCCAGTGGCAGGAGGAAGAGGACCGCGGGGATCAGCAGGCGGAGCTTGGAGTGGTAGTAGTTGCTCTGGCCCAAGGTCAGTACGAGGACCGTGGTGCCGTAGACGAGCAGCGGGGGCCACGCGTCGCGGCGCCAGGCGATGACGGTGGTGCAGACGGCGGCGACGAGCAGGACCGCGGTGCTCACGGACACCCAGCCATCACCGCGTTGGAACGTCTCCCCCAGGAATCTGAAGAAGGACGACCCGTTGTCCCAGCGGGTCCCCCAGCCCGCTTCCTGGATGACGAACCAGGCGTTGAGCTGGCCGGCCCGATTGCCCACCCAGAGCAGATAGAGAGGGGTTCCGGCGCAGGCCAGTGCGACCGCGGCGAGCGTGCGCCAGGTGGGGCGTCCGGCGCGGCGGATCTCCAGCACCACCGCGAGTACCACGGCGAGGGTCAGGGCTGCGGCGGCCGGGCGGGTCAGGCCCGTCAGCAGGGCCAGGGTGCCCGCGGTGAGCCAGGCGCGGCGATGGGTCGCGAGGAGGGTGGCCGCTGCCAGCGCGAGGAACAGCGACTCGCTGTACCCCATGAAGAAGGCCAGGGCCATGGGTTGGGCACCGGCCACCAGGACGATGGCGATCGTCGCGGTCCGCGTGCCGTGGAGCCGGGTGATCAGAGCGTGCAGCGCCAGGAGTGCGGCGATGAGGGCGAGGTGGGCCACGGCGATGGCGGCCGTACCCGCTTCAATGCCCGTCAGTTGGTGGAGGCCGCGGACCAGGAGGGGGTAGAGCGGGAAGAAGGCCAGGTTGTTGCCGGCCGGTTCGCGGTTCTCGTCGTAGCTGAAGCCATCGGGGTATCCGTCGGCGGCTATCGAGGTGTAGAGCTGACCGTCCCAGGAGAGCAGTCGGTCACGGATGCCGGGCCCACCCGGGCTGATCATCGCGGCGAGGATCAGCAGGTGCGCGGCGACGCTCGTGGCGTAGACCGCGAGGACCGTGCCCACGGTCGGCCCCCACCCTGCGGCCGACGGCAACGCCAGACCGCGCGGCGCCCCCAGACGGGAGCGGAACCGGGGCGGGGGGAGTGCGGCGGTCGTCGGGCGAGCATCGCTCTGCGTCTGATGGGCCATCGACTCCTCGCAAGGTCGGTTCTGCTGGCCTTACATCCAGGAGCCGGACAAACGGAATGAACATGATGAACGGGGTGAAACAGACTCCACCCTGTCGGTTTTCATACATTCACACTACGACAGGCATCCGTCCCGCAACACCACCGCGTCACCGCCACCCGGCACCCCTGCGCCGAGCACACACTCGCCCCCCTGAGCCACGGGACGGCCCCCGCCCGGAGCGGGTGCGAGGACCCGAGGCCCACCCGTCAGGACCCGAGGCCCACCCGTCAGAAACCCCGGGGCGGCAGCGGGCGCGAGGCCCCGGATCGATATCCGCCGCCGGCACGGCTCCATCCGCACGACCTCCCCCGCAGCAGGAATCGCCCGATGCGCCCATCGCCCGAATGACCAGCACCGACGTTTCCGGAAACCTCTGCACCTCCGCAGGAATTCGCGCAACCGGAACTGCGATCCCGAGGTTTCCGATCGACCGCCCTTACACCTATACATAAACATGGTTGATCCAGCAAACTTCACCTTGCGAGCGCCCTGGAGGATTTAAATGAGCGCCGTCTCACGTGCACACCCCTACAGCTTCTGACATGCGACGACATCGGAATGCTTTTCATCGTTCAAGCGACCGAACAGGATTCAACGAATCGTCGCCATAAGCCAACCAGGGCCCCCCTAGGCATGATCGGGTATTTCAGACCATGAGCCGTCATCAACCACCATCCACAGGGGGCTATGTGGCCGAAAATCTCCCAGCAACCCTTTTTACATAAACGGATATACCCTTTCCCGTTTCTTTGCAATGCATTCGCCTAGGATTCGCGGCAATCCCAAATCTTCACTCTTTCCCCTTAGGAGGTGTGCAACCTTGGAGTCCCTGAGGCAACTCGCCACGCACCTTGTCCTCGATCTCGTCACCGTGTCCCTGCTGGCGTTCGCCGTGTACTACCCGAGGCACCGCCGCCGTGATCTGTTGCCGGCCTACCTCGCGCTGAACGTGGCCCTCTTCACCGTCGTCGCCGCACTCGCGCAGGTCGGCGGCAGTGGCGGCGCGGCGCTGGGGTTCGGTCTCTTCGGCGTGCTCTCGATCATCAGGCTCCGCTCCGACTCCATCCAGCACGAGGAGGTCGCCTACTACTTCACCACCCTGGTGCTGGGCCTCCTGTGCGGTCTGCCGCAACTGGACATCCGGCAGGCGGGCGCGCTCTCCGCGCTGTTGCTGACCGTCGTGTACGCGGCCGACCACCCACGGCTCTTCGCCCGGGCCCGCCGTACGGTCGTCACCCTGGACGCGGTCTACGGCAACACCGCTGAACTCCGTGCCGATCTCCACCGTCGTCTGGGAGAGCCCCTCAACTGGACCGTCATGGAGGTCGACTACGTACGCGATCTGACCGTGGTGGACGTCCGGTACCGCGTACCACTGGAAGTCAAGAAGACAGCCGACGAGCAGCAACCCGAACCGGAACCCACCGCACTGCATCCCCGTACCCCGGAGCCGTCGTTGGAGGCGGCGTGACCACCGTCGCGACCCCTCGCCCCCGTCACCACGGCACACCGGCGGCCCTGGACTCCGCCGATGAGCCGACGACCGCGCTCCACGACGGCGCACCCGAACAGAAGGGACCCGATCACACCCCGCACCCCGCACCTCAGGACGAACGGGAGCCGTTCCTGCCGGGCATGGACGACATCGCCTGGCCGATCATGAACGCCCGTTCCATCTCCCTCGCGGAAGTGAAGGAGCGCGCCGAACTGCTGGCCCGCTTCGACCAGGCGTACCTGGTCCCCACTCCGATCTTCGCCGCGCTGACCGCGCATCTGACCGACCCCCGTCGACCACAGGGACCGTTCCGGGCGCTCACGATCGACGGGCGCCGCTGGTTCCGCTACCACTCCGTCTACTACGACACTCCGGACATGCGGTGCTTCCACGAACACCGACAGGGCCGCCGACTGCGGTTCAAGATCCGCGAACGGATCTACCAGGACTCCGGAGAGCGCCAGTTCGAGATCAAACTCAAGGGAGGGCGCGGCGAGACCGTCAAGCACCGCCGCCCCCTCACCGGGCACGACACCCCGCTCGACCCGTCGTCGCGGAACTTCCTCGCCGATGCACTGCTCACCGCGTACGGCATCCAAGCGCCCACCGCGCTCTCCCCCTCGGTCACCACCGACTACCAGAGGGCCACCCTGGTCTCCGACGGAGAACGCATCACCTGCGACGCACGGCTGCGCTGCGACGACGTCCGGGAGGGCGGTGCCGTGCGCTGCGATCCCGGACTGGTACTGGTCGAAACCAAGACGACGGGTCATCTCACCGAGGCCGATCTCTTCCTGCACGCGCAGGGAGTGCGGCCGGCGGTCTTCACGAAGTACTGCGGTTCGCTCGTCGCGCTCCGACCGGGGCTGGCCGGGGGCCGTTGGCGACGGGCCGCACGGCGCGCCTTCACCGGCGACGCCTCCTAGGCCGGCCGGTGGGCCCGGAGTAGGGATCGCGTTCACCGCACCGCCCCACTCGCCCCACCGGCCCCGAACCGTACGACGGTGTGAACGTCGGTCACGACCCCCAGCCGATGTTCCCGCCGACGTACGAGGTGAAGCCGCCCGGCCCCGGTCCCGCCTCCGGGCCGGTCGGCTTCACCGCCCGTACTCCCCCGGCCCACCGCACCCCGCAGATACCGGGACGGCGGCCTGGTTCAGGCGACGAAGGCGAACTCCACCGCTGCCAGGGCTCTTCGAGCACCGACGACGACGGGCGATGTGGTGGGGTGCGGTCCATGTCGACGCGGGAACCGTCGTGAACTCCACCCCCACCAGCCGGAACCACTGGCTTCGGCCAGCCCTTCCTCGCTCACTCCGCCGCAGAGCCGGGCGCCCGTCCGGTGGGCGCGTGCACCAGACCGTCACGTTTGGCGCCCCGCGGAGATCTGACGGTGGAAGATCCCTGAGACCGAACCTGCATCTGGCCGACCGGGGCACTCCCGGTCGGCGTCGGCAACTCCGCTGAGAACTTTGCCCCTTGGTCCTTCCGCGCATCGGTGAGACCCCCCGATCGCGCCGGCCGGGGGCCTTTCACGGCCGCGGGCCTGGTCCATCCGGCCGTAGGAGAGCCGCACACGAGTCCTGTGTCCCCACTGTGAGCGGAGCACCGGGGTCGATGGCGCCGACACACAGCGCGATCAACGAGGGTCGGCTGCCGAGGCCCTGCCTCAACCGGGACTCCGCCATGGGGCGGGCGGGATGGCGAGGGGCCTGACATATGAAAGGGCCGGGCGGCCCGGCCGCATTTCCGGGTCGCCCGACCTGATCACCTCACCCGGGGCGGGTCGGGGCGCCCGGGTGCGGGTCTTCGGGGACGGTCCGCGTGGCGTGCGCGCCGGACCGTCGGTGGGGCAGAAGTAGGGGGAGCCCCCTCCCTGCGGGAGGCAGTAGAGGGGGCTCACCAGGGCCCAGTGGGGGAAGCGCTTGTCGCTCAAGGCCCTGGGGCCGCCCACGACACCCTGCGGGATGTCGGTGCCGTGGACGACGTCTCTATGCCCTGTCAGCTCGCCGCGGTCGGCGGGAGGTCGCGCTTGTCCGCGGTGCTGACCGGACGCTCCGCAAGACCGGCGGTGGCCGCGTCCTGGGGTGCGAGGAGGTACTTGTGCAGGGAGCGGAGGAACTCGAACAACTTGTCCTCCTCCTTGGGCCTGGCCTGCTGCCGCCGGTCGTAGACCGAGCGGTCGTACGCGGCACGGTCATGGCTCACACGGTCGTACACCGCATGGTCGCTGCCGTTCCGCTCGGTGCTGTGCCGCTCGGTGACCTCGCGTTCCGTCACCGGGCGTTCGGTCCAGGAGCGGTCGCTCCAGTCCCGTCCGCTCCACGGCCGCTCGGCCCGCGGGCGGTCTGCCCCGTGCCGGTCGGTCAGGGGGCAATCGGTCCTGGCGCAGTCGGCCCGATCGGCGCGGGGCCGGTCGATCCGCCGTGGCCGCCCCGGCTGATGCCGGTGGTGGCGCAGGTCCTTGAGATCCCGTAGGTGGAGCGCGTCGGCCAGCGCCGATTTCAAGGGTTTCCTCATCGTCGAGTCCCTTCGTCGTGCTGCTGCTGAACGGCCCAGTCGTCATTGGGTCCCCAGTAGCCACCCTGCGGCGGCTGCTGGTACCCCTGCGGTCCGTATCCCTGAACCATCGGAGTGCCCTGGTAGGGGGTTTCTTGGGGGCCGTATCCCGGAGGTGGTGCGTATCCCTGTGGCGGCATCTGCTGCTGGCCGTCGTGCGGAGCGGGCTGTTGGCCGTTGTGCACACCGTTGTGCTGCGGGCCATGCGCCTGGTTCGGGATGTGCACCTGGGAGTGCTGGCTGTACTGGGGCTGCTGGTGCAGCGGTCGTACTGGCACCTGCCCACCCATGCCGTACTGGTGGTTGGGGTGCTGAGGTGCGTGCGGGTAGTTCTGCTCTGGGTGCGGGTACTGCGGGTACTGGTACTGCGTGTGCTGCGGGTGCGCGTGCTGGTTCTGCGCGTGCTGCACATGTTGGGGGTGCTGGTTCTGCGTGTGCTGGGGGTGCTGTGGTGCATGGGGGTGCTGGTTGTTGTGCTGGTGCTGCTGCGCGTGCTGGTGCTGTCGCGCGTAGGGGCTGCCGTGAGCCACGTGTGCGTGACCGTAGTTCGGAGCCGCCGTGTGCGCCGTGTGCTGGAAGGCGGGGGCGGGGGCGGGATCCGGTGCGTACGGCGTGGGCTGTGCGGGCTGCTGCTGGGTGTCCTTGACCGGAGTGTCGAACTCCTCCGTGACGGGCTCGTCGGGGACGACGACCTCGTCCACCTTCTGGACCGTCGGATCACCCGGCAGGATGCACTCGACGTGCTCAGCACCGGCCTTGCGGCGCTGCTCCGCGAACTCCTCGATCTGGGCACGGCAGGCCATGTCCAGGTGCGAGATGCCGCTGCCGTCGATGTAGACGCGCTCCTTGTCCTGGATGGTCTCCAGGGCGTCGATCAGCTTGGGAAGGCGCAGGAAGGTGACGTTGCCCTTCAGCTCCAGCCGTCCCATGTCGCCGTCAGTGGTGGTGCGGATGGTCATGTGGCTCATGCGGATCGCCGTGAGGATGATGGCGACCGCGAGGCCGGCGACCACACCATCGAGCAGGTTCGTGACCACGATGGCGAGGGTGGTGATGAACATGATCGCGCCCTCGGCACGATCCTTCTTCCACATCGCAAGGAAGGCCGGAGGGTTGAACAGCTTCCAACCGGCCTGGAGGAGGACACCGGCGAGCACGGTGATCGGGATCAGTCCGAGCAGCCCCGGGAGGAGCAGACCGAAACCGAGGAGCCAGGCTCCGTGCAGGATGCGGGAGAGCTTGGTCTTCGCACCTGCTTGGACGTTGGCGGCACTGCGCACGATGACGGCGGTCATGGGCAGCGCACCGAGCAGTCCACAAACGGTGTTGCCGACTCCCTGGGAGAAGAGTTCGGCGTTGTACTTCGTTGGAGCTCCGGTGTGCATCCTGTCCACGGCGGCGGCGCTGAAGAGGCTCTCAGCGGACGCGATCACCGTGAAGGTGACGATCATCATCAGGATGGCCGGATCGAACAGTTGGCCAAGCTGGGACGGCCCGATGAAGTTGACCGCATCGATCATGCTTCCGAAGGAGACCTTCTTCACCCCGTCGAAACCGGGGAAGGCGGCGATGATCGCCCCCAAGATCACCGCGACCAGAGGCGCGGGGACCTTGCTGATCGGGGCGGGGACCTTCTTCCACATGAAGCAGATGACCAGCGCCATGACGCCCAGGATGAGAGCGGCGCCCTTGTCCCGGTCCCCGAGTACATCGGAGACCAGGTTGGGCAGGCCGGCCAAGTTCTTCAGGGCCGTACCGAGCTGCTTGGAGTCCACCAGGGCGTACATCTGGCTCAGGATCAGTGGCACGCCGATACCGGCCAGCATGCCCTGCACCACGGAGAGCGAGATGGACTGGAACATCCGGCCCAACTTGAGCATTCCCAGGATCATCTGCAGGATTCCGCTGATGAACACGACCGGACCGAGCATTCCAACGCCGTGTTCGGTCACGAACTCCAGCACCAGCACCGCCAGGCCGGCGGCGGGGCCGCTGACCTGGAGGTTACTGCCGGGCAGAAATCCCACAATCAAGCCTCCGACAATGCCGGAGATGATGCCTAGGGCGACAGGGACGCCAGATGCGGCAGCGACACCGATGCACAGGGGAAGAGCAACAAGGAAGACGACGATCGACGCACTGAAGTCAGTACTGAGAGCGCTGGTCAGCGATGGGGAGGCGGTGCCCTTCGCAGGGGTGGCGGCACCCTTCTTCGCATGCTTTCCAGCGTTAGGAGAAGTCGTATCAGTCGACACAGTGTTCCTTTCGCCGCAGCCGGATGCCGATGAGCTGGGGGAGCTCTAGCGCGGCAGGCCGCTGCGTGTGGGGGGTAAGAGGGCCTGACGGGCCCGGGGTTCAGTTCCGGTTGAACACTCCGTTGAGCTCGTCGAGCTCCAGCACCTCGGCCGTGTCGACGCGGTAGTACCAGCCGTGCAGTTGCAGCCGCCCCGCTTCGATCGCCTCGCGCACCTTGGGGTACGTACGCAGGTTCTCCAGCTGGGCGACGACGTGCCGCTGAACGAACTTGGCAAGGGTCAGGTCCTCCACCGGCGACCCGAGCATCGGGGCGAGCGCGGGGCGGCAGCCGGAGACCCACTGGGCGACGCTGGGAAGCGAGCTGAGGTCCGCGTCGTTGGCGACCGCGCCGACCGCTCCGCAGTGGGAGTGGCCGCAGACCACGATGTCCCGGACCTTGAGGACCTCCACCGCGTACTCGATGGTGGCGGACTCGGCGCAGGAGTGGTCCGCGTCGTAGGGCGTGATGATGTTGCCGGCGTTGCGCAGTTCGAAGACCTCACCGGGAACCGCTCCGGTGATGAGCGCGGGGATCACGCGTGAATCGGAACAGCTCACGAACAGCGTTCCGGGCGTCTGGCCCGCCGCGAATCGCCGGAAGGTCTCGCTCTCAGGGGCCACGCGGTGGCGGAAGTTGCGCGCGTTGTCGAGCAGTCGCTTCATGGTCACGCTCCTAGCAGTTCCGGCTATGGGGAGCCGGTGGGGGGAGAGACATCCGACGTGAATGTCTTGGCCCGGAATACTGCGCTGAAGTCATGAGTCATCCGTGAGATCACCGTGAGAGAGTTCTCATGCCTCTGACAACGATGTCATTCAAGCGAAGAAAGAATCCGTCAAGGGTTTTGCCCCTTCCAGTGGCATATTCCCAAGACCCTATTCACTGTGTGTGAAAGGTCCCTTCGCCACCGTAATTGAGGACTCGCTGTTCGTTCGATAACTCCGATAAGACGGACAACTCAGTTCCCCGCTCCCGTAACCGACTTCGGGTACCGAAGAGACACTGGGCGGCGCCTGGCGGCCGTGGAGCGACGGGGAGTCATCGGCGGCCGGCAGCCGGGCCCCAGGACCCCCAGCAGGCCGTCCCGGGCCCCGCCACCGGGCGCCACGGCCCGGCGAACCGGCTGCTCAGGCACGCAGCCGGTAGCCGACACCCCGGATCGTCTCCACCCGATCCGGACCCAACTTCCTGCGGAGATAGCGCACATACACATCGACGATGTTCGATCCCGGGTCGTAGTCGAAGCCCCAGACCCTGCTCAGCAGCTGCTCACGGGTGAGCACCTGGTCCGGGTTGCGTAAAAAGACCTCGGCGAGGGCAAATTCCCGCGCCGACAGTTCAGCGACCCGCCCGTCCACATGGACGCGACGGGTTCGCAGGTCAAGCACCATGTCGCCGACACGAAGGACTGATGCCTCCGGGCCGGCCTCACCTCTCAGTCGCAAGCGGACCCGGGCGAGCAACTCCTCAAAGGCAAAGGGTTTGGAGATGTAGTCGTCCGCCCCCGTCTCCAGCCCGGCCACAACGTCGGAAACGCTGTCCCGGGCCGTGAGGATGACCACGGGAAGGGTCACCCGTAGTTCGCGGAGTTTTCGCAGGACGGTTAGCCCGTCCACCGCGGGCAGTCCTAGATCGAGAATCATAAGATCGCAGTCGCCCGCCCGCGCATGTTCATAAGCGGAAAGGCCGTCACCGACGACCGCGGTGACGAACCCATTGCTTCGCAGGCCCTTTTCGACGAAGGAGGCGATTCCGGCTTCGTCCTCCGCTATCAGAATCCGGTGCATGGTGTCCTCTCTGCCAGGGGAAATACGCCGGCAAATCCAGTACGAATCGGGCGCCTCCGGTCTCTGCGTCCTCCACCCACGCCGTACCCCCGTGTGCCTCGGCGATCTCCCGCACGATGGCGAGCCCGAGGCCGATGCCCGTACCCGCCTGCGCGGGTGAGGCGACCCGCCCTGCTTGGACGAATCTGCCGAAGATCCGGTCCCGGTCCACCGGTCCGACCCCGGGGCCGGTATCCCGTACCCAGAGCAGGACCCGGCCCTCGCGCACGGCCGAGCCCATCTCGATGAGATCCCCGTCGAGGGTGTGCCGCACCGCGTTGGCGGCGAGTTGGATCAACCCCTGTGTGAGCCGCTGACCGTCGACCAGGACGGTCGCCTCGGAGACCGCCGCCACCCGCCAGTGCCGGTGCCCCAACGCCCTGGCCTTGGCGACCACGTCCACGATGAGGTCCGTCAGATTGGTCTCGCCGACCGTGAGGAAGTCCGGCCTCTCGGCCTTCGCCAGGAGGAGCAGATCGTCCACGATGCGGCTCATCCGGTCGAGTTCGTCGACCAGGAGGGCCCGGGTCATATGGGTCTCGTCCGGCCCGTCCTCCATCAGTTCCAGATGGCCGCGCACGACGGTGATGGGCGTGCGCAACTCGTGCCCCACCTCGTCGAGGAACCGCCGCTGCGTGGTGAAGGCGCGCTCCAACCGGTCCAGCATGTGGTTGAAGGTGTGGGCGAGGGCGGCCACATCGTCGTCACCCCGGACGTCGAGCCGCTGGGTGAGGTCCGACTCACCGATGCGCGCCGCCGTCTGTCGCACGAGTCTGATCGGCGCGAGAATGCGTCCCGCGACCAGCCAACTGGCCAGTCCGGCGCAGACCAGCGCACCGAAGGCGGTGAGCATCAGCATCTTGGCGACGCGCCGCTCCTCCTGGAGTTGGCGGTCACGGAACTCCAGCACGACGAGCCGTACGTCCCTGGGGTCGCCTGCGACCTCCACCTTGACGACCCCGTAGCGGACCTTCCCCGCCTTGGAGTCCAGCCAGCCGGACTTGGGGGTGGCGACCGTGCCCAGCATCCTGACGACGGACGCATCCCGGTCGAGGCGCACCCGACCCGGGGTGTCCGCCGGGCTGCGGCGGTCGGCAACGCCGTCAACAACGCTGAAGAACGTCTCATCCCGGCCCGGCGGGGTGACCTTCAAGAACTCGGTCACCAACTCGGCGCTGTTGTTGTACGACCCGTTGGTCGCGTGTTGCCGCAGGTCGTCGACCCGCCGTTGCAGCCGCGCATCGACCTGGTTGTCCAGCTGTGCCTGCCAGACGACCGTGATGCCAACGGTGGGCGCGGCCATGGCCACGCCCACCAGGAGGAGCATCCAACCGACGATGCGCGATCGCGCGCTGGCTGTACGACGTCTCACTTAGTCGTCTCCTTCAGCGTCGCGGTCCTCGGAGAAACCGCTCCCGCCTCCGCCCCCGTCCTCATCGTCCTCCTCCTCGTCGTCGTCGCCCTCCTCCTCCTGGCCTCCGGGCCGGGGGGTGCCGCTCTCAGAGCTGCGGGGCGGATCGACGATCTCCACCGGGCGCCCTCCCGACTGCTGGGGCGAAGGCGGGGTGAACTGGGGCTGCGGTGTGGACGTCTGAGGCAGAGGTGCCGACTTGGTCGGTGGTGGGGGCTTCTTCTCGGGTAAGGAAGGAGTCATCGGTGACGGCGGTTGGCTCCGCGCCGTCGCCTCAGGCATGGGGAGCCCACTGGGCTGTACAACGATCGCGGGTCCGAGATCCAACGGTTCGGGTCCTTGTGCCCAGACCTTGCCGGCGAGCATCCCGGCACCGGCCAGTGCGCAGACCGCCGTTATCACGATGTTGGCTCTCCTGAGTGTCATGCGGAGAGTCTGCTTCCTAGATCGAACAGATGAATGAAAGAGGAGAGGATTCTCATGTCTCGGCCGGTCAGGGCGTGCAGCTGCACGTGCAGACCAGAAAGCCATCCTTTGTCTCCCTCTTGCGCTCTCCGGTCGACGAGGGTGCGACGACCGATCGACGACAGATACGCGCGGCACGCGGTCAAAGACTCAACAGTTCTTGGGAAAGATCAATAACAGAGGCGTCGGATCCCTTCAACGGCCGCTCCCAAGCGGTGTCAGTACGGTCGGATACGGTCCGATCCATGTCTCTGAAATCACTGCGGGGTGGTTCCGACGAGGTGCGGCGCATGGTGGCCCTCAGCGATCTCCCCTGGGAGCGAGCGGCCTTGGAGGACGCGTTCGTCGCCCACAACTGGGCGGTCGTCGAAGCCGGCGCGGCGGGGCCTGCCGTCGAGTGGGGCGGTGGCGGGGCGGCGCCGCACTTCTTTGGCGAGGATTCGTCGGACGACGGCTGCGGACGCCGACTCGAACTGGGTGGGGCGCCCGACGGGCCCGCGGGGGGCGCGGGCTTCGTCCAGCTGCCCTGCGCGCTGTTCTGGCCTGCGTTCGGGGAAGAGCCGGAGGACGCAGAACCGGATGAGAGCGATGACCTCGATGCGGACTACGGTCCAGACTGGGAACGCTTCCCGGAGGCGACCCGAGCGGACTTCCATCGGGAGTATGACCGGATCGGGGCGTTGCTGAGAGCCGAGTTGGGTGAGCCCGACGAGTCGTTCGATGGCGAGATGGACGAACGCCGCGAGGTCTGGTACTGCACGGGTGTTCAGTTGGAGCTGCACCGCACCGACGACCTCAACAGCTACTCCCACTACGACGTGATCCTGGTGCGCATCGCTCCCCTGCGCTCCGACATCGACGCTGACGAATCCCCCACGGACGGCGGGGCATAAGGGCGCCGCAACGGCGCGGAGTCGGCGCCTGCGGGCCGGTGGACGTGGCGGTGCGAGCCGCCGGCGGAAGGGGGCGGTCCGGCGCGACTCCCCCGCCCTGAGCCCAACCCATGATGTCGACATGGACACGACACTAGACGATCTACGGACCCTGAGGGACCACGCCTACCCGCCCGCGCCTGAGATTGCCTGGTCCAGCGGGGGCGACGACCTCACGCGAGAATGACCGCCGCACCACCGCTCCGGTCTGCGCTCCCCGTACTCAGGGACACCCAGACCGGAGCCGAGTAGCCGAACGGATGTCCGGAGAACGCCCCCAACAGCAGGCTAGAGCCATGAACAAGCGACTGGGGAACGTGCGTTGGGCCGCCATGCGACTGCTGATGAACACCGTGGGACGGCTCAGTGAAGGCATCAGGATCGGCTACCGCCACGGCTTCGACAGCGGCTCGATGCTCGACTACGTCTATGTCAACAAGGCATCGGGTTCATGGGGAGTCGGCCGTCTCATCGACCGCAACTACCTCAACGCGATCGGCTGGCGGGCCATCCGCGCCCGTCGCGAGTTGCTGAAGGGCGTGCTGCGCAAGGAGATCGCCGAACGCGGCGACGGGGTGTTCGTGCTGGACGTGGCATCCGGGCCCGGGCGGTACCTCCAGGACCTCGTCGAGGAGTACGAGCCCGGACACCTGCGGGTGGAGTGCCGCGATCTGGATCGAGCGGGGCTCACCCAGGGCGAGGACCGGGCACGGTCGAACGGCTTGCAGGGCATCTCGTACGTCCACGGTGACGCACTGGACCCACGGCCGACCGACCGCGCGCCGGATGTGATCGTGATCTCCGGGCTGTACGAACTACTGCTGGACGACGAGGCCATCGCCGCCTCCATCGCACGGCTGCGCTCCCTGCTCGCTCCCGGCGGGGTGCTGGTGTTCACCACCCAGACCCACCATCCGCAACTGGAGTTCATCGCCCGGGTACTGCCCAACCGCGATGGCGTCCTGTGGGAGATGAAGTGCAGGCCGGTGGAGAAGGCGGAGCAGTGGGCCAGGGATGCGGGGTTCGACGCGGTCACCAGCAGGCGCGAGCAGGTGGGACTGTTCACGGTCACCACCGCGGGCCGGGCGAGGGTCGCGGACCGGTCGTCACAGGGCTGAGCTGACCATCAGGACGAAGGCCCCGATCGCCAGCATCGTGCGCAGAAGGTGGAACTGGTTCCAGCGGGGTTCGAACTCAAGGCGTATCTGGTCGTCGGAAGCGCTGTGGGTGACCTTCGCAGCGGCCTCCAGCGCATTGTTCAGCGGAATGTTCCCCACCACCGTCACCACGTGGTTCGCGACCGCGCACAGCAGGCCGGTGATCAGGAGGTTGCGCTGGAAGTCGGTACGGCCGTCGACGGGGAAGAACAGGGACAGCAATGGGAAGAGGACGATGGAAACGAAGGTCGCCAGGAAGAGAGGACGCGGCACGACCTCGTTGATCCGGCGCATGGCCGTCAGGAACTGCTCGTCGGTGAGTTGGGCGAACGCCGGCATGATCCCGGTCTGGAAGGTCAGCATGAAGCCTGCGTACAGACCCGTGGAGATGATCGCGAGAGCGAGGAGAACGGCAGCCATGGCGCACATCATGACCTGACACGGGCCGGCGCGCAGCCCCTACGCGGTGGGCGGACAACGCAGCCGGCGCGGCGGGAGTTCTCCGCCGGCGGTCAGGTGATCACGCGATCACCGTGGGGTACGGCGGCGGCCGTTGGGTACAGCCGGAGAGGAACGGTCCCCGGACCCTGCGATCCAACGGGTCGCGAGGGGGCCGTCACGGAGGTTGCCCCATGGGACGGGTCTGGCTGTATCTGTTACTCGCACTCGCGATCGCGCTGACGGCACTGGCCTTGCTGGCGGTCCACCAGGTGGCGCGGCCCCCCTTCGCCGTACGGTTGTACGCGGACGTCGCGGTGGTGGTCTGTTGGTTGAGCATCGCGGCCTACGGGGTGACACGGCGGCTGGCCGGACGGGAGGCGCGACCGCCCGTGGACAGCCGGGATCAGGAGTCGGACGGCCGGGAGCCCGCGGTCCGATGTACGGCAGACACCCACCGCCAGGCGAAACCGCGCTGGAGCACCAGGGACCACCTCTAGGTCGTGCCGTCGACCCGAGGAGCGCGGCAGCGGGGGTTCGGCGCATGCCGTCGCAGGGCGGAGGAGAGAGCCGATGCGGAGTGTCGGCGACTGCCGACGACGCGGCGACACCGCGTGCCAGGGCATGGCAGACAGACCGGACCATGTGGACATGGCTTAGGCATTTCCGCTGGTCACGATCCCACAAGATCAGGCCAATGTTGCTCTGGGGCGCCGCCGATCGTGGGAGGGTCTGCGACTCTGGCACGGCCATGATGTCCAGGATGCCTAGGAGCGCTGTGGTGAGCGTGGTACCCATCAGCTCGGCCGTCATGACCCACCCCGTACGGGAGGAACAGGCCCGTGAGTTGGCCGGACTCCTGGGGTTGGGGGGACTCGCCCTGGACCCTGCACCACACGATCCGCCGTCCGCACTGCGTACGGCGCTGGTGGCCTGGTCGGCCGTGGTACCGGGAGCGGGGCACCATCTCGTGGTGCAGGACGATGTGTCGGCGCCACAGGATCTGTTGGCGCTGGTGGGACGAGCGGTGCAGCGCTTCCCCGACGAGGCACTCGTCTTCTACACCAACTGGCATGCACGCAATGGCTCGGCGTCCCGACTGGCCGCGTTGGCGGGGGCTTCCTGGGTACGGGCCGTCCCGGAGGAGTTCACCCCCTCCCTTGCGGTCTGTCTGCCGGTGGACACGGCGGCTGAGTTCACCGAGTTCGCCCGGGACAGCGCCGAGCGCCACGACGACGAAGTCCTGTCCGGCTTCTTCCGCACCAAGGGGCGGATGGCACTGCTCGCCGTACCCAATGTGGTGGAGCACATCGGCACCAGCAGCATCAACGGCCATGCTGCGCAGGGCATCCGACTGGCGGTCTGCCCCCTCGGTGCCGATGACGCAGACGGGCTCTTCCAGCGGGGATGGGTGCTGGAGGAGCTCGATTGGCTCCCCTATATGCGCTACGGCGAGGGCTACCTCCGGCTGCCCGGTCAGGAGACCGCTGCCGACGGCGGGCGGGGGCACATCCGCTGGCGCGACGCCCTGCCCGCGATAGGAGCTTCGTCCCGGCTCACCGAGGAACGCGTCCGTGATCTGGTGACCGAACAGATGCCCCTGGGGCTGGCGACGGAGGTCGCCCGGTCGTTTGGCCCCGACTTCGCCGAGGAGTTGTGGATCCACTGTCTGATGTTGGGCCGGCAGGCGGCCGGGGCCGCCCATCGGCAGGCCCTGCGGCAGGGGGCCGAACCGATGGGGGCGCCGGACGAGGAGGCGATCGGACGGCTGAAGGAGGCCGCCGTCTCGACGGTGGGGCCTGCTGGTCTGTCACCGGAGCGCCGTCCCGAGGCAGGTCCGGAGCAGACCCGGCTGATGACCGAGTTCGCCTGGACCGCTATCCGTGCCGGGGAGCGTCTGTGGAAGTCGTGACCCGGTGGGTGATCCACACCGCCGGCTCCCAGTAGGCGCCCAGATCACTGCTGTGATCGACGTACAAGGTGGTCAGCCCGCCGGGGAAGACGTAGTCCCCGTCCTCGGGGAAGGCCATTCCCGTCCAGCTCTCCCATTCGGCGACGGTGCCGGTGATCCTGGACGAGCGGGCGGACGCAGCGGTCACGGCACCTCCCGCCTTGACCTGGGTGCGTATCCAGGGGTCGAAGGGGGAGCCGTCGTCGCGGGTCCAGGAGGCGTACCGCTCGATGGGCACCAGCGGGTAGCGGTCCTTCCAGGTGGGTCGGATGGGCACGAGGACGGTGTCGACGCCGGCGATGCGGGCCGTGGCGCTCATGGTGTCGAGCAACACCTTCGACAGCCCCTTGCCCTGGTGCCGCTGTGCGACCTCGATGCCGAGTGCGCAGAGGCCCCCGGGGGCCCGCCCGGCGTCGTGGTCGGCGAAGGCCCGTCCGATCGAGTCGTCGAGCCCGGGGCCGAGGTCCTCGGGGGTGCCGTCCCAGCTGCGGGGAAGGGAGCGCCCGGCACCCAGGACCTCGTCCTGCTCCTCGTCGTACAGCAGGAACTGGTAGTCCGGGAAGTCCTCGAACAGGCGATTCCAGTAGTCGCCGTTGATGTCTCCGTGCAGGTTGTACTCGGGCACCACTCCGGCGAACTGCGCGGGAATGCGGTCCCACAGGGCGGGGCGTTCCGAGTAGCGCACCACGGCCATGGCCATTTTGATCTGCTCTCTTCTCTCCGGCGGTCGTGCGGGCGGTCGTCTCGGGCGGTCGTCTTCGGCGGGCCTGTTGCGGCACTCTCATGGAGCTCAGGCCCCGGGGGACGGGCGGCCGGGGGACGGGCGGCCGGGGCATCCGGTCAGGCGGGTACGGACAGCTCCCAGGCGATGATCAGCGGGATGCCCTCCCAGGCGGCGCGGGCGGCGTCCGCGATGTACTCCTCGTACCCACCGGGTGCCAGGCGGCCGTTGAAGAGGGGTTCGTGACAGGCGCGCACGGTCAGTCCGGCCCGGGCGAAGGCATTCAGATAGTCGCTGGCGAAGTGGACGTGATTGCGGACGAACGCGAGTTGCTCGGATCCATGGACGAAGAGGCACTGGCCCTGGAGGGAGATCACAAAGGGGTGCATATCGGTGATGATGATGCGTCCGCCCGGTTTGACCACGCGGGCCAGCTCCGCGACGCTCGCGTCCAGTTCGGGTAGGTGGGTCATCGCCAGGGAGCAGACGGCGACGTCGACGGACTGATCGTCCAGCGGCAGGCTCTCCAGCCGTCCCACCCGGTACTGGGCCTCGGGGGCGTTCGCGCGGGCCTTGTCCAGCATCTGCGGTGACTGGTCGACGCCCGTGGTGCGAAATCCGCGCGACGTCAGGGCGAGGGTCTGCCGCCCGGTGCCGCACGCGGCGTCGAGCGCGGCACCGGCGGGGAGCCGGTCGAGGATCTCGTGGACGATGGGCTCCTCCACCTCGATGTAGGAGCTGGGCAGGGTGTCGTAGATGGCGGACCACGAGGCGTAGCCGTCGGCGGCGTCGAGTTCGTCGACGTCCGCGCCCTTGCCGGGCAGTTGTTCGTCGCTGAGGACGAAGCGTCGTATGTCGTCCACGCGCTGCTTGAGGAACGCCTCGTCGCCGTCGATGGCATGCCGTAGCAGCGCCATTCCCTGGATTCCCAGAACCAGTTCGCGTACACGGAATTCACTGCTCATTCGGATTCCCCTCGCCGCCCTTTGGGCGGGCTATCGATGTGTTGTGCACCGGGTGATGGAACCCGGATTCCTTCACGTGCTGTCCGGGTGTTGTCCTGGTGCGATTCAGATGCTGTCGGCGCGGGTGTCGAGTGCCAGGACTACCCCGGTTCAAGGGAAAAGAGTCAATGAGCGGACCTTGTGTCCAAAACGCAGCCACGAGTGGCCGGTTCAGGACGGGCCATTGTCGCGACCGGGTGCACCTATCTAGCATGTCCGACCGACGGCGTGAACTTCTCGCCGTCTTTCTGCGATCAATCCTGGGAGTGGTGTGATAGAGGGCTATGTGGGCCGGGAAAGCGTGACGGCAGGCGATTTCCTTGCACTCCACGTCTCCACCGACGCACCCATCTACCGTGTGCGTTTCTATCGACTCGGCCAAGAGTTGGAGATGGTACGAGAATCGGTGTGGCAACCGGGGTCGCTGCATTCCGCTCCACCGCATCCCCAAGGTCCGCCGGCCGGTGCGTGTCCTGCGACGGACTGGGGCTGGCCCGCCACGGAATTCTCCATTCCGCCCGACTGGCGGACCGGGATCTATCTGGTGCAGTTCATCGAGGGCGGCCCCGGTTCTGAGGACTCCGCGCCACTGCTCGACGGTTCGACCATCGAGGGCTTCGAGCGGGAGTTCTTCATCGTCCGACCGCGAAAGCCCGGCGAACACTCGCGCATCCTCTACAAGAAGTCGACGTTCACCCGACATGCGTACAACAAGTCGGACCGCAGGGATCTGGAGCGGACCGCCAGCCTCTATGAGAACCCCGTCTACCTGGACGGCAGTGACGGCGGTCCCCGTGGGCACAAGATCAGTCTGCATCGGCCGGGCGGTGTGATCGACCTCGCCTACTGGGACGCCCCCTTCATCGCCTGGCTCGAACGCAGCGGCTATCCGGTGGAGTACTGCACCGACCTCGATCTGCACGAGAACCCGGAGCTGCTGTCCGCATACGACCTCCTGCTCAGCGTCGGCCATGACGAGTACTGGAGCCAGGCCATGCGGCTCCAGGTCGAGGAGTTCATCAACGCCCGTGGGAACGTCGCCTTCTTCAGCGCAAACACCTGCTGGTGGCGCATTCACCCCGTCGACCAGAACAGCGCATTCATATCTGACACGGATCACCAGGTGGGGGAGGGCTATCCACATCTCCCGGCCACCGACCAATGGTGGCCTCCGATACCCAACGGGGTCGGTCTGCCGGAGAATTCCCTGACCGGTGTGAGTTTTCGCAACGGCGGGATGTGGGCAACCTCGGACGGCACTTGGCCGGGCGATCGGCCACGCGCCGGGTATTCCGTACAACACGCGGACCACTGGGTCTACGAGGGCACCGGACTACGGGATGGATCCACGGATGGAGTTCAGGACCATCTGGGCGCAGGAACACCACTCATCGGCTATGAATGCGATGGCGCAGCATTCACCTACGATGCCGAAGGAATCGCCTGGGCCGATGGCTCGGACGGCACTCCGGATTCATTCCTCATTCTAGGCATCCATCTCCTGAATCCGACGCACGACGATTTCCATCACTTCAAGCTCGGCCATTGGAACTGCGTCGCACGCGAACCCGCAGTCACCAGTCCGCGCGCCGCCACGATGGGCGTGTACACAGCGGGCGGAACGGTGTTCACGGCCGGTACCACCGACTGGCCTGTGGTGTGCGGACGGGAGACGGACGCGGCGGTGGTGCGCGTCACCCGGAACGTACTGGATCGGTTGCGGACGCGGACCACAGCAGATCGCTGAGCTCCGCGAGTCCGGAGATCCGGGCGGCGCCCGGCACGAGTGGTGGCGCTTGTCCGTCGACCGCCCGATCGGCACGCCATAGATGGACCGCACGCATCCCCGCCGCCAGCGGCCCCTCCACATCCGGGCGCCAGACATCGCCGACGAACACGGTCTCCTGGGGCGTCAGCCCCAGCCGGTCCAACACCGTGCGATAGATCAGTGGATGGGGCTTGCGGGCGCCGGCCCATGCGGAGCTGACCGACACATCGATCACATCCGACAGGCCGACGTCCGCAAGGGACCGGTCCAGATGCCAGTACCAGTTGGAGCAGACAGCCACCCGCACTCCCCTGTCGCGCAGTTCGGCGAGCGCTCCCGGCACATCGTCGAACAGGGCGAGATGAAGGTCCTTCATCGCCCGGTCGACCTCGGCGACCAGTTCTTCCAACTGATCAGCCGGCACCCCACAGGCCCGGGCCCGGCTTCTGAGCCGGTCCCGCTCCCAGGCGGTGTACGCCCGTTCACTGGCGGAGTGGGCTCGGTGTTCCTCGCCCTCCCCCGGCCCCACGGACCATTGATCCCCCCAGCGACGACCCGCTTCCACCAGCCCGCGACGGGCGAAGATCGAGCGGTGGTCGGGCGGCAGCGGCGGGATCATCCGCACCAGGGTTCCGTAGAAGTCGAAGACCACTCCCCTGATCGCTGTCATCTCTCTCCGTGTCTCGATGTCCCGATGTCCCGATGTCTGGAGGTCCCGATGTTGCCGATGTGGTGGCCTCCGCTGCTGCGGCTGGGGCGCTCATGGCCGGATGCGGCCGTAGGGGGGGCAGGGCGGGGAAGGTTCCCTACGGCCGCATCCATCACGGCGGCCTGTACCCGATCGGATGTGACTCCGTTCGGGTCGATGGCCCCGGCGCCCGGGGAGGGGCGTCATCCCGTGTCATCGCCGCGCCCGAATCCGCGGGGCGGAACGGGCGCGAGCCTGTCGCAACGGACAGACCAGTACCGCCAGTGCCGTCGGTGCCGAGGGGTCAGAACCGTCCGTACCGGCGGGGGAAGTAGTCCTCCAACGCGCCGTCGCGCTCGATGTCCACCGTGGAGCAGTGCAGCCCACCGCCGAAGGGACCGACCGCGCGGAACGGGACCGGCACGATCTCGAATCCGTAGGAGGACAGCTGCTCGGAGAGGCGTTCCTCCTTCTCTTCGACACAGAGCGTGTTCTGGTCCAGGTTGAGCATGTTCGCTGCGAGCCATGGGCTACAGAACGACAGCTTGGGCGGGTGGTCCCAACTCGCCGGCTGGACAGCCTCGATGACCTCCCAGTCGTTGAGCTTGAAGAACTCCATCAGCTCCGCGTCAGCGAGTCGCTCCCCGCAGTGCAGGACCAGGCCCGGCCGCAACGGGACCCATGTGGAGTCGATGTGCAGCGGATGGGTGTTGGTGGAGGTCACCGCATGGACCCGGTGGTCGGGGAAGTGGCGCTTGAGCCACTCATAGCCGCTGCGGTTGGTGACGAAGGAGAGCTGGACGAAGAGGTCCTTGCCGAAGCGGGCGACATCGGCCGCGTCGAAGAGGGGTTCCGCCTCGGTGAGCACCAGGTCGTAGTCGCGGACCCGGGCCAACTGCTCCTCGGTGCTCTGCCCGTTGAACTCGTCCCAGAATCCGGGCTTGAAGGAGTCGTCGGTGAGTCGCGGCTTGGGCGCCGCTTCCCACCGCATGTTGCTGTCGCCTTCGAACAGGTTCTGGAGCACCGGCCGGTAGCAGAGGTACTCGAACCAGCGGCTGCGGTACGACATGGTCGCTTCGAGGACCTCGTTGCCCACGGTCAGCAGGAGGTCCCTCGGCGGCATGCAGCCGAACATCGAGTCATGGCTCCACTCGGGGGTGGAGACCTGCTGGGTGAAGTCGATGGGGGTGGGGCGGTCCACCCGGATGCCACGGTCCGACAGGAGCTTGGCGAAGTTGTCGAGCTGTTCGTCCGCCTCGGCGACCATTTCGGCCGGCATGGGGCCGTAGGTGCCCAGGGGGAATCCATCGTCGGGGTAGTCCCGACGCACCGCGTGTTCGGGGGCCTGGACCACGGTGCCTTCGGCCCGTCCGACGATGACGTGCCGCAGCGGGTCCCAGCCGTTCCAGGCGTTGACCCGTAAGGGTCTGGAGTCGGCGGTGCTGGTCAAACCGGTGTTGAGATCCGTAGCGGAGTCGCTCTGCTCGGTCACGTACTCACCCTTCGATAGGGGTCGCGGGAGACGCAGAGGCAAACCTGAGGCACGAATGGATCACCGTCAAGAAGCACTTGATTGCGCAGCGCAGTCTTTGAGCCAAAGGTATAGGCCACCGGAAGCAAAAGTTCCGGCCATTGCACGAGATCAGCGACGGATCATGACGTTTGCGCACGTCGGAGGACCAGACCGATAACCGATCTCTTCGAGCCGAAAGACACGAGCAAGAGGAGAAGCCTGTTTCTCCCGGGTAGTTAGTGACGGTCGCAAGCCACCCCCCACGGAGGAAAACCATGACACCGAGAAGGCTTCGCTGGTCCGCTTACCTGGGAACTCTCCTGTTACTCGGGACTGCGGCCTGCGGTTCGTCCGACGACTCGAACGGCTCGTCGGGCGGGGACAAGCTCACGGTCTGGCTCGCCGTCGACGCCCGGGAGAGTTGGCCCGGCATGGTGAAGTCGGCCAATGAGCGCTTCAACAAGAAGCACCCCGGTGTCGACGTCGAGATCCAGTACCAGCAGTGGCCCAGCAAGAACCAGAAGCTCGACGCCGTACTCGCCGGACGCGACACCCCCGACGTCGTCGAGATGGGCAACAGCGAAACGGCCAACTACATCCTCAATGGCGCCTTCATCCCCCTTGACGCCAAGAAGTTCGACCAGTCCGACACCTGGCTCGAAGCGCTGTCGGAGGCGTGTCAGTCCGAAGGCAAGACCTACTGCGTGCCGTACTACGCGGGCGCCAGGATCGGCGTCTACCGCACCGACTACTTCAGCCAGGCGGGAGTCACCGCCCCACCGGAGACATTCCCCGAACTCATCTCGGCCCTGGACAAGTTGAAGCAGAAGTACGGCAGCAAGGACCCCAACTTCTCCGCCCTCTACCTCCCCGGCCGCTACTGGTCGGCGGCGATGGCCTTCCTCAAGGACGCCGGCGGCGAGATGGCCGTGAAGACCGACGGCACCTGGAAGGGCGCACTGTCCTCGCCCAAGTCGATCCAGGGCCTGACCCAGTGGAAGAAGCTCATCGACTCCTACTACGTGGGAGACCGGTCCAAGGACAACGGCGACCAGCCCGCCGTCATCGGACAGGGCAAGGTCGGCGTCTTCTACGGCAACACCTGGGAGGCCCAAGCCTCAGCCGACAGCCGCTCCGGTGGCAACCCGGCGCTGAAGGGCAAGCTCGCCACCTTCACCTTCCCCGGCCCGTCGGGAGAGGTACTGCCGCCGTTCCTCGGCGGCTCCACCCTCGCCATCCCCGCCAAGTCCCGCAACCAGGAGCTGGCAGCGGAGTGGATACGGATCTTCACCGACCGGGAGTCCCAGCGACAGCTGATCGCCGCCAACACCCTGCCCAACAACACGGTCCAGCTGAAGGACGTGCCCGCTGACGGCATCAACGGACCGGCGGCCAAGGCGGCCGAGCGCGGTTGGATCACCCCGCAGGCACCGGGTTGGACCTCGGTCGAGAAGTCCAACATCCTCCCCGAGACGCTGGAGCGGATCGCCACCGGCAAGGACTCGGTGGAGAAGGCCACCAAGGAGGCGGACCGCAGGATCAACGCGGTGATCAATGAGCGCTGATGCAACTCCGTCCGCCGCGCCCCCTCCGACCGGGAACGGTGCGCGGCAGCACGGCGAGAGGCACACCCCGAGCTCCCCGGTCGATCGGCCGGACCTGCCCGGTCAGCAGCGAAGACCCGAAGAACACACACCGAACAAAAACGGCAGCGCCGACCGGAATGGGGACGGAGGTCGGACGCGCGTCCCCCGCAGACGTCCGCAACTGCTGCCCTATCTGCTGATCGCGCCGGCGCTGCTGTCCCTGGTGGTCGTCCTCGGCTATCCGCTGGCGGACATGCTCCTGCTGTCGTTCCAGGACATGACCCGCAAGGAACTGTTCAGCGGAGAGTCGCCGCCCTGGGTCGGACTTGAGCAGTTCCGCAACATCCTCAGCGACGGCTTCTTCTGGGTGGTCGTCGCCAGGACCGCCGCCTTCACCGTCGTGTGCACCACGCTCACCATGGCAATCTCACTCGCCGTAGCCCTGCTGATGCGACGGGTGTCCACCTGGGTCCGGCTGATCATCGCCTCGGTGCTGATCGCGGTCTGGGCCATGCCCGTGATGGTGGCCGCCTCCATCTTCCGCTGGCTGTTCGACGCGGACTACGGGGTCGCCAACTGGCTGCTGAGCCAACTGCCGATGATGGACTTCAGCAAGCACAACTGGTTCACCGACCCCTGGCAGGGATTCGCCGTCATCGCGGGCGTGGTGATCTGGGGAGCCGTGCCCTTCGCCACCATCACCCTCCATGCGGCGCTCATGCAGATCCCGCAGGAGTTGGAGGAGGCGGCGGTGATCGACGGGGTGCAGGGCTCGCAGATGCTGCGGCACATCACCTTCCCCGTCATCAAGCCCTCCTTCGTCATGGTCACGACCCTGATGTCCATCTGGAACTTCGGGGTCTTCAACCAGATCTGGCTGATGCGCGGCGGCCAGCCGGAGCGGGAGTACTACCTGCTGGGCATCTATTCCTTCATCGAGTCGTTCGCGGTCAACCGCTACAGCGCGGGTGCGGCGATCGCCGTGGTGACCGTACTGCTGCTCCTCGCCGGATCCGTCGTCTACCTACGTCAGATGCTTCGCATGGGAGAGGTCGAGTGAGCCGCGCACGGAGCAGAACCGGGATACGCCGCACTAGGCGCCGGGACAACGTCCTGGGGTTGTTGGTGGCTGCGGTGATGGGCTTCCCCGTCTACTGGATGGTCCTGACCGCGTTCCGGCCGGCGACCGACGTGCTCAGCAACCCACCCGTGTTCTGGCCCAACGGCTTCACCCTGGACAACTTCTCGCGGGCGATGGGGACGGAGACGTTCTGGGCCAACGTCCGCTCCAGCGTGCTCATCGGACTGGGCACGGTCCTGGTGTCACTGGTGATCGGCACCCTTGCCGCCTTTGCCCTGGCCAGGTTCCGGTTCGCCGGGCGCAAGGCGTTCGTCGTGGTGATCCTGGGCGTCCAGATGATTCCGCTGGCGGCTCTGGTCATTCCCGTCTACCTCCTGGTCAACGACGCCGGGATGACCGACACCCTGATCGGTGTGATCCTCACGTACCTCGTCTTCATGCTGCCGTTCACCGTCTGGCTGCTGCGCGGGTTCATCGCGGGCATTCCGGTGGAGTTGGAAGAGGCGGCGATGGTCGACGGGTGTACGCGGCTCGGTGCGTTTCGGCGGGTGATCCTGCCGCTGCTCGCGCCGGGCCTCGTCGCCACCTCGATCTTCGCCATGATCCAGGCGTGGAACGAGTACGTCCTGGTGTACGTGCTGCTGTCGAGCCCGGAGAAGCAGACGCTCAGCATCTGGCTCGTGTCCTTCCAGACCGGATTCGGCACCGACTACGGCGGGCTGATGGCCGGGGCGACGCTCACTGCGCTGCCCGTGGTGGTCTTCTTCCTGTTCGTGCAGCGCAAGATCGCCGCCGGGTTGACCGTCGGCGCCATCAAGGGGTGATCGGGCACGCTGCGGCGGTGGAGTGGGCAGGGGCGTCGAGCCACCGGTGACCACTGTTGTGGAGCTCGGTGCCGTCCACCGTGACGGGCCTGTCCCACGCCGTGTCCCCGGGTGCGATCGACCGGGGCGGGCCTTCCCACGAAGGCGCCGTCCCGGTTCGGGCCCCGCCCTTGAATGAGAGCAGATGGGCACGGTTGGGCGCCGGACGACGTCGTGCGGAGCCCGGGCCGAGGTGGGTGAGGTCGGTGAACGGCCGCCGAGCCGGGGTGCGATCACCCGGTCGATGGCAGGCGAGCCACGCCCCGGAACGCGGCCGTATCCCCGACCGCCTCCCCTGGTACGGCTGCCCCACGGCTCCGGTCCCATGCCCGTACTCGATGGGGCCGGTCGTTCCGCGCCACCCGCCGCCCTTCGACTCCCGTGCCCCGCCGGGACCACCGGCAGGGCACCCACCATCGAACCACCGTTCAACCGTTCCACGAACACGAGGAGATTCATCGTGACGTCAGACCGCCTGGACCTGGTGTCCAAGCTGTACCAACCCTCGGGGTGGCCGAGGGTTGTGGAAGCAGCCGCCGGAGGCTCCTCCAGCGCCCCTCTGGTGGTTGACCTCGATCCGACCACCTTCTGCGATCTGGCCTGCCCCGAGTGCATCAGCGGAAAGTTACTGAACCAGGGCCGCTTCACCCCGGAGCGGCTGGCGGCTCTCGCCCAGGAGTTGGTCGACCTCTCGGTGCGGGCCGTGGTCCTCATCGGCGGCGGCGAACCGCTCGCCCATCGCGGCACCCGAAATGTGCTGAAGGTCCTCGGCGAAGCCGGGCTGGCCATCGGCGTGGTCACCAACGGCACCATGATCGCGCAGAACCTCGATGAACTGGCCGAGTACGCCAGTTGGGTACGGGTGTCCATGGACGCCGGCACCCCGGAGACGTACGGGATCTTCCGCCCGGACCGCAAGGGGCGCAGCGTCTTCGACAAGGTGGTCGGGAACATGCGGCTGCTCGCCGAAGCCAAACAGGGGGCCCTCGGGTACTCGTTCCTGGTGATGTCCCGACGACTGTCGGACGGCACCACGGTCAGCAACCACGGCGAGGTGCTCCAGGCCGCAGAACTCGCCCACGACATCGGTTGTGACTACTTCGAGACCAAGGCCATGTTCGACGACGACCACCACATCATCCAGGTGCCGGAGGACATCCTTGACTCCGTCGACCGCCAGTTGGAGAAGGCCGCCCGGCTGGAGAGCGACACCTTCCAACTGATCAACTCCTCGACCCTGACAGCCCTGCGCACTCATGTGGGGCCGGTGCAGCCGAAGGAGTACCACCGCTGCCAGGTGGCCGAGTTGCGGACGCTCATCACACCGTCGGGCGTCTACGTGTGCTCGTACCACCGGGGCAATCCCATGGCCAGGATCGGTGACGCGGTCACCGAGGACCTCGCCGACATCTGGAAGAAGTCCGACCGCGGCATGATCGACCCGGAACGCGACTGCCGCTTCCACTGCGCACGGCACCTCTCCAACCTGGAGATGGAGCGCATAGCGCGCGGTGAAGGAAGGGAGTTGGGGACGGACTACGACCCCTTCATCTGAGTCGGCCTCGAACGGGCGGGGCGAGGCGGCGGTGCATTCATCCGGCTGAGCGAAGACAGTCGGGCGTTGCGGGCGGTCTCGCCCCGGGGCACTCGGGGTCGCTCAAGGGACACGGGTCCGGCAGCACGGGTGCGGGGCCGGGCAAGGGTCCGGCAGTACATGAGGTACGAAGGAGCAGAGGAGCCGGGGGAGGCAAGCGCGATCCACCTGCGCGGGCGGGCCCCGCGCACACCGAAGGGCGCCGGGGGCGGCCCGGCCCGCGGGGCGCCCCCCGGCCCCGCCGCGGACCCCGGGGGTTCAGGTTCGGGTTCAAAATAAAGCGACGCACACAA
>NZ_JBHYZO010000003.1:0-289569 GCF_042753785.1 Streptomyces sp. NPDC059256 | reverse complement strand
TGCTGTCCTACGCCCTGGGGGCGGGGGGGGCCCCCCGCCCAACCCCCGGGCGGGGGGGCCCCCCCCCCCCCCCGGGGGCGGGGCCCCCCCCCCCCCCGCGGCCCCCCGGCCCTTCCCCCTGCGTCAGCCGGTGTTGACCACCTGCAAGGGCGCGGTGCTCCGACCGGGTGCCGCCCCGGTCACCACCACCCGGGCCCCGGGATGGGCATCGCGCAGTGCCGCCCGTAGCGCCCGTGCCGTCTCCGGCGCATCGACCAGCGGACAGACACCGACGAGCGACCCGCCTCCCCCGGCCCCGCTCACCTTCAGCGGCAGCCCGACGGCGCGCGCTGCCTTGGTGCGCAACTCCTCCAGCAGCGGGGTGGACATCCGCTGGTGATCACGCATCGCCTCATGGGCCCTGCTCATCGCCGCCCCGACCGCCTGGTGGTCATGGGCCCGCAACGCCTCCCACACGGCTCCCGACGCCTCGTCCGCGATACGCATGTAGGCAGCGAGATCGGGGTCTCCCGAAGCGAGTTGGGCCCGTACGGTACGGATGTGACCACCCGTGTTCTTCCGGGTTCCGGAGTCCACGACGATCACGGACCAGTCGGCGGGGAACTCCATCCGTTCCCTGACCTCGGGCAGACCGACCTCCCTGCCCTCCAGCAACAGGGCGCCCCCCTCCACCACGGCGAGATGGTCCATGCCCCCGCCGTTGAAGACGGCGAACTCGAACTCGTACGCCCACTGGGCCAGCACCCGGTCCGGGAGGCGCCCGGAGGGTCCGTGGGCGTCGGTGAACGCCCGGAACAGGCCCACGATCAGCGCCGTCGAGGAGGACAGCCCGCTGGCGGCGGGCGCGGCACTGCTGGTGGTCACCGGCGGTGGGTCGGAGGGGAGTTCGGGCAGCCGCTGGCGAAGGAAGCCCCACACCTCGGCGGGCCACCCCTCGGCCGGAGCGTCGGTGACCGCCGTCGATGCGGAGGTCTCGACCCGGGTCGGCAGGTCCAGCGCCACGCTGACCGAGCGCCCGCCCAACCAGTCGAGGTCCTCGCCGGACAGACAGGCCCGACAGGGCACGTCAACACATACGGAACCGGCCAACCCGGCTGATCCGACCGGTCCGGCTGGTTCGGTCGGCCTGGCCGGGCCGGTCCTGTGCTCCGCGCTCACCGTGCCTGGAACCTTCCCGTGCGCAGGAACGCGTCGTACATGTCGAGGACGACGGCCGTCGGCGGGTGCAGTGGGGCGGGTGCGTCGGTGAGTTCGCGGAACTCCGCACGGCGCACCTCGTCGGGGCCGGGAACCAGCCGCCCCGACCACGCTCGGGCGACGAAGCAGAGGGCGAAACAGTGGGTGACGTCACCGTTGGGATAGATGAGCGTGTGGACCCCGGGGTCCGAGAGCGAACCGAAGGCGATCAGATCCGCCCGGGCCACCGTGAGCCCGGTCTCCTCGGCCACTTCGCGGACCGCGGCGTCAAGGAAGTCGCCGCCTTCCTCACAGGCGCCCGCGGGCAGTTCCCACACCCCCGTGTCGGCACGCTGTTGGAACAGGGCGCGCCCCTGCGCGTCCAGGAGCAGTACCTGTGCTCCTGGTACGAGGAGGGTCCGTGCGCCGACCTGTTGGCGCAGCGACCAGATGTAGGACCCGACGTAACTCACCGCTGCGTCACTCTCCGGACCGCGAACGGGTCCGGCGACCGCGACCGTCACACCGGGCCGGGGCGTCCCGGATCGTCCGTCATGGCGGGCGGTCGCGCTGGCGCTGGGCCCGCTGTCGATCCCGCTCAGGGGGCTGGTCGAAGGGGTGTGCCGGTGGGTCGCCCCACTCCCGCCGGTCACCGTGCAGCAGGCTGTCATGCGGCGGACTCGGAGAGCCAGCGCGGCACGGCGTACGGCGTGGCGGTCAGCCATTTCACATAGCGCTCGACGCCTTCGCTGACGGGGATGCGGGCCTGCCAGCGCAGGAGTTCACGGGCACGCTCGGTGGAGGCGTATCCGCCCAGCGGGTCGCCGTCGGGGCGGGGGGTTGTGATGCACTGCGACCCCGGGAAGTGGGGGGCGATCAACTCGGCGACCGCGCGCACCGACGTGGGCGTCCCGGTGCCGATGTTCACCGTTGCGCCGGCCATCCGTTCCTCGATCAGCGCCAGTGCGGTCGCTTCGGCGATGTCCTCGACATGCACGAGGTCACGGACCTGAACGCCACCACCGTTGAGCCGCATGGGCAGCCCGAGGCGGGCGTGCATGGCGAGCCAAGCCACCATCCAGGAGTGGCTGCCCGGCTTGGGGACCTGGGGGTCGCCGTAGACCGAGAAGTAGCGCACGATCGCGTACTCGGTCGAACTCTGTCCACCGAGGAGCAGTCGGGTCTGGTGCTCGGCCCAGAGTTTGGAGTTGGCGTAGACCGAGAGCGGGAAGGGCGTCTGGTCCTCGCTGAACATCTGCGGGCCCTCGACGCCCGCCGCGCCGTCACCGTAGACAGAGGCGGACGAAACCAGGACCAGACGGCGCACACGGGATGCGGCAGCCTCTTCGAGGACGACCTCGGAGCCCTGGACATTGGCCTGGAAGGCGATGTCGGGTCGTCGGGTGCAAGCGGCGACATCGGCGTAGGCGGCGGCGTGCACCACGAAGTCCGCCCCCCGGAAGAGTCTTCGCACGGCCTGGCGGTCCGTGATGTCGCCGATGACCAACTCGGCGCCGGTACCGGCGGTCCCGAACAGTTCATGTGCGGAGTCGGGGTAGGCGTCCATGCGGTCCAGTACGGTGACGTGCGCACCCGCCCGGTGTAAAAGGGCCGTGAGACGACTGCCGACGAGGCCACCACCACCGGTCACGACCACCCGCGCCTCGCGCAGCTTCTCCAGTCGGGACAGGACGGGCTCGACAGTCGCCGTAGCCTGGCCGGCTCCGGCTCCATTCACTCCTGCGGTCATGTATTCGCCTCCGGGGGTCGACTCTCGGACTCGGTACGTGTGATCAGCATCTGTCCCCCCTGCACGGCGTGCCAGAGTGCCTTTTCGGCACTCTTGCGGCCCGGAAACCCCCGCCGTACTGTCCGGATTCGGCGGCCACGGGTCGCCTTGAACGACAACTGGACCTATGGAGGGCTTGTGACGTCACCCCGGTTGAGCGGTGTGGTGATGACCCACCCGAAACGCCGTGAAGCCGCAGAGAAACTGGCCTTGACAGCGCCTCCGGGGGCGTTACGGGTGGTGATGGACCCGGACCCGACCGGTACGCCTTCCGTCCTGCGCACGGCACTGGCCGCCTGGTCCTCGATCGAGGAAGGCGCCACACATCAGTTGGTGATCCAAGACGACATGATGTTGTCCGAAAACTTCTTCGAGAGAGTGCGTCTCGCGATCAAGGCGATGCCTGATGCGGCGCTCGCGCTGTTCGCGCTCTGGGACTCACGCAATGGAGCCGCAGTCCGCTGGGGTGCGATGACGGGCGCCCGGTGGGTTGGCGCGGTCAATGAGTACTTCCCGTGCGTGGCCATCGTCCTGCCGCGTCCGATCGCCGAAGGGTTCGTCAGCTACGGCCGCGCACGACTGGGTGCGTGGCCCGATGACATCCTGATGTACCGCTACTTACGGGAGCACGATGTGCCCCGTTACGTCTCCGTGCCCAACCTCGCCGAGCACGAGGACCGCGGCAGCATCTCGGGGAACGCCTTCCGGGGGCCACGCAGATCGGTCTGCTTCCTCCCTTCGGATCCGGTGGGCGACGAGGGCTCCCGGCTGACCGGGTTGGACATGGTCCCCTTCTTCAAGAACGGTGTCGCCCAGTGCGCGGTGCGCATCGTCGGCCCCGGTCCGCGGCGCTGGCTGCACCTGGAGTGCGAGACCTATCTGGAGGGGCGCGGAGTGCCGTCCGCACTGTTGCAGCAGGCGGGCGGGCACGGATCGGACACCGACAGCCGTGGGACCTGGCTGACCGCCTTCGCCATGGGACTCCATGGTTCGGCACGGCTGGCCGATCTGACCAGGCCGTCCGGCTATGAGCCCGACCCGATGGTCCTCGCGGAGTCCCTCGCCACCATCGGTCCGGGTGGGATCAGCCACACCTCGTCCGAGGACCGGATCGCCGAACGCCGGGACGCGCTCGCCGAGGCGGCGACCCAAGGGCTCGCGGCGGGCCGGGAGAAGGCTGAGGAGATCGCCCGTCGCCGTACGCGCCGCCGCTCGGCGTCAACACGTGCTCCGGGGAGCGGACTTGTGCCGGAATTCCCTGATGCCCCGGGGATACGGGCCTCCCCCGAACCGATCGAAACACGCTCCCGGCCGGGGGACACACCAAGAGTGAAGGCACTGGGTGTCATGGGGTCGGCGACACCGGTCGGAGAACACGTCCTGCGAGGGCTCGCGGACCGCGGCCACCCCGTGGTGCCGGTGGAGCCCGCCGATGACCACTCTCCCTTCGACGCCGTCATCGACCTCAGGGGCCTGCGCGACACCGAAGCGACGGCGACGATCCGCCTCGGCGCCGCGCCCGACGGCACCGCACCCCCGATCAGCTACACCCTGCGCGCCGGTGACCTCTACGGCCCGGGCTGCTCCCGACACACCCTCATCGGCCAACTGGTGTGGGACGCCCTGCGCAGCCAGAGCCTGCTCGTCGAAGGGCCCACCGATCCACTGCACCCGCTGTACGTGAGCGATCTCGCCGATGCGCTCTCCCATGCGCTGCGCACACCACCGGCCCAGAACGTGGTCACCCTTGCGGGCCCATCGGTCACCGTGGCCGAGCTCGCCCGCACGGTGCACCGTGCGGTGCGCCCGATGCCGATCGAAGAGGCGCCGCGGTCGGCGACCCACACGGTGGGCAGGAACCGCGCACTGCTGACGGACGGTGCCCCGCTCCCGGGTTGGGCGCCACGCACCGAACTCGACCGTGGGCTGCACGGCTTCGGCCAGTGGTTGGCGTACGAGGGTGTCGCCCTGATGCCGGACTAGGTCAACTAGGTCACATCCGGCACGTGGCCCGGCGGCCCACTCGATACGGTTCCTGGTCCCCTGCCGCCCTGTTGCTCGTGCCGCACCGGACAACGTTCGCCCTGTCGACCCCGCTGCACGGGCGTTGGTCGGCAGGGTGCGTACCCCGCTGGACAGAACGCACCTGGTCACCACGTACGGAGTGGTTCGGCCCACCAGGAGCCGACGGGAACCTGTCCGCCGTGGGCACTGCTCAGGCCAGCTCCTCCGAGACGGTGTCGGTGGCCCGGCCCCGCGCGTTGGTGGCGGTGATGGAGATGGCGTCGAAGGCGGCGTGCCGAGCAACCTCGAACGGAAGACGACGACCATCGACAAGCGTGACGGAGTCGGGATCGTCAGCGTCCACGAAGGACTCTCGCTCGTCCTCCCAGTCGATGTTGTAGCCGACCCAGACCACCAGCTCGAAGGTGTCCTCGCCATCGGCATCGACATACAGCCGGTCGGCACGGCGGGTGCGCAGCTCGTCCTCGTCCCAGGTGTCACAGAACATCGCGTCATGGCCGTGCACCGCGCCGTCGAACAGCAGGATCCGCTGCCCCGACTCGGGGACCGCGTACACCAGCGCGGGCAAGTCGTCACCGACGATCAGCCCGTCGAAGAGCTCCCCGTAGTAGTGCAACCGGAATCGGGTCCGGCCGTCGCCGGATCGCAGCCTCGCCGCCCAACCGGTCTCCAGCAGCCCTGCCCAGAAGCCTTCGGTCATCGTGCGGGGACGGTCAGCCGTTTCGGTCAAGCCGACCAGATGAGGAGGCCCGGGACGCGATGGCGGCCCGGGCACGGAGATGCCGTGTGTCATGTGCTCCATGATCGGGGCATCCGATCCATGCAGGCCGACGGCCCCAGGGCGAACGGCACCTGATCAGACGCTAGATGACCGGGGGTCGGCCGAGCGTCGTCATCCGCCAGACCGTGCGCCAGCGCATCGGCCTGCGCCGGCCGCACGGTGTCCGCACGCCTTCGGCGAATCCCGCGAACCAGGGCCGCAGTCCCGACAACGAGCGGCTCCGCACGAGCGTCAGGGCCGTCCAGACCGCGAGGTAGGTGGGCACCAGCGGGGCCGGCAGATGGCGCTTGGCCAGCCAGACCCGGTTCCTCGCGATCATCCGGTGGTAGACGGCGTGCCGGGTGGGCGCGGTCCAGGGGTGCTGAAGTACGAGTTGCGGTTCGTAGAGCACCTTCCAGTCCGCGTCCAGGGCCCGCCAGGCAAGATCGGTTTCCTCGTGGGCGTAGAAGAACTCGTCCGGCCAGCCGCCGATCTCGTCGAGCATCGGCATCGACAGTCCGTGGCCACCGCCGAGGAAGGTGGTGACATAGCCGCCGCGCATCGGGTCCGACGCGCGCAGCCGGGGCACGTGACGACGCTGGGTGCGATTGCGCTCATCGGCGATGCGGAAGCTGACGACACCCAATCGGGGGTCGTCGGCGAAGGCCGCCACCAGCCGGCTGAAGACATCCGTGCTGATCAACAGCCCGTCGTCGTCGAGGTCGACGACGATGTCCACGTCGCCGAACTCCTTGAGTCGCGCCAGGGCCGCATTGCGCCCTCCGGTGACCCCGGCGTTCTCGGGCAGGGCGACGGCGGTGACCGACTCGGGCAGCGGTGGTGGTGCGACGCCGTTGGCGACCACGACGACCCTGGTGGCGGGTAGGTCTTGAGAGGCCACGGAGTCGAGCAGGGCGGCGAGTTCCGCCGGCCTGTTGCCCATGGTCAAAATGGCGACGCCCACGCGCAGCTGACGCACAGTCGTACTCTCCGATCCTGGTGGCTGCACCGATGCTAGCCGCTTGCGCCACCCGTACGATCCAGCCCCTCCCCGCACAGCGGGGAGGGGGCGGATGCGTCTCCCGGGCCCGGCTCAGTCGGCGAGGCGCTGGGCCCGGCGGATCGCCTCGGCCAACTCCGTCACGGCAGGGTCCTCGGTGATGTCCGCGAGCGTCGTCGCCCGCTTCCGCAACTCGTCCCAGCCGGGAGCACCCGGCAGGGAACCTCCGCGGAGGGACTCGGCGAAGTAGGCGGCGACCGCGGTGATCTGGAACCGGTTCGACGCGCCCTGCCAGAGCGAGCCGTCCACACCGGCGACCTCGATCGAACCCGACTTCTCGTACGGGGCGCGGGTCTTGGGGTCGAGCCAGCGGACGGTTGCCGTGGCCACATGGCCGCGGGCGCCCTCCTTGAGCCTGACGGCGTACAGCGCGGTCACCGTGTGACCGGGTCCCACTTCGCCGCCGTCCACCCCGTCGTCGCGGAAGTCCTCATCGGCGACGGCCCGGTTCTCGTAGCCGACCAGCCGGAACTGCTGCACGTTCTGCTGGTCGAAGACCACCTGGGCCTTGGCGTCCCTGGCGCGCAGTTCCACATGGGAGGGCAGTTGGTCACGGAAGACCGTCCGGGCCTCCTCGTTGCTGGACACATAGGTGGTGTGGCCGTCGCCCTTGTTCGTGAGCCGTTCCATCAGGGCGTCCCCGTACTCGCTGCCGACTCCCACTCCGAAGAGGGTGATGCCGTGGTCGCGCCGGGCGTCGTCGATCCGGTCGAGGATGCGGTCCGCGTCGGTCTCCCCGGTGTTGGCGAGGGCGTCGGAAAGGAGGACGACCCGGTTGGTGGCGCCGCTGCGCTTGCCCTCGACGGCCTCCGCATAGCCGGTGCGCACGCCTGCGGAGAGGTTGGTGGAGTCGGTCGGGCGCAGGTCGTCGATGACGTCGTGGATGCGTTCGCGGTTGCCGCCGAGCCGGGTCATGCGCAGCCGGGTCTCGGCCTTGGCGCTGAAGGTCACCACGGCGATGGAGTCGTCGTCACGCAGTTCGTCCGTGAGCGTCCGCAGCGACTCCCGGACCAGGTCGAGCCGGCCCTCTCCGGCCATCGAACCGGAGATGTCGATGACGAAGGTGAGGGCGGCCGGCGGACGTTTGCCCGCGCGGTCGGCCGCACGGGTGGCGAGTCCGACCCGCACCAGGGACCAGTCCCCCTCGCCGGCTTCCTGCCCGCCGATCTCGCCCCGGATCTCGCCCGCGCCCGCGGTGGGGCGGGCGCCGTCGAGGGTCACGGAGAAGCCGTTGCCCCCGGGCTGGGGGTAGTCCTGCCGAAAGCTGTTGATGAACTCCTCGGGCCGGACGTCCCCCGGGGTGGGGCGCTCTCCGTTCTCCAGGGTGCGGCGGGCGTATCCGTACGAGGCGGTGTCCACGTCGAGGGCGAACGTGGAGAGGTAGTCGGCCGGGGGCGCGAGCTTCTCGGCCGTGTCGTCCGCGCGCAAGCCGTCCTGGCCGTCCTTGCGACCTGCGGCGGGCGGGTTGGCGGCCGGTGGCGCGGCCGTGGGGTTCCGCTGGGCTGCGCTCCCGCCCTCGCGTCGTTCCCGTTCGTCGGACGCGTCATAGGTGGAGTTGCGTTGGCCGTCGCCGCCATCGCTGCACGCGGCGGTCAGCAGCACCCCGCCGGCGAGGACGGCGGCGACCGCCGCCCGGTAGGTCCTGGTGCGTACGCCCGCCCTCCTGCTGGTGCTGGTGGGCTGGACTGTGCCGAGCTTCATCCGGATCTCCCCCGTGTGGTTGGCGCTTGGGGATGTGACGTCCGGTGCGGCGGTTCGGACTCGCCAGGGGTGTTGCGGAACCGTCTCGATGCGGCAACGGGCGGGAATCCCGGGTGTTGCGGCTTCGGCCCGCTACAGGATGCGGGGGTGCCCTATGAGCGACGGCGTCACGGAGACGGTTCGACCACGGAACGTACGGTCCGGACCCCTACACCAGCCCGTACGGGACGAGCCGCCCCCGGGTGCACCGAAGGCGGCTCGTCATGGCAGCCGGCAGAAGCCGACCGCGGTCCTACGACACGATGTCCTTCCGGGAGAAGTTGCGGAAGGCCAGCGCGAAGAGCACGAGGGCGTAACTCACCGAGACAGCAGCGCCCTTGACCATGCCGCTCCACTCCAACTGGGGTTGCAGCGCGTCTATCCACGCGAACTGCCAGTGCGCGGGCAGTACGTCGCGCCAGGAGCCGAGGGCGGTGACCGCGTCCAGCACATTGCCGACGATGGTGAGGCCCACCGCTCCGCCGACCGCTCCCAGCGGGGCATCGGTCTTGGTGGAGAGCCAGAACGCGAGTCCTGCCGTGACCAGTTGGGAGACGAAGATGAACGCCACGACCAGCGCCAGCCGGGGCAGCGTCTCCCCCGCGTCGAGGGAGCCCCCAGTGGGCAGCTTGAGCGGCCCCCAACCGTAGGCGAGGGTGCCCGTGGCCAAGGCGATCACCGGGAGCATGACCATCGCCGCCGCACTGAAGCCGAGCGCGACCGCCAGCTTGGACCACAGCAGACGGGTACGGGGCACGGGGGCGGCCAGCAGATAGCGCAGGGAGGACCAGTTGGCCTCCGAGGCCACCGTGTCGCCGTGGAACAAGGCCACCGGTACGACCAGCAGGAAGCCAGCCGAGGCGAACAGACAGGTGGCCGCGAAGTTGGCGCCCGATGCGGTGGCCGTGTCCATGAGGGTGATGCGGTCGTTCTCGCCGCCGTCCGGCGAGCCTCCGATCGCGAAGGCCGCGATCAGGACCAGCGGCAGCGCGGCGAGGATCCCCGCCATGACCATGGTCCGTCGCCGCTTCAACTGGCGTACCGCCTCCACCCGAAGGGGCAGGGTGCGCCGGGCGCGGTAGCCGGGGGCCGAATCGATCAGCGTACTCATGCGGGACCTCCGATCAGGGTGAGGAAGGCGTCCTCCAGGCGGCGGTGCGGACCGACACCGGTCAGCGGCACGTCCAGACGGACCAGTTCGCCGATCATGTCCGTCGGCGTGGCGCCGTCGAGCCTGATCAGGAGTCCCTCGTCGGTGCGGGTGGCGGAGGCGATCCCGCCGAGCGCGCCGATCTTCTCGACCACGGGGTCCGAGATCTGGACGGCGGTCGTGACGAGCAGGGTGTCGCTCTCCCCCGTGATCTCCGCGACCGGTCCGGCCTGCACCAGCCGGCCGCGGTCCATCACGACCAGATGGGTGCAGGACTGCTCGACCTCGGACAGGAGATGGCTGGACACGATCACGGTTCGGCCGCCGGCCGCGTACCGGATCATCACGTCCCTCATCTCACGGATCTGTGGTGGGTCGAGTCCGTTCGTCGGCTCGTCAAGGATGAGGAGGTCCGGCATCCCCAGCATGGCCTGGGCGATCGCGAGCCGCTGCCGCATGCCCTGAGAGTAGGTACGCACCGCTCGGGCGAGTGCGTCACCGAGCCCGGCGATCTCCAGGGCCTCCTCGATGTGGGCGTCCTCAGCGGGCCGGCCGGTGGCCCGCCAGTAGAGCTCCAAGTTGTCGCGTCCTGACAGGTGCGGCAGGAATCCGGCGCCCTCGACGAACGCACCGACGCGGGAGAGCACCGGCGCGCCCGGGCGAATGGCGTGTCCGAAGACGCGGATCTCGCCGGAGTCGGGCCGGATGAGGCCCATCAACATCCGCAGGGTCGTGGTCTTGCCCGCACCGTTCGGCCCGAGCAGGCCCAGTACCTGGCCCTTCTCCACCCGGAACGAGAGGTCCCGGACGGCGTAGCGGTCGGCCGACTTGGCGTACCGCTTGGACAGGTCGGTGATCTCCAGGGGGACATCGGCGCGGGCGGGGTCCGGTGCCGGGGCGACGGCCCTGCGTCGTGCCGTGAACAGCAGACCGGCCGCGATCACGACCGCCGCGAGCGGAAGGCCCCAGGTCCACCAGGGCAACCCGGCGGCCTCGGTCTTGACGTCCGGTGCCGTGGGCACGGCGAGGGCGCTGGTACCGCCGCCGGCGAGGCCGACCGTGTAGGAGGCCGGTGCGGCCGGTGATGCGTAGCCGAGGTCGGTCGCGCTCAGGACCAGGCGCAGCCGGTGTCCGGCATCGACCTGATGGTCCACGGCGGGCAGGGTCAACTCCACCTCTTTGCCCGCTCGGGCGCCGTCGATGCGGATCGGGGCGACGAGTTGGGAGGGCAGTACCTGCTGGCGGCCGTCCGGCCCGACGTCGTACACCTTGCCGAACAGGACGGCCGTACCGGTGGAGGAGGCCACCTTGACGCGGACCGTGGGCGAGCCGGTGATCCGTACCCCCTGCTGGAGGGGTCGGGATTCGAAGCGCGCGTTCTGACCGGGGAAGTCCAGGGAGAGACCGACGCCGAAGGAGGAGAACTGACCGAGCCCACCGCTGAGCCCGGGGACGGCGGAGATGGCGGGTGGTGAGGCGCCCGCCGGATTGGAGAAGGTCTGCTCACGGCCGTTCAGGGCGATGGCCCTGGTGCCGTTCTCCAGCCCCGGGTAGCGGTCCCCGCTCGCCCCGCGGAGCAGTGCCTGCCCATCGGTGGAGTCGACGCCTCCGGTGCGGCTGACCCGGAAGGCCGGGCCGGTGTCGGCGCTCTCGTCCTCCTTGAGGTAGCGGTCGAACCATGCGTTGACCCGCCCTTGGAGACGCGCGGACTCGCCGTCGCCGCCGTCGTGGCCGCCGGAGATCCAGTCCACGGAGACCGGTGCGCCGTTGCCACTGATCGTGCGGGCCATGGCGTCGGCGTGGGAGAGGGGGAACAGCGAGTCGGCCTGCCCCTGCATGATCAGGGTGGGGACCTTGATGCGGTCGCCCACCGCGGAGGGGCTACGGCTCTCCAGCAGATCACGGGCGGCGGTGTCGGGCACTCCGGCCGTGGCGACCCGTTCGTACATGGCACACAGTTCGGGCTGGAACCGGCCGCAACCGGCGGGGTTCACCGGGGTCGGGCCCGCGGCGGCACCTGCGTTCGGCTGGGCGGGGGCGCTCGGCTGCTCGGTCCTCGGCTGCTCGGTCCTCGGCGCGATGCCGGGGGCACTCGCCGAACCGGTGGAGAAGAAGATGCCGGCCCAGAGCTTCTTGAAGACCCCGTTCGGGAAGAGGGCGTCGGCGAGGTTCCAGTAGGTGATGGAGGGGGCGATGGCGTCCACCCGGGGGTCGTGCCCCGCGGCCAGCAGGGAGATCGCCCCACCGTAGGAGGCTCCCGCCGCACCGACCCGGGGATCGCCGTCGGCGTCGAGCCGAACCTCGGGACGCTTGGCCAACCAGTCGATCAGCCGGGAGACGTCCTTGACCTCGAAGGCGGGATCGTTGAGACCGATCCGCCCGGCCGATTCGCCGAAGCCGCGGGCCGACCAGGTCAGTACGGCGTAACCGTCCCGGGCCAGCCCTTCGGCCTGGGCACGCACATCGTCCTTGCTGCCGCCGAAGCCGTGCCCGAGGAGCACGGCCGGGCGTCGGTCCTTGGTGCTGCCCGCGGTGAAGTACGAGGTGTCGATCTTCGCCCCGGGCATGGAGTGCACGCGGTCCTCACGGCGCACGGTCGGGGCGCCGTCATCGGCGACCGCGGTCCAGGTGCCCGCTCCTGCGAGTACGGCGATGGCTGCGGCGCCCGCGAGCCATCGGCCGGGCGGGCGGAGCCGGAGAAGTCGGGTCTGCATGGTTGAAACCCTAAGCGGAACAGCTGTGAGCTCTCGGCTGCCGCCAGACGGAGGTGCCCGGTCTCCTCGGGGAGTAGGCGTGGACCAGGCCGTACACCAGGTGCGGTACGCATCCCTGACGGGGACGGGAGGGGGGCGTTCCTCCTGGCGGGGGTTGACCGCCGGGCGATCAGCGCCCGAGCCGTGGACCCGCTCGTCCGGATCTCCTTCGGCCGACTTCGCAGATCGCGCTGAGTGGTCTCGTGCCGGGCTGCCGCGGCTGGGCGCGGGCGCGATGTGCTGCCGGCTGCTACGCGTTGGTCCGTGTCTTTGCCTCGCCGACGCGCTGAGCAGGTTTCGCCTGGCCGGGGGCCTCATCGGTCGGGTACGGGCGCTCGTCCGGCAGGAGTGCGGCGGCTGCGGCCAGGTCGTCGTTCTTCACCCGTGCATGGATCTCGTGCGCCAGGTCGGTCACATCGCGGATGGACACCGTCCATTCGTCCGCGTACCGGCGGGACGCCTCCCCCGCAAGCCCCAGTTGCAGCGAGCGGTACGGCAGCGGTTGGAGGCGCAGATCCCGCTCGGGGTCCCACTGCACCCGCGCCGGCGAGCGCTTCAGCTCCCGCCGCCACTGGGCCCGGTCCGTGTGGAGCCCCCGGTCGTAGTGGGACAGACAGGAGTTCCGCAGTGCCCAGTCGAAGCCCTCGCGGGTGATCTCCACCGCGAGCACGGTCTCCTGGCCCTCCTTCAGACCCCAGCCACAGCGGTACATCATCCAGAGGAACGACGGCTTGATCCAGGTCATCCTGGTTCGCTTCCAGGCTGCTGGAAATCGGCCGTCGCGCGCCGCCGGAAGACCGAGTCCCGGGGCGTACGCCTGGTACACGGTGATGGTGGTGTCGGTGTGCAGCGCGCGGATCGCGCGCTGCGGTGGGTTCGTCTCCTGCATGGGGACCAGAATGCGGTCGGGCGCGTGGCCGACGCGAGCGGATTAACGCTGCGGCCACGCGCCCGGTGCGCGGTGTGTCAGTGGTTGCGCGGTGTGTCAGTGGTTGCGCGGGAAGCCGAGGTCCACGCCCGAGGGGGCGTCGGCCGGGTCGGGCCAGCGGGTGGTGACGACCTTGCCGCGGGTGTAGAAGTGCACACCGTCGTTGCCGTAGATGTGGTGGTCGCCGAAGAGGGAGTCCTTCCAGCCACCGAAGGAGTGGTAGCCGACGGGAACCGGAATCGGAACGTTCACGCCGACCATGCCGGCCTGGACCTCCATCTGGAAGCGGCGGGCCGCACCGCCGTCGCGGGTGAAGATCGCGGTGCCGTTGCCGTACTGCGAGGCGTTGATGAGGGCCAGGCCCTCTTCGTAGGTCTCCGCGCGCAGGACGCACAGCACCGGGCCGAAGATCTCGTCGCGGTAGGCGTCGGAGTCGGTGGAGACCTTGTCGAGGAGGGAGATGCCGATCCAGTGACCGTCCTCGAAGCCCTCGACCGTGTAACCGGTGCCGTCGAGGACGACCTCGGCTCCCTGGGCGGCGGCACCGGTGACGTAGGAGGCGACCTTGTCGCGGTGCACCTTGGTGATCAGCGGACCCATCTCGGACGTGGGGTCGTTGCCCGGGCCGATCTTGATCTTCTCGGCGCGCTCGCGGATCTTCTCGACCAGTTCATCGGCGATGGAGTCGAGGGCGACGACCGCGGAGATGGCCATGCAGCGCTCGCCCGCCGAACCGTAGGCGGCCGAGACCGCGGCGTCGGCCGCAGCGTCCAGGTCGGCGTCCGGGAGGACCAGCATGTGGTTCTTCGCACCGCCGAGCGCCTGCACCCGCTTGCCGTTGGCGGAGGCGGTGGTGTGGATGTAACGGGCGATCGGGGTGGAGCCGACGAAGGAAACCGCCGATACGTCCGGGTGGTGCAGGAGTGCGTCGACGGCCACCTTGTCGCCGTGGACCACATTGAGGACACCGTCGGGTAGCCCCGCCTCGGTGGCCAGTTCGGCGAGGAAGTTCGCCGCGGAGGGGTCCTTCTCGCTGGGCTTCAGGATGAAGGTGTTTCCACAGGCGACCGCCAGCGGGAACATCCACATGGGGACCATTGCGGGGAAGTTGAACGGGGTGATGCCCGCGACGACGCCGAGGGGCTGGCGGATGGCGGACACATCGACCCGGTTCGACACCTGGGTGGACAGCTCGCCCTTCAGCTGGGTGGTGATGCCACAGGCCAGCTCGACGATCTCCATGCCACGGGCGACCTCGCCCAGCGCATCGGAGTGGACCTTGCCGTGCTCGGCGGTGATCAGGGCCGCGATGTCATCACGGCGCGCGTCAAGCAGCGCCCGGTAGCGGAAGAGGATCGCCGTGCGCTGGGAGAGGGACGACGTGCCCCAGGTGGCGAACGCTTCCTTGGCCGCGGCGACGGCGGCACCGACCTCGTCGGTCGAAGCCAGCGCGACCTGGGCTGCCACGGCGCCGGTCGCCGGGTCGGTGACCGGACCCCAGTTGCCCGACGTTCCCTCGACGGTCTTTCCACCGATCCAGTGGTGGATGTTCTTCGTCATGAGAAAGGCTCCTTCACAAGTGCCGGCACGTCTGCGGATGTCTCACAGCTGGCGGCGTCGGTCGGCGGTGCGCCGCTCGTACTCCTCCCGGGCCTCGACCGCCGACTGCCGGGTCGCGATCTCTGCCACGGGAACATCCCACCACGCCTGTGCCGGGGGCGCGCTCGACACAGTGTCTGCGGTTTCGGTCTCGACATAGACACCTGTGGGAACGTCCGCCGCCCGGGCCTCGACGAGCGCGCGCCGCAGTTCAGCCACGGTGGTGGCGCGGATCACGCGTAGTCCGAGCGAGGCTGCGTTGGCGGCCAGATCGACGGGGAGCGGCGCTCCGGAGTACGTGCCGTCAGGGCCGCGGTGACGGTAGGCCGTGGCGAACCGTTCGGCGCCGACGGCCGCTGAGAGTCCACCGATCGACGCGTATCCGTGGTTCTGGACGATGACCACCTTGATGGGGACGTTCTCCTGGACCGCGGTGACGATCTCCGTGGGGTTCATCAGATAGGTGCCGTCGCCGACGAGGGCCCAGACGGGCCGCCCTGGCGCGGCCAGCCGGACACCGATGGCCGCGGGGATCTCGTATCCCATGCAGGAGTACCCGTACTCGACGTGGTACTGGTCGGCGGACCGGGCGCGCCACAGCTTGTGGAGGTCCCCGGGGAGCGAACCGGCGGCGTTGATGACGATGTCGTCCTGGTCGACGAGGGCATCGAGCAGGCCGAGCACCTGTGTCTGGGTGGGGCGGGCGTGGGGGTCGTCCGCGCGATAGGCGAGGTCCACCCGCTGCTCCCAGCGCTCCTTGCCCGCGCGGTACTCCTCCTCGTACGCCTGCGAGACCCGCTTCGGTGCGGCTTCGGCGAGATCGGCGAGATCGGTCAGGGCTTCGCGGGCGTCCGCGACGAGGGAGAGGCCGGCCATCTTGTGGGCGTCGAAGGACGTGACGTTGATGTTGAGGAATCGAACGGAGGGGTTCTGGAACAGGGTGGAGGACGCGGTGGTGAAGTCGGACCAGCGGGTGCCGACCCCGATCACGACATCCGCGGTACGGGCCGCCTCCGCGGCGACCGCGGTACCGGTGTGGCCGATGCCGCCGATGTCACAGGGGTGGTCGTGAGGGAGGGACCCCTTTCCGGCCTGGGTGGAGGCGACGGGAATGCCTGTGGCATCGGCGAACGCTCGCAGCGCTGCCTCGGCCTCGCTGTGGTGAACTCCGCCGCCGGCGACGAGGAGTGGGCGACGGGCCGCGGCCAGGAGCCGGCGGGCCTCGTCGAGCGCATCGCGATCGGGGCGGCACCGGTCCACCCGCCAGATCCGCTGTGCGAAGAACTCCTCGGGCCAGTCGTACGCCTCGGTCTGCACGTCCTGAGGGAGGGCGAGGGTGACCGCACCCGTCTCCGCCGGGTCGGCGAGGGTGCGCATGGCCTGGAGCGCGGCCGGGATCAGGGCTTCGGGGCGGGTGATGCGGTCGAAGTAGCGCGAGACGGGTCGGAGGGTGTCGTTGACGGACAGGTCTCCCGCATGGGGGGTTTCGAGCTGTTGCAGAACCGGGTCTGCCGGGCGGGTGGCGAAGACGTCGCCGGGGAGTAGGAGTACGGGAAGGCGGTTGATGGTGGCGAGCGCCGCACCGGTGACCAGATTGGTGGCGCCGGGGCCGATGGAGGTGGTGACCGCGTGGGCGGAGAGCCGACGGGACTGCCGCGCGTAGCCGACGGCGGCATGAACCATCGCCTGCTCATTGCGGCCTTGGAAGAACGGCATGGCAGGACGCCCGCCGCCGGTGTCTCCGCCGTGGCCATGCATTTCACTGGCCGCGCCGTGCAGGTGCGATCCGCTGCTGGTGCGGTGTGGGTGCGGCTCGGCCTCGACGCCGTACGGATGTGCTGCGGACTGGTCGGCGTGCGGGTGCGGTTCGGCGCCGGACTCGGGCGCCGTTGGGTGGGGGCCGGTGCCGGACTCGGGCGCCGTCGGGTGGGGGCCGGTGCCGGATTCCAGCAGGGCTTGACCGATCCCCGCCACGTTTCCATGACCGAAGATGCCCCAGGTGGCGCTGATGAGCCGCTGTCGGCGCCCGTCGCGCTCGGTGTACTGGCGGCTGAGGAAGGTGATCAGTGCCTGGGCGACGGTGAGACGACGGCAGGTCATCCCTGCTCCTCGGCCGGTCCCGGGTGCCTCGGTGCGTCGGAGCGCGAGCCGGGTCGGAGCGGGAGTCGGGGGTCCATCGGCTGGTCCGGCCAGGTGTCACGGATCCAGCCGTGGTCGGGGTGGTCGCGGATGAGCCACTCCCGCGGGCCGGGCCCCGCCATCACATTGAGGTAGTACATGTCCCGCCCGGGAGCGGCGATGGACGGACCGTGCCATCCGTCGGGCACGAGGACGGCGTCACCGCCGCGGACTTCGACGAGCAACTCCGTACCCCCGGGGCGGGACGGCGAGACCTGGTGGAAGCCCGTACCGCCCCGGTCGATCTCGAAGTAGTAGATCTCCTCCAACTCGGACTCCACCCCGGGCACGTGCTCGTCGTGCTTGTGCGGCGGATAGGACGACCAGTTGCCACCAGGGGTGATCACCTCCACGGCGATGAGGCGATCGCAGTCGAAGACGCCCGCGGCGGCGAAGTTGTTGACCTGGCGCGAGCAGCCACCCGAACCGCGGAGTTCGACCGGTACCTCCGGCGCGGGGCCGTAGCGAGCGGGGAGTCGTCGCTCGCACTTCGCTCCTGCCAGGGCGAAGCGGCCTCCCGCACCGGAGGCGATCTGTGCGTGCGAATCACGCGGCAGATAGGCGAAGTCCGTCGCTCCGCCAAATACACCTTCCCTTCCGCGCAGTTCGAAGAACTCTCCTTCTGCATGTACGGTGCAGCCGCCGCTCAGGGGCAGGACGATCCACTCGCAATCGCCCGTGTCCAGGGAGTGGGTGCCACCGGGGGGCAGTTCCAGAACCCTCAGGGCGGCATGGGCCCACCCCGCGCGGGCGGGGTCGATGCGCAGGGCATAGGGCCCGCTGCGCGCACTGCCCGCCGGGAGGTGAGACCTCGGCTCGGGCGGCACGGTGTGCGTGTGATCGGCGCTCATGTTCTCTCCGTACCCCCCTACAACAGCCCTACGGCGGTATCGACGGCGGCGGCCACGTCTCCGTCCGCCGGATAGAGCAGTGAACGTCCCACGACGAGGCCCTGGACGGTGGGCAGTCGCAGGGCCCTGTGCCAGGTCGCGTAGACGCCGTCCTGGTCGGTGCCGATGTCACCGCCGAGGATGACCGCGGGCAGGGTGGAAGTCTCCATGACGCTCGCCATCGCCTCAGGGTCGTCCGTCACCGGAACCTTGAGCCAGGTGTACGCGGAGGTCCCGGCGAGACCGGAGGCGATGGCGATGGACCGGGTGATCGCTCCGGCGCTGAGGTCGGTGCGGAGACGTCCGTCGGTCCGGTGGCAGATGAAGGGCTCGACGAAGACGGGCAGTCGGTGGGCGGCCATCTCGTCGACGACGCGGGCGGCGGAGTGCAGGGTGTCGAGGGACGCCGGGTCCTGGTAGTCGATGCGCAGCAGCAGTTTGCCCGCGTCGAAGCCGAGGCGGGTGAGGTCCTGTGGGCGATGTCCGGTGAAGCGGTCGTCCAGTTCGAAGACTGCGCCGGCGAGTCCGCCGCGGTTCATGGACCCCATGACGACCTTGTCGTGCAGTGCCCCGAGCAGAAGCAGGTCGTCAAGGATGTCCGCGGTGGCGAGGACGCCGTCCACACCGGGGCGGGAGAGGGCGAGGCAGAGCCGTTCCAGCAGGTCGAAGCGGTTGGCCATGGCCAGCGGGCTGGCCCCTACAGCGAGCGCTCCACGGGCCGGATGATCGGCCGCGATGATCATCAACCGTCCGCTCGGACCGATGAGACGGGTCCGTCTGCGTCGGCTCGCAGCGGCCTCGGCCACGGCCTCGGGGTGCCTGGTCCGGATTCCGGTCAACTCGGTGATGTCGACACGGCTCATGGGTGCCCTCCGGGGCCATCGGCTCGGCGCGGCTCGACCGGGGGTGCCTCGGAGGATCGCAGCTCCGGGGCGGGCCGGACTCGGGATGCCGGGGGTGGGGCCGTCGGCCCTTCGGGGGACGGTCGCGGGGAGGGCTGCGGGGGCGATGGCTGTGCGGATGGGTGTTGGGGAACGGATGGGTGTTGGGGAACGGCCGGAGACGCGGGAGCGGCCGGAGATGGGGGAACGGCCGGAGATGGGGGAGCGACCGGGGGCGGGGTGGGCGAAGGCGGGACGGGTCCACCGGACATCACCTGGTCGACTTCCGTCGCAAACGGCATGGCGGTGGAGCAGGCGAGCCTCGCGGCGACGATGGCGCCGGCGGCGTTGCCGTAGCGCATCACGCGCTCCAGGTCCCAGCCGGCGAGCAGCCCATGGCAGAGGGCCCCGCCGAACGCGTCCCCCGCGCCCAGCCCGTTGACCACGTCCACGGGCACCGGAGGCACCTCGACGCGGGTGCCGTCCCGGTGCAGGGCGAGGACTCCCGCGGGGCCCTGTTTGACGACGGCGAGGTCCACTCCCGCTGCGAGCAGTGCCCTGGCGGCTGCCTCAGGTTCTCGCTCGCCGGTGGCGATCTCGCACTCGTCGAGATTGCCGACGGCGACGGTGGCCACGGCGAGTGCTCGTCGGTAGAGGGCGCGGGCCGCCGTGGGGTCTGCCCAGAACATGGGCCGCCAGTCGAGGTCGAACACGGTGGTCCCGGCACGGTCGCGATGGGCGAGCGCCGCGAGCGTGGTGGCCCTGCTGGGCTCCTCGCACAGTCCCGTACCGGTCGTCCAGAAGACCCGCGCCGAGCGAATCGCCTCAAGGTCGAGGTCCTGGAGTGCGATCTCCAGGTCGGGTGCCTTGGGCTGTCGGTAGAACCAGAGGGGGAAGTCGTCCGGGGGGAAGATCTCACAGAAGGTGACGGGGGTGGGAAGTCCCGGTACGGGGGTCACCCATCGGTCATCGACACCGAAATCGGCGAGTGCCTCATGAAGGTAGTCACCGAAGGCATCGGCGCCGGTGCGGGTGATCACCGCGGTGTTCCGCCCGAGCCGTGCGGCAGCGACGGCGACGTTGGTCGCCGAGCCGCCGAGGAACTTGCCGAACACATCGACCCGGGCCAGGGGCACACCGGTGCGCAGGGGATAGAGATCCACCCCGATGCGTCCCATGGTGATGACGTCGAAGGACTCCGGTTGGTGCGGCTGCGACATGCGGGTCCCTTCGCCTCGCTGCCCGGGTCCCCCCAGGTCTAGTGCCGTCCATCGAATACTGTCAACATTTTGTCCGGACATTCGGACGTTGACTTGACACTCTTTCGGGGCGGCCGTAAGGCTCGGCCGTATGAGCTCCCCCGTCCCCGCACTGAACCGCATCCGGGTCGGCTCGGCCCCCGACTCCTGGGGGGTGTGGTTCCCCGACGACCCCCTCCAGGTGCCGTGGCAACGGTTCCTCGACGAGGTCGCCCAGGCCGGCTATGAGTGGATCGAACTCGGCCCGTACGGCTATCTCCCCACTGATCCCGGCCTCTTGCATGAAGAAACCATGCGGCGGGGTCTCACAGTGTCGGCGGGGACGGTCTTCACCGCCCTCCACCGTGGCACCGACGTCTGGGACGCGACCTGGGCGCACGTCTCCGACATCGCCGCACTCACTCAGGCCATGGGCGCCGAGCATCTGGTGGTCATCCCCGCGTTCTGGAGGGACGACAGGACCGGGCGGGTCGTGGAGGACAGCACTCTGACCGCCCGTCAATGGCGTGATCTGACCGTCCAGACCGAACGCCTCGGCCGTGAGGTGCGTGAGCGCTACGGGCTGAAGATCGTGGTCCATCCCCATGCGGACACTCATATCGACGGCGAGGAGAGCGTCAGCCGCTTTCTGGACGCCACCGATCCGGATCTGGTCTCGCTCTGCCTGGACACGGGCCACTACGCCTACTGCGGCGGGGACAGCGTCGCCCTGATCGAGACGTACGGCGAACGGATCGGCTATCTCCACCTCAAGCAGGTGGACCCTCGGATCCTCGCGGAGGTGATCGCCGGTCAATTGCCCTTCGGTCCGGCCGTCGCACGGGGAGTGATGTGCGAACCACCGGCAGGCGTTCCTGCCCTGGAACCCGTACTGGCAGCAGCCGACGCGCTGGGCGTAGAACTCTTCGCGATCGTCGAGCAGGACATGTACCCCTGCCCTCCTGACAAGCCACTTCCCATTGCCCGTCGGACCCGTCGCTTCCTGCGCACTTGCGGCGCCTGAGGCCCACTCATCACATCTGTCACCGTTGTCGCCCTCTGATCACACATATCTCCATTACGCGGGTTTTCCGTCACGGGGGGTCGACAGACGCGTCTTCCCTGTTCCGGGGGGCCGTCGAGCAGGCGCACTCTCATGATCGCCAGCATCCGCACGACGGCTCCCCCGACGGCCCCCAGGTCGCCGCTGTCGTGCACGCAGGGAGGTGCCACATGACGGACAAGAGTCTCTGGTCCTACAAGGAGATCGCTGCTCACATCCGGGTACAGCCCGACACGGTCCGCTCCTACCGCAAGCACGGACAACTCCCGCCGCCCGATCTGGTCCAGGCCGGCAAGCCCTACTGGTACGCCGAGACCATTCGCGTATGGGTCGCCAACCGCCCAGGAAACAGAGGTCGCGCCAACTGACTCCTGCCGGGCAGTCCCGCACACCATCTGGTGTGCGGGACTGCCCGCTTTTTCCCCTCCTCGCCCCGTGCTTGCGCTCTCCTGCGAGTGGCGCCCTCCGTGCCGGTCGCACCGCCCCCCGTACCAGCTGTGGCGCCTACTCCCTCGCCGTCAGACCTTGGCCCGATCAGGCGTGGCGGAGCCGGACCCCTGGTCTGCGCCGGTGTTCTGGTCTGCGCCGGTGTTCTGGATCGCTCCTCGCCCAGCGGCGCCCGCATCAGCCGCGTGTCCGTCATCGAGAGCGACCGAAGCCGCCGCGTCGCCTTCGCTGAGACCGAACCGCTGGTGGAACCGTCGCAGCGGCGCAGGCGCCCACCAACTCCACGCGCCCATCAGCTTCATCACCGACGGCACCAGCAGACTGCGCACCACCATGGCGTCCATCAGCACTGCAAGGGCGATACCGAGACCGAGCATCTTCGTGTTGGTGACCCGTGAAGTGCCGATGGCGAACATCACCACCGCGAGGATCACGGCCGCTGCGGTGATCAGTCCTCCCGTGCGTTGGAGTCCGAAGCGCACCGCGTGTTCATGGTTGCCCGAGTGGTCGTACTCCTCCTTGATGCGGGAGAGCAGAAAGACGCCGTAGTCCATCGAGAGACCGAAAGCGATGCAGAACATCAGCACTGGCAGATTGGTTTCGATGTCTCCGGTCGGAGTGAAGCCCAGTAGCCCGGAGAGATTGCCGTCCTGGAAGATCCAGACGACCGCACCGAACATGGCGGTGAGACTCAGGGCATTGAGCACGACCGCCTGAAGGGGGATCAGCACACTGCCGGTCAGCAGGAAGACCAGAACCAAGGTGGCCACGGCAATGATCCCCAGCGCCAACAGCAACTTGTCCGCGATGGCCGCCTTGGAGTCCTCCAGAACGGCAGCCCTGCCCGTCACCGAGGTCTCGAACGGCGCGGGCACCTCCCGCAGGTCATGGACCAACTGCTGAGCACTTTCGCCCACGGCCTCACCCTTGGGCTGAATGGTGAAGTAGGCCGCACTACCGGACACGGCCGGCCCGTCCACCCGCAGCACTCCCGGGAGGGCGGCTATACGGTCGCGGTACTCCGCGGACGTGGCGGATGTGACATCCGCGCTCCCCTTCTCGTCCCCCTCTCCCCCATCGGTGAGCGGCCCCGCGAAGATCTCGATGGCCCCGTCGGGACTACCGGTGAATCGCTCGCGAATCTCCTCCTGAACCACCCGGGACTCGGCACTCTTGGGGAGTTGCCGATCGTCCGGCGTACCGAACTTCACGTCCAGGAAGGGGAGCCCCAAAAGGAGGAGCGCCGCAATGGTGGTGAAGGCGAACAGCGGTGCCCTTCGCATCACCAGATCCGCGAGTCGGGTCCACCCTCCCCGCTCTCCGGGCTGCCCAGCCCCGTCCTGTGCAGCCCCGTCCCGAGCGGCCGACATCGGTATGGGTGTGGGCGCGGCTGTCGCCAGCGGTATCGGTATCGGTGTCGTTGGCGACGGCGACGGCGACGGCGACGGCGACGGCGATATCAGTGTCGCTGGCGGCTTGGTGGTGGACACTTCCGGCCGCGGGTGATGGCCCGGGCCCGACTGCTCCGCGCTCCGCGGCCCGGCAGACCCCGAGGACTGCTCCCCCTGATGTTCGACATGCTCGACGCCCCCGAGGGCTCGGCGGGCTCGGCGGCGACGGAAGGCCGCTCGCAGGTCCAGGGCGTTAATCCGATGCCCCAGAAGCATCAGTGCAGCGGGCAGTAGGACCAGAGCCGCGCCAGCAGCCAGGAGGACCACCGCCACTCCCGCATAGGCGAACGAGCGGAGGAAGTACTGCGGAAACACCAACATGGCCGCCAAGGACACCGCCACCGTGAGGGCCGAGAAGAGAACGGTTCGCCCGGCCGTGCGCAGGGTCGCCCCCACGGCATCACGGACCTCAAGGCCACTGGCCAGTTCCTCCCGGAATCGGCGCACGATGAACAACGCGTAGTCAATGGCCAGCCCCAACCCCAAGGCCGTGGTGAGGTTCATGGCGAAGACCGAGACGTCCGTGAACTCCGTGAGCCCCCTCAGCAGGGCATTGGTGCCCAGGATCGCGACGATCCCGACCAGCAGGGGCAGCGCTGCCGCGACCGCGCTTCCGAAGACCATGACCAGAAGGATCAGGGTCACCGGTAGGGCGATGGCCTCGGCCAGCAGGAGATCTTCCTGAATGATCGTGGTCATCTCATGCTCCACGGCGACTGGCCCTCCGAGGGAGACCTCCACCGGGCCGTGCGCTCCCCGATACTCCGGGGCTATCCGCTGAAGGACCTCGGCCTTGGTCTTCTCATCACCCAGCACCCGCGCCGCGACGAGGGCTTGCCGTCCGTCCTCCGAGCGCAGAGCCGGCGAAGGGCTCTGCCAGTAGGACCCGACGCCCGTGATCCCCTTTTCCGCTGCCAGGCGCTCGGTCAACCGCCGCCCTTCGGCGGCGACCGCCAGACTGTCCACCCCCGCCCGCCCGCTGTCGACCAGCAGCAGCAGATTGGGCTGCGAGGCCGGAAACTCGCGCTCCAGCGCCTTGGTCGCGTACGACGACTCGGCAGCCGGATCGGTCCACCCGCCGCTTCCCATCCGGTCCGCCACTCCACTGCCAGCGAAGACGGCGAGCACGGTGAGGACCAGCGCCGCGAACAGGGCGAGTCGTGGTCGCGCGGTGACGAATCGGGTCCACCCTCCGACCGGCCGCCGTGCCCGGGGCGGGGCCGGGGGCGGGCTGTTGACTTCGGACATGGTGCGGTGTCCCCTTCACCGTGGCCCATGTGCAGGCATGCGAGCAGGCAGCATGAGGCGACCATTGCCATAGACTTGGCAAACACGAGCAATCGCTCGCATTGACAAAGAATGCGAGCGACCACTCGCGTTTGTCAACCGCGCCAGGAAGCTGGGGATATCAGTGCCGGACACGACAAAACCGGAGGCAGTAGCTCCAGAAAACGCACCCACTCAGGAGTCCGCACCCGCGACCGCCAAACCGCGCCGCCGCCAGGCGCGCGGAGAGCGCCGGATCGCCCAACTCCTCGATGCCGCAGCGACCGTCTTCACGACGTCCGGATACACCGCAGCCACGACCAACGCCATTGCGCGTGAGGCCGGCGTCTCCCCCGGCACGCTGTACCAGTTCTTCCCCAACAAGGAAGCGATCGCCATCGAACTGGGCGGTCGACTCCTGGAGCGCTGGCGCGAGTCACACGGCACGGCACTCATCGCAGCGGGGCAGCCACTCCCCCTCGACACGCTCCTGGACGAGGTCCTCGATCCGCTCTTCGCCTTCAACTACGACAATCCGGCCTTCGCGGTCCTGATCCACGGCCATGACGCGCCCGGCCAGATCGCCCAGGAGTTCAACGCCATCCATCTGAGCCTGCTGGCCCGGATCGAAGAGGTGTTCGCCGTCTATCTGCCCGACCTTTCGCCGGCAGAGCTGTCCCGCATCGCCAACACCGCGCTCACCATCTTCAAAGCGGGCCTCGATCTCGTCCTCACCCACGAGGGCGAGGAGCGGCAGGCTTACACCCTGGAGATCAAGACGGTCCTGTACCGCTACCTGGACCCACTGTTCCCCGAGGGCGAGGACTGCCCACTGACCCGCAGCGCCACCGAGGGGGCGTCCTGACGAACGGCCGCGCGCCACGGAGTCCACAAGCGGCACGCCACGGAGTCCACAAGCGGGAGTTTCATACCCCCTAGGGGTATAGTATATTGAGCATCAGAGGATCCCGACCGTCTCGGGAGCCCCTGCTACGTCTCTGGTGTGCCGCGACAGGCGCATCCCCACTGCCCGCGAGGAGAACGACATGACCGCGAAGACCGAGATCGAGATCATCGAGAACGCCCCCGCCTCCAGCTGCTGCGGTGGCAGTGCTTGCGGCACCGACTCGGCCGACGCCGCAACCGAGGGCGCCGTGACCACGGTCTACCAGGTCGCCGGAATGACCTGCGGCCACTGCGAAGGTGCGATCTCCACGGAGGTCTCCGCCATCGCCGGTGTCACCTCCGTCAAGGCCGTCGCCGCGACCGGTCTGGTGACCGTCGTCTCCGAGGCCGCCCTCGACGAGTCGGCCGTCCGCGATGCCGTGGACGAGGCCGGGTACGAGTTGGTTGGCAGGGCCTGAGCCCGGGGCGCGGGTCCGGTCCGGTCCGTACCCGTCGCCATGCCAAGCCACGCACGGGCGGCCCCCGAGCCCGGTCCACGATGGGCAGCGGGAGGAATCCGCCCCCTGCCGCGAACCGTCCCGGCCCGGCCGGATGCCCACCCCGTCCACGCACCAGGCGGACGAGGACAGCCCAGGCGTCGAGCCGTATCCGATCAGTTCGCACTGGTTGGGTACGGCTCGACGGCCACCACCGCACCCAGGCTCACTTCCGCACTGACCCGATGACGCAACCAGCGCGGACGGCCCGCCTCCCGCACAGGACTCACAGTCTTCCGACGGTCACTCTGAGCAGCGCTCCTGCACCCCGTCGACATGGCGGAAATGCGTCGGGGCCACCCCCTCAGACCTCGCGGACGATCTTCGCCGGCGTTCCCGTGGAGAGACCGGCGGCATGGTGGCATTCGTCCCTCTCGGACGTATGCCGAAGACCCACCCCACGGATGACTTCAGCAAGGCACGCAGTGCCGCACTTGCCATTCGCTCATCGAGGAGCCCGCCGGACGACGGAATCCGCGTTTCGGGCGATCCGACCGCACATCGGCAGCAGCTCGTCGCACCAGCCGCCAAAGGGCCGTCCGTCCCTGGCCAGCGAGGTCCATGGAGGGCACCCACCGAAGCGTCCCACTCCATGGACGCAGCCGATGGCTGCCGACCGGATGGCACCACTGCCCACAGACGCCGGCATACGGCTGCCTGAGAGACCCCTGACGCCTGTGGCCACCCCGAACGGGACAGGGGATGATTCTTCCCCCCTCAAGGGCCGTACGACCGTCTAGGCGCCCTGTGATGACAACTCGCTGGGCGCCCTGAAGTCTCCGCTCCGAGAAGCCAGAGCCCGTGACACCACCGCGGCGGGGTCGCGCACGGAAACCGTCTTGTTTCCACCCGACCCGCCCCGACCAGTGCCGCCCAGTACCGATCAGTACCCATCAGTACCGACCGGCCACCTTCCTCGCCACGACCGAGTGCCGAGACGGCCGTGCCCGACATCGACGAGGCGCATGCTCCGGCGCCGCCGAGGACAAGAGCAGAGGTCGCAGGACGAGTCCGGGCCACGATGTGGCGGGGCAATCGTCGAGGGCAACACCTGCGACACGGGTGTGCTCGCCACCTCGGATCCGGCTCCGAGGCCAAAAACGGGCGCCGATGGCGCGGCCAGGGCGAGTGATCTCACTCTCATCCGGGGAGATCTACGGGTGGCCGCGGACGCGATCCGTCTCGCGCGTCGGACACTCAGGACCACCAAAGGGAATCTTTTTCGGGCCTTTGGCGATAACGTAGCCGCACTACCTCTTGCGGCATCCGGCCAGTTCACACCCATGATCGTTGGGTTTGCCATGGCCGCTTCATCCGTTTTTGTGGTCACGAACGCCCTGCGTCTACGGTCGTTCAACTGAGCTCATGTGAGGCACAAGACCTTCACAAAGAGACCTAGATCACAGATATTGAGGGGTAACCATTGAGGCTCCGCATGAGTCTAAATGGGCGATGCCAGGAACGTCTTGGGGGACGTTCGTGGGATGTCTTGGGGGACATTCCAGGCAAGCGTTGGCCGGGGCACGTGCCCGGGGAGCTTTGAGCGGCCCTCCCGTGCGTACGTACCCCGGCAGACCGCGTGTGGAGCTTCTGCTGCGGCAGGGACACCCGATCGGATCCCGTGGGGGGAATCCGTCTCGGAGGTCCCCCAAGCAGCAGAGACACCCGGCCGGATCCCGTGGGGGGAATCCGCTCCGGGGATATGGGAAGCGCCCCGCTCGTCGACCCGTGGGGGGATCGGCAGCGGGGCGCTTTCGTCTTCTACGGCGTCGCCCGAGCGTGGAACGCCAGGAGCCCAACTGGGGGCCACAAGAGCCCCACAGGGCCGCTCAGGGCCTGGAAGGGCCCATTCGGGCTCAGTCTTGCGGTCTCAGGCGCGTCAAGCACCATCTGGTGTCCCTCGGCGGCCGGCCCGTGGGTGGCGCCGGTGCCACCCACCACTCGGGGCACATCGGCACGCCTCCACTCTGACGACCGAGCTGCGGGGACCACCGGCACACGCCCGCCACACGCCGCCACACGCCGACGCCCTCGGTACGCACGAACTGAAGTCGGGCACTTCGACACCGGTGCCCCAAGGCTCCCGAGCCTGGCCATCGCGGTCCGTACGGAGGGGGTTGGACGTTCGCCGGAGCAGGGCGCACGGGCTGCCGGACCAGCCAGAATCAGCCGCCAGGGTATCGCGATGCGACGACACACAGTGATCGTTACCGGGCCCCAACCCGCAAGGCCCTCAGGGACGGCCGAAGCGGCACAGTCCTCATTCCCTGCGCGCCACCACCCCGTGGTGGACATGGCCCCAGCGGACGGGTGCAACGGCCCTCTACGGGTGTTCCCGGTGCCGTCCGCCGTCCCGGTCGACAAGGTGTGGCACCACCCTGGGGAATGCGTCGGGGAGCGTCTGCCTGGGTGCCCAACGGGGGCGCAGTCCACCCGGTCCATACGAGGTGCCCGCTCCAAGGGCCGCAACACCGCCGCCAGAAGCCACCGAGGGAGCACATCGAGGCCGCACGGGGCACGAGGGCTTCAAGGGCTTCAAGGGCTTCAAAAAGGGGGCGGAGAAGGCGTCCGCACGAGAGAGACAGTGTGTGCCAGGGCCCGGTTCGACCTCGGCTCGCCAGACGGCCGGCCGGCCGGCCGGCCGTCACAGCGGCACGCAGTGCCGAGCGCCCATCGCGCCCCGGCTGCGCGGGGAACGCGCTGTGCACAACCCACAGAGCCTGTGGAGCAGCCAGCACAACTCGCGGTGGCTGCTCCACAGGCGAGGTACGCCGAAAACACCGCTGCCGGAGTGCCCGTGGGCACTCCGGCAGCGGGGACGCTGGACCGTACGGCTGCCGGGACGCCCGTCCACAGGGCAGCCGTACGGAACTGGGGACCGCAGAGCCTCAGCCCGCGGCGACCCCGTTGGTCGAGCCCCGAAGGACTCGGGTGAGCTCGACGCCAATCCAGGGCGTCGGCGGCCCTAGGTCGGGTCGGGCTCAGCGGGCCTCGACGGGCACGAAGTCGCGCTCGACGACACCCGTGTAGATCTGCCGCGGACGGCCGATCCGCGAACCCGGCTCCTTGATCATCTCGTGCCACTGCGCGATCCATCCGGGCAGCCGCCCGATCGCGAACAGCACGGTGAACATCTCGGTCGGGAAGCCCATGGCCCGGTAGATCAGACCGGTGTAGAAGTCGACGTTCGGGTAGAGCTTGCGCTCCACGAAGTAGCTGTCGGAGAGCGCGTGCTCTTCGAGCTTGAGCGCGATGTCGAGCAGCTCGTCGGACTTGCCGAGCGCGGAGAGGACGTCGTGGGCGGCGGCCTTGATGATCTGGGCACGCGGGTCGAAGTTCTTGTAGACCCGGTGGCCGAAGCCCATCAGACGGACGCCGTCCTCCTTGTTCTTCACCTTGTTGATGAAGGAGTCGACGTTGCCGCCGGACGTCTTGATGCCCTCCAGCATCTCCAGCACGGACTGGTTGGCGCCACCGTGCAGCGGGCCCCAGAGCGCCGAGATGCCGGCGGAGATCGAGGCGAACATGTTCGCCTGGGAGGAGCCGACCAGGCGGACCGTGGACGTCGAACAGTTCTGCTCGTGGTCCGCGTGCAGGATCAGCAGCTTGTCGAGGGCCGCGACCACGACGGGGTCGAGGTCGTACTCCTGTGCGGGGACCGAGAAGGTCATCCGCAGGAAGTTCTCGACGTACCCGAGGTCGTTGCGCGGGTAGACGAAGGGGTGGCCGATCGACTTCTTGTACGCGTACGCCGCGATCGTGGGCAGCTTGGCGAGCAGCCGGATCGTGGACAGGTGGCGCTGCTTCTCGTCGAACGGGTTGTGGCTGTCCTGGTAGAACGTCGACAGCGCGCTGACCACCGAGGAGAGCATGGCCATGGGGTGGGCGTCTCGTGGGAAGCCGTCGAAGAACCGCTTGACGTCTTCGTGGAGCAGAGTGTGCTGGGTGATCTCGCCACGGAACTCGGCCAGCTCGTCGACGGTGGGAAGCTCACCGTTGATCAGCAGGTACGCCACTTCGAGGAAGCTGGAGCGCTCCGCCAGCTGCTCGATGGGGTATCCGCGATAGCGGAGGATTCCCTCTTCGCCGTCGAGGTAGGTGATCGAGGATTTATAGGCGGCCGTGTTGCCATAGCCGCTGTCCAGGGTCACCAGACCGGTTTGGGCTCGGAGCTTGCCGATGTCGAAGCCCTTGTCACCGACGGTGCTCTCAGCCACCGGGTAGGTGTACTCGCCGTCGCCGTACCGCAGTACTACAGAGTTGTCGCTCACGTCATCCCTCACCGACGTAGTGCCTCTTCTTCGAGGTGCCCTGACTGTCTCTACCATCCCCCACTTGGCTCAGCAGAGTGCACTCGGGGTCGACCGATTGACCCTTTGGCGGCACTGAGTGCCGCCAAGCCTGCCCATCCTGCCCCGTCAGACCGGAAACCGGAAGTCGAGGTGGCATTTCCCACCCCGGTACCAAAGCGCTTCCCCCGAGCGGGCGAGTGTGCCCCGCTCAACCGCGGCTCAACCGGTGGTCCAGCGCGGTGAACCGTCTGCCTGCGGAAACTGTCCGGACCGCCTGTCCGAGCGCTTTGCGGGAGCCGACGAGGACAACGAGCTTCTTGGCCCGGGTGACAGCCGTGTAGAGGAGGTTGCGCTGGAGCATCATCCACGCCCCGGTGGTGACCGGGATCACCACGGCCGGATATTCGCTGCCCTGCGAACGATGAATGGTGACCGCATACGCATGGGCCAGCTCATCGAGCTCGTCGAACTCATACGGAACCTCCTCGTCCTCATCTGTCAGCACCGTGAGCCGCTGATCGTCCAGGTGAAGGGAGGTGACGACGCCCACCGTTCCATTAAAGACGCCGTTCTTTCCCTTCTCATAATTGTTGCGAATCTGCGTGACCTTGTCGCCGACCCGAAAAATTCTCCCGCCGAAGCGCTTCTCGGCCACATCCGGGCGGGCGGGCGTAATTGCCTGCTGTAGAAGGCCGTTGAGCGTGCCGGCACCCGCTGGACCGCGGTGCATAGGGGCAAGAACCTGAACATCTCGCCGAGGATCCAGGCCGAATTTGGCTGGAATTCTTCGCGCGGCAACATCGACAGTGAGCCTGCCGGCGTCCTCGGTCTCCTCTTCGACGAACAGGAAGAAGTCCGTCAAGCCGGAAGTGAGGGGCGGTAGACCCGAATTGATGCGATGGGCATTGGTGACCACACCTGATTGCTGGGCCTGCCGGAAGATCTGGGTGAGTCGCACACTGGGAATGGGCCCGCCATCGGCGAGGAGGTCACGCAGGACCTCTCCCGCGCCCACGCTCGGCAGCTGGTCCACATCCCCCACCAGCAGCAGATGCGCACCGGGAGCGACCGCTTTAACCAGCTTGTTGGCCAGGAGCAGATCGAGCATCGAAGCCTCGTCCACCACCACCAGATCCGCGTCCAGGGGACGGTCCCGGTCATATGCGGCATCCCCGCCCGGCTTCAACTCCAGCAGTCGATGCACGGTGGACGCCTCGGCACCGGTGAGCTCGGAAAGCCGCTTGGCCGCCCGGCCCGTGGGCGCGGCCAGCACCACCTTCGCCTTCTTGGCACGGGCGAGCTCCACCACCGACCGTACGGTGAAGGACTTGCCGCAGCCGGGACCACCGGTCAGAACCGCCACTCGGCTGGTGAGCGCGAGCTGAACGGCGGCCTGCTGCTCGGGGGCGAGTTCCACACCGGTCCGCTCCGCCAGCCAGCCAAGCGCCTTGTCCCAATCGACGTCCTGGAAGGCGGGCAGTCTGTCGTCCGCCGCGCCGAGCAGCCGTTGGAGTTGGGCCGAGAGCGAGATTTCCGCCCGGTGGAACGGCACCAGAAAGACCGCGGTCAGCGGGTCTCCTCCATCCGGCGCAGGCACCAGTTCCCTGACGACTCCTTCCTCGTCGGCGGCCAGCTCCGCGAGGCATTCGATCACCAGCCCGATGTCCACCTGGAGCAGTTTGACTGCGTCGGAGATCAATCGGTCCTCGGGCAGGAAGCAGTGCCCCTGGTCGGTGGATTGGGACAGGGCGTACTGAAGGCCGGCCTTGACCCGCTCCGGGCTGTCGTGGGGTATGCCCACCGCCTGTGCGATCTTGTCCGCGGTGAGGAAGCCGATGCCCCACACATCGGCCGCCAGCCGGTAGGGCTGGTTCTTCACCACGGAGATGGAGGCGTCTTCGTACTTCTTGTAGATGCGGACGGCGATGGAGGTGGAGACACCGACTCCCTGGAGGAAGACCATCACCTCCTTGATCGCCTTCTGCTCCTCCCAGGCCACACCGATCAACTTGGTGCGCTTGGGGCCAAGTCCCGGAACCTCGATGAGTCGCTTCGGCTCCTGCTCGATGACATCGAGGGTGTCCACTCCGAAGTGGTCCACGATCCGCTCGGCGATCTTGGGGCCGATGCCCTTGATCAGCCCGGAGCCGAGATAGCGGCGGATGCCCTGGATGGTGGCAGGCAGGATCGTCGTGTAGTTCTCAACGGAGAATTGCTTGCCGTACTGCGGATGCGAGCCCCAGCGGCCCTCCATGCGCAGTGATTCACCGGGTTGAGCGCCGAGCAGCGAGCCGACGACGGTCAGGAGGTCACTTGCGCCGCGACCGGTGTCGACGCGCGCCACCGTGTAGCCGTTCTCCTCATTGGCGTAGGTGACGCGCTCCAGGACACCTTCGACGACCGCCAGCTGAGGCACTGTCGTTTGGGACATGGCTCGACGCTACCGTCTCGGTCCGACAAGCCGCCCCGCCTGTGGATAACCCCGAACATTCCGACCCTGCCCTACCCGACCGCCTGGTCGAGGCAGCCCCGTACGGCTGCGGCTGCGGTGCCCGGCGCGGAAGCCCGAAACAGCGGAAACCCGAACCCAGCGGAGGAACGACCCGCGGAGGAACGACCCGGCGGGAGAGGGCAGACCCGAGAAGGGAAGACGAGGGAAGGGAGGAGAAGGGGGGCGGAAATCGAGGAGGACCCGACCATGGGCCGGGCCCCTCCCTTTCCCCTCCGTCAAGACTTCCAGAATCCCCCCAGATTCCCCCCCGGAAGCCCTGACACCACGTACGACACTCATGGGCGCCGAAGGGTTGCACGGTGGGAGAACAATTTTTCCCGGCCCGTCGGTAACCACCTCCTCGGCGGACGCATCACCACACGTGTTCCTGGAAGCGGTGGAGCGTCTCGGCGACCACTTCGGCACCGTCCCGCGCCCAGAGCGCCTCGTTGAACAGCTCCACCTCCACCGGCCCGCGGTACCCGGCCTCCTCGATCCGCTCCCGCCAGCGCCGCAACTCGATGGAGCCGTCGCCGAGTTGGCCGCGCCCCGTGAGGACGCCTGCGGGGAGGGGTGTGATCCAGTCGGCCAGTTGGAAGGAGTGGATGCGCCCCTGCTCCCCGGCATCGGCCACCGCCCGTGGTGCCGACTCGTCCCACCAGACGTGGTACGTGTCCACCACCACTCCCACCCAGGAGGGCGGAAACCGGCCGGCGAGGTCCAGCGCCTGGTGCAGGGTGGAGATGACGCAGCGGTCCGCCGCGTACATCGGGTGCAACGGTTCGATGGCCAGCCTGACGCCCCGTTCCGCCGCGTAGGGAGCGAGCGCACCCAGCGCATCGGCGACCTGTTCACGGGCTCCGGCGAGGTCGCGGCTGCCCTCCGGTAGTCCGCCGCTGACCAGCACCAGGGTCTCCGTGCCGAGGGCCGCCGCCTCGTCGACCGCGGCCCTGTTGTCATCGAGGGCACGGTCGCGCCCCCGACGGTCGGCCGCGGTGAAGAAGCCTCCCCGGCAGAGGCTGGTGACGGTCAGACCGGCGGACCTCATCAACTCGGCCGCGGCCCGGACCCCGTACGAGCGGACCGGTTCCCGCCAGAGGCCGACCCCCCGCACTCCCAAGCGTCCGCATACGGCTGCCAACTCGGGCAGGGACAGCTGTCTCACGGTCATCTGGTTGATGCTGAACCGGTCGAGCCCCCTCGCGCTCGGGGCGTTCACCCTTCGACCCCGTGCACATCGAGGAGTGCACGCATCCGGGCCTCGGCGGACTGCGGGTCGGGGAAGAGGCCGAGTGCGTCGGCGAGTTCGTACGTCCTGGCCAGATGGGGCAGCGAGCGGGCGGACTGCATGCCTCCGATCATGCTGAAGTGGCGCTGGTGACCGGCGAGCCAGGCCAGCAGCACCACACCCGTCTTGTAGTGGTGGGTCGGTGGTTCGAACAGGTGCCGGGAGAGCGGCAGTGCGGGTTCGAGGGCCGTGCGGAATCCGGCCGGGTCGCCCGCGTCCAGCCGGCGTAGGGCATCGGCGGCCAGTGGCGCCAAGGGGTCGAGGACGCCCAGCAGGGCATCGCTGAAGCCCTTCTCGTCCCCCGCGATCAGTTCCGGATAGTGGAAGTCGTCCCCGGTGTAGCACCGCACGCCGGTCGGTAGTCGACGGCGGAGAGCGATCTCCAGGGCAGGATCGAGCAGCGACACCTTGACCCCGTCGACCGCGGTGGGCCGTGCGGCGACGATCTCCACCAGGGCTGCGGCAGCTGCCTCGGGGTCATCGCTCCCCCAGTAGCCGCGCAGCGCCGGGTCGAACATCGGGCCGAGCCAGTGCAGGACCACCGGCTCACGGGCCTGGCGCAGCAACTCGCCGTAGAGGGCGGCGTAGTCCTCGGGGCCACGGGCCGACGCCGCGAGCGCCCGGGACGCCAGGAGGACCGCGCGGGCCCCGCACTCCTCGACGGTGGCGAGTTGTTCGACGTAGGCGGCGTACACGGCGTCGAGGGTCGCCGGCCCCGGAGGGAGTTGGTCGGTTCCGACCCCGCAGACGATCTGTCCGCCGACCGCGGCGGCCTCGGCCGCGGAGCGCCTGATCAGCTCCGCAGCGGCCGGCCAGTCGAGACCCGCCCCGCGCTGTGCCGTGTCCATGGCCTCCGCCACGCCCAGTCCGTACGACCACAGATGGCGACGGAAGGCGAGCGTCGCGTCCCAGTCGACGACGGCGGGCGAGCCGGGGCCGTTGGCCGCGCGGGGGTCGGCGACGGTGTGGGCCGCGGCGAAGACCGTACGGGAACGGGGCCCGGGCCGGTCGGGGGCTGGGAACTCCATGGGGTGGAGGCGGGGGCGGTAGGGGCGCAGCCCGCCGTCGGCGTCCGGCAGGAGCAGGCTCACAGCGTCACCTCCGGAACGTCCAACCGGCGCCCTTCGGCGGCCGATCTGCCGGCGAGTTCCGCGAGTTGTACGCCTCGGGCGCCGGCCAGCAGGTCCCAGTGGTAGGGCTCGCCGAGCACCACATGGCGGAGGAACAGTTCCCACTGGGCTTTGAACGCGTTGTCGTACTCCTCGTTGTCGGGGATCTCCTGCCACTGGTCGCGGAAGGACTCGGTGGCGGGCAGATCGGGGTTCCAGACAGGTCTGGGGGTGGCCGAGCGATGCTGGGCCCGACAGCGGCGCAGACCCGCGACGGCCGAGCCGTGGACTCCGTCCACCTGGAACTCCACCAGTTCGTCGCGCATCACCCGCACCGCCCAGGAGGAGTTGATCTGGGCGACCGCGCCCCCTTCGAGTTGGAAGATGCCGTACGCCGCGTCGTCTGCGCTCGCCCGGTAAGGCTCGCCGCGCTCGTCCCAGCGCTGTGGGACATGGGTGGCCGTGTGGGCGAAGACGCTGGTCACCCGGCCGAAGAGTTCGTGCAGCAGGTAGTCCCAGTGGGGGAACATGTCGAGGGTGATCCCGCCGCCGTCTTCGGCGCGGTAGTTCCAGGACGGCCGTTGGGCCTGCTGCCAGTCGCCTTCGAAGACCCAGTAGCCGAATTCGCCGCGGATGGACAGGATCTCGCCGAAGAATCCGCCGTCGACCAGCCGTTTGAGCTTGCGCAGCCCCGGGAGGAAGAGTTTGTCCTGGACGACGCCGTGCCGTACGCCCGCGGTGTCCGCGAGCCGGGCGAGTTCGATGGCTCCGGCGAGGTCCCCGGCGGTCGGCTTCTCCACGTAGAGGTGCTTGCCGGTGGCGATGGCCCGTTTGAGGGCCGCGGGGCGGGCGGAGGTCACCTGGGCGTCGAAGTAGACGTCCACGCGTCGCTCTCCGGTGGCATCGAGCACCGCGTCGAGGTCGGTGCTCCATTCGGTGAGGCCATGGCGTTGGGCGATGGCGCGGAGTGCGTCCTCGCGGCGCCCCACCAGGACCGGTTCGGGCCAGAGGGTCTCACCGCCGCCGAGGTCGAGTCCGCCCTGTTCGCGGATGGCGAGGAGGGAGCGCACCAGGTGCTGGCGGTATCCCATCCGGCCGGTGACGCCGTTCATGGCGATCCGTACGGTCCTGCGTGTCACGTGCCAGCCTCCGGCGGCTAGTCGGTGCCGCCCATGGCCGGGTGCCGTGGCGGGCGGCGGTGCGCTCGTTCGACTTCTCCCCTATATCCCTGCGCTGCGCCTGACGGAACCGCCTGACGGATCGCCGGTGTGTCTGCGGGGTCCCGGGGTCCCGGGGTCCCGGGGCGACGGCGAGGTGGCGCTGAAACCCTCCTGGAGCGTGTTCACCGCAACCCGTCGTAGCAAGCGCTTTCTATCGGATATGACGCTAGCCTGCCGACAGCGGCCCGGACAAGCGCCCGGGGCGGATCTCCCGCGGAGGGAAGCGATGACAGTCACCCTGGCGGATGTCGCGGCGCGGGCCCGGGTCTCCCCGGCCACCGTCTCCCGCGTCCTCAACGGCAACTACCCGGTCGCGGCCTCGACCCGGGAGCGGGTACTGCGCGCGGTGGACGATCTGGACTATGTGCTCAACGGCCCGGCCAGCTCCCTGGCCGCGGCCTCGTCCGACCTCGTCGGCATCCTGGTGAACGACATCGCCGACCCCTTCTTCGGGATCATGGCCGGGGCCGTGCAGAGCGAGATCGGCGGGTTGGGGAGCGTCGGGCGCGGGGGCGGCGAGAAGCTGGCCGTCGTGTGCAACACGGGTGGCGCCGCCGAGCGGGAGCTCACCTATCTCACCCTGTTGCAGCGGCAGCGTGCCGCAGCGGTGGTGCTGACCGGTGGCGCGCTGGAGGATCCCCAGCACACGGCTGCGATGGCGGCCAAGCTGGGCAAGCTCAGCCGGGCGGGGACACGGGTGGTGCTCTGCGGCCGTCCCCCGATCAGTGGTGACCCGGGCGCGGGGGAGCATCCCGACCCGGCCGTACTCGCCTTCGACAACCGGGGCGGAGCCCGCCGACTGACCGACCACCTCCTGGCGCTCGGGCACCGCAGGATCGGCTATGTGGCCGGGCCACCGGGCCGTACGACCACCAGGGACCGGCTGGAGGGACACCGGGAGGCGATGGCGGCTGCGGGTGTGGCGGGCGATCAGCAACGACTCACCGTGCACAGCACCTACGGCCGCAGCTCGGGCTTCGACGCGGCCCGTGAGCTCCTTCGGAGGGATCCGGAGTTGACGGCTGTCGTGGCCGCCAACGACACGGTGGCGCTCGGGGTCTGCGCGGCCCTGCGGGACCGGGGGCTCCGTGTCCCCGAGGACGTCTCGGTGGCGGGCTTCGACGACCTGCCCTTCGCGGTGGACGCGGTGCCGGCGCTCACGACCGTACGACTTCCGTTGTTCGAGGCGGGCGCGCGGGCGGGGCGGCTGGCGATGGGGAAAGAGGCTCCTCCCCCGGGCGGGATAGCGACGGTCGAAGCGGAACTGATGGTGCGCGGATCCACGGCACGGCCGCGAGGGTGAACGTCCGGCTGCCGGGCATCCGCCGTGCCCGGACTCATCCGGGGGACCCTCGCAGGTCGCGGCGGATGTCGGGCGGGATGCGGGGTACCCGCACTACGGGACGTCGCACACCGCCGGGCCGTCCACGCTGAATGGTCCCGGCCGCCGTCCCACCGGATCGGCGGGGCGTTCCGTCGGCCCGGCAGGCAGTCCACAGGGCAGGTTCGGGCCCCGACGAAAGGAACAGTCCGTGAAGTTCGCGTTCTCCACGCTCGGTGTGCCGGGCATGCCCACGGCCGACGTGGCGGTCCTCGCTGCCGACACCGGCTATCAGGGCGTGGAGCTGAGGGTGGCGCCCGACGAGCCGGTGCACCCGGGGATCGAGATGCCCGAGCGGGCTGCCGTGGTGAAGGAGTTCGAGCGGGCCAAAGTGCAGATCCTCGCCGTCTGCGGCTACACCGATCTGGCGGCCGAGGCCGATGAGGCGGTGGCACTGAGGGAGATCGGCGAGCTGTTGTGGCTGGCCCGGGACCTCGGCGCACCCTACGCCCGGGTCTTCCCCGGAGGCGGCGACCAGGACTCCTCCATTGCGGATGCAACGGCAGCCAGGCTGCTCGGTGCCGCTGCGGAGACCGCGGCCGGCGCCGGGGTGAAGCTGCTCCTGGAAACCCATGACTCGCACCCCACGGGCGAGGACCTGTCCCGGGTCCTCGGGCCGGTCGGCCATCTCCACGCGGGCGCCCTCTGGGATGTGCTGCATCCGTGGCTGGCCGGCGAGGACCCGATCACCACCCATGGCGCGCTCGCCCCGTTCCTTGGATACGTACAGGTCAAGGATGTTGCCTCGCGTGAAGACCTCACGCCGATCGCCCTGGGCGAGGGTGTGGTCCCGCTCGCCGAGTGCCTGGCGACGCTCACCCCCCAGACGTGGTTGAGCTGGGAGTACGAGAAGCGCTGGCACCCCCAGGCAGCGAACCTTCCGGGGCTGCTCGTCGCGGGACGGGAGCACCTGGAGGGCCTGTTGTCCTCCCTGCCCGCCCAGCCGACCTTCCCGACAGCGAAGTGAGTGCCACTCCTGTCACCAGGAGTACGGCGGCGCACCAGCCCAACGGGCTGATGGACTCATCGAGCAACAGCGCCGCGGACGACATGCCGAAGACGGGGACCAGCAGGGAGAACGGGGCCACGGCCGAGGCGGGGTGATGGCGGAGCAGCCAGTTCCAGGCTCCGAATCCGAGCACCGTCGACACCCAGGCGATGAACAGCACCGCTCCCGCGCCGGTCCAGTCCAGGGAACGCAGGGCCTCCGTCTGCGCCTGTGGCCCCTCGAAGAGGAGCGAGAGGGCGAACAGGGGCAGTACGGGGACGACGCTGACCCAGACCATGAAGTTGAGGGCGTGCGGTGGGGACGCCTTGCGGGTGAGTACGTTGGACACGCCCCAGCACGCAGCGGCGGCGATGACCAGCGCGAAGGCAGCGACCGATCCCGAGGCTCCCTCGTCGACGGCGGCGACGGCGATCCCGCCGAACGCTATGGCCATGCCGATGATCCGCCCCCTGCCGAGGTGCTCCGCCAGGAGGGTGGCGGCGAAGACGGCGGTGAAGACCGCTTGGGCCTGGAGCACCAGCGAGGACAGGCCCGCGGGCATCCCCTGGTCCATGCCGAGGAACAGCAGACCGAACTTCCCCACGCCCAGCGCGAGGCCCACGCCGATGATCCACCGCCAGGCGACCGTGGGACGGCCGACGAGGAAGACAGCGGGCACGGCGGCGACCGCGAACCGCAGGGCGGAGAAGAGCAGGGGCGGAAAGTGGTCGAGGCCGATGTCGATGACGACGAAGTTGACTCCCCAGGTCGCAGTGATCGCGACGGCCAGGCAGATGTGTGCTGGGCGCATGAAGCGAGCATCAGGGACTCGAACCATGTAGCACCAGCACGCATTTCTTCATGGTGAAATTGAGCATTGCTTACGAATTCCGCATGAAGTGTTGCCGGGCAGTCGGGCAGTCGGGCAGTCGAGAGGGAGGCGCCGTGCTCGATCTGGGACGGTTGCGGGCGCTGCACGCCATCGCGGTGCACGGTTCGGTCGCGGCTGCCGCGACCGCACTCGGGTACACGCCTTCGGCGGTGTCGCAGCAGATCACCAAGTTGGAGCGGGAGACGCGCACGATCCTGCTGGAGCGCCGGGGGCGTGGCATCGTCCTCACGGACGAGGCACGCCACCTCGCCGGGGCAGCGCAGGAGCTACTGGCGATCGTGGAACGCGCCGAGACCACCTTGGAGGAACGGCGTGGGACTCCGACCGGTCGGTTGACGATCGCCGCCTTCGCATCGGCGGCCCGGGGGCTCCTGCCGGAAGTCCTCGCCGGACTGACGCACCGCCATCCCGCCCTGGATGTGCGGTTGACCGAGGTGGATCCGCATCTGTCGATCGATCTGGTCGCCAAGGGCATGACGGATCTGGCCGTGGCCCACGACTGGGACATCGCGCCCCGGCCCGCTCCCGAGGGAGTGGAGCAGGTCTACCTCGGCGAGGACCTGTGCGATCTGCTGGTGCCCGAGGGGCATCCACTGGCTGCGAAGGGAAAGGCGGGACAGTCGGACCTGGTGGGCGAGCGCTGGATCTGCCAGCCGCCGGGGACGGTCTGCCACGACTGGCTGGTGCGTACGCTGCGCGCCTCGGGCCATGAACCCGATCTGGTGCACCAGGCGGAGGAGAACCACACCCAACTCGCCCTGGTGGCGGCTGGGTTGGGCGTGGCCGTGATTCCGCGGCTGGGGCGGGGAGCTCTACCGCCCGGCGTGGTGGCGGTACGACTCGACCCGCTGCCCAGGCGGCGGCTGTACGCACTGTGGCGGACGGGTGCGGCCCGACGACCGGCGATCACCACGACGGTGGAGATGCTGCGGGACCGCTGCGCTCGACTGGAGTGACACCGGACACCGCTTGGACGCGTGAGGGGATGCGTGAGGGGATCCGCTCCGGGGGCAGGTGCGGGGGCCAGGTGCGGGGCCGCGTTGCCCAGGCGGCCTGCTGTGCGATTCCGGCGCGGACTCGGCGAACGGGCGCGATCGAACCCCTCTCGTGGCCCCGGCGGCCGGGCGCACCATCCGGTGCGCGGAACGAGTCTCATCCAGCAGGCAACCCCCGCGCGGACTTTGCCGTCTATCCAGCCAGCCCTGCCGGGTGGGTTCGCAGTTCGGTGCCGGTCCGCTTTCGTTTTGGTACGAGCGCATCACCGGCTTACCCCTCTCCCGCCGCACTGCGACCGGTCGGGCCCGCCGCCACCGGTGCGTCCCCTCCCGACGGCACCGGTGGCGGACTCCTCCATGCCGCCGTGCGCGGCTGCGAGAGGCCCCGACCTTGGGCATCACTCTGATCGATCGGCTCGGCGCGCCTCAGTTCCGCCTCGATTCCGCCGCAGCGCTCGGGCGCCTGTGAGGGCACACGGGTGTCGGGCCGGGGGGCAAACCGCCCTGATCCCCCAAGACGAATCCACGCAACAGGGACCTCCGACACCCCTCGGGTCCATTCCCTTGCCGAACGCTCGTCCTGACAGTTATCTTCCGCCTGACCATTTCCCCCTGGAAGTTTCCTTCAACTCGCTTGTAAGCAAGGCCGGAAGGAGCACCTATGCAGGACCGAAGCCTCTCCAGACGCACGCTCATCGCGTCGGCCGCCGTCGGTGCGGCGACCGTCGCAGCAGTGACAGGCACGACCGTGCCGGCGGCAGCCGCCGAAGCAGCCCGTCACTCGCAGACCAAACGCCTCAAGCAGATCATCGCCGGGCTGAGCCTGGAGCAGAAGGTCGGCCAGCTGTTCGTCCCGTACTTCTACGGGACATCCGCCACTGCCCCGTCCCAACGCGACATCGACCAGAACCTCCGGGAGATCGGCGTCAGCAATGTCGCCGAGATGATCCAGAAGTACCACCTCGGCGGAGTCATCTACTTCGGCTGGGCACGGAACATCACCGATCCGCACCAGCTCGTCGACCTCTCCAACGCGATCCAGAAGGTCGCCAAGGACAACGGCACGCTCCCGGTCGTCATCTCGATCGACCAGGAGCACGGGCCGAACACCCGGGTCGGCCCGCCGGCCACCCAGCTCCCCGGTCCCATGGCACTCGGCGCCAACGGTTCGGTCTCTGATGCCCGCACAGCAGCTGAGATCGCCGGTGTCGAGCTGGCCGCCATGGGAATCCACCAGAACTTCGCTCCGGTCGCCGACGTCAACGTCAACCCGGCGAACCCGATCATCAACATCCGGTCCTTCGGCTCCGACGCCCGTCATGTGAGCCGGCTGACCGCCGCTCAGGTACGCGGTTACGAGCGCAAGGGCATCGCCACGTCCGCGAAGCACTTCCCGGGCCACGGCGACACGGGGATGGACAGCCACACCTCGCTGCCGATCATCACCCACACCCGGGAGGAATGGGAGCGCATCGACGCCCCGCCGTTCCGGGCGGCCATCGACGCCGGCGTGTCATCGATCATGACCGCGCACCTCCAGGTCCCCGCGCTCGACCCGAGCAACGACCCGGCGACGCTCTCGCACCCCATCATCACCGGTGTGCTCCGTGGAGAACTCGGCTACGACGGGGTCATCGTCACCGACGCCCTCAACATGACGGGCGTACGGACCAAGTACGGCGACGACCGCGTCCCCGTGCTCGCCCTCAAGGCGGGTGTGGACCAGCTCCTCTTCGTCCCCAACCTGGACCTGGCGTGGAACGCCGTCCTCAATGCGGTGCGCGGTGGCGAGCTGACCGAAGCACGGCTGGACGAATCGATCCTGCGCATTCTCCGCATGAAGGACAAGGTGGGGCTGCTCGACGGCAACCCCTACGTCACCCACCGCGGGGTGGACCGCACGGTCGGCATCTCCAAGCACCTCGCGACCGCCGACCGGATCGCCGAGCGCACGGTGACCCTGTTGGTGAACCAGCGCGACTTCCTGCCGCTGTCCCGGCGCAAGCAGCGCAAGGTGCTGGTCACCGGCCAGAGCCCGGCGTTCCCCTACAACGCGGATCGTCGCAGTGTGCCGGTGCTGGCCGAGCAGTTGAAGGGTCAGGGCTTCGCCCCGACCACCGTCACCATCGACCACGCGGCCCGTGAGACGTGGGACGACGCGAACATCGCCCGGGCGGTCGCCGGGGCGCAGGGTCAGGACGTCGTCGTGGTGCTCACCCAGAACGTGGGGGCCACCAACCGGCAGAAGGTCCTGGTCGAGCGGCTCGTCGCCACCGGCGTCCCCGTGGTCACGGTGGCCGTCGGCAACCCGTACGACATCGCCCACTTCAGCGGTGTGAAAGCGTCGCTCGCCACGTACGGCAGTGCGGACGCGGAGCTGCCAACTCTCGCCCGCGTGCTCGCCGGTCGTGGCGAGCCCGGTGGACGACTGCCCGCGGCGATCCCGCGTGCGGACAACCCGGCGCAGGCGCTCTACCCCGTCGGTTATGGACTGTCTTACGACGACTGACGTAGACGGATGGGGCCCGCACTCTAGACGCACAACCCCCAGCGGGCCCCATGGCGATCGGTGCGGCTGGCATCGAAAGCCCGACCGGGCCACCCTTGATCCGACGACCGTACGGTCGAAGGTTCGGGGGTCCGAATGGCACAGCGGCTGCGGTCGAGCCGACGCAGGTCCACGATGAGCGCCCTGGTACTCCTACCGGTGGCGCTCATCGTCGGTTGCCAGCAACCCGCCGAGGGCACCAGCCGCGTCAAGGGGCAGTCAGGGAACGTCACCACCGCGCCCGACTACGGCACGGTGTTCCTGGGCCCCGGCGACTGCGGCTCACGCGACAAGCATTTCCTTGAGGTCCCCTGTACCAGCGAGAAGGCCGCGGCACGGGTGATCGCACGGCACGGCGGACGACAGTCGACCGGCCCGGCCTGCCCGCTGGTCACCGACTACGTCCTCCACATCTCACACGGCTACTCCCCCGTCGACGAGGACGGCGACGGAGACGTGGGCCAGGGCTACGCCTGCATGCGCAACCTGGAACCGCCGCACCCGGGCGACCCGGGAGGCGGAGGCGGCCCGCACACCGTCGTCGGCGACTGCGTCTACCGGGCGGGCGGCGGTCAGGTGAAGGAGACCGCCTGCAACGGCGCCGGTCGGCACCCACCCGGGTACCGGATCGAGTCGGCCGTACTGCACCGCTCACAGTGCCCGGACACGACGGACCTCTATGTTCAGTTGCGCGTCGGCAAACCGGTGGGCTGCGCCCACCACATCTGACCCGACCGTGCCGGCCCGTCCTGTGCGCGGCGGGCACAAGACGGGCCGCGCCCGCCGCACATGACAGCGACGGACACGGCCCGGGGACCTACTAGACCTCACGGGCGCAAGGTGGGCTCCCGCTGGATGTCCACCTTGTCGAGCTTGGCGTCGAACCGCGCCAGCGGCTTCGCCTGCGACTCGTCGCGCTGGACGGCAGCCGGTGCGACGCCCGCCCACTTCAGGATGGACGCGGTGGCCGCGGCCTTGTCCTCGGGGGCGAGCCGGGCCACGTTGGCACCGTGGTTGGCACCGGGAGCGACGTACACATAGCTGTCGCTGCTGCCCCGGCCGAGGCGGAACGGCTCCGCGCTCCACGGGTCGTTCTGACCGTTGACGAACATCATCTGGTCGGCGTTGTTGCGCACCCACCGGTCGACATCCTTCATCGCGTGCGGCTTGAACCGCATCGGGATGTCCTTCGGCACGAAGTTGCGCGGCGGCTGGTAGCCGTAGCGACTCAGCCCCTTGAGGTGGGGCTGCTTGATGTCCGGCGAGCCCAGTTCCGTACCCGCCTGGTAGTAGTACGGCGTGTACGGGGCGAGGCCCTGGTCCGTGTAGAAGGAGAACCCGGAGATCGAGTCGACGGTGTTCCACAACTCGTCGTCGGTCGCCGTCTTCGCGACCGGGATCGAGCCGCAGTCGGCGACCAGGCTGTACTGCCAGAACGCCCAGGTGTAGTCGAGGACGACGGCCTCGAAGGCACGGTCGAGGGAGCCGATCGTGTTGAAGGTGTAGCCGTTGTCCTTCGCGTACTGCGCGTACTTCGCGGCGAGCGGTGCGCGGCGGACGAGGGCTTCGCTCTGGACCGCGTTCAGCTTGTCGCGGCACTCCTTGGTGCCGACGTTCGCGAGGAAGCGGTCGTACGCCTTGTCCTCGTTGTTCACCACGTCGTTCGGCGCCACGTAGGCGACGACGCCGTCCATGTCGCGCGGGTAGAAGCGCTCGAAGTACGTGGCGGTCATGCCGCCCTTCGAACCGCCCGTGGAGAGCCACTTCTTGTCGTAGATCTTCTTCAGCGCGGAGAAGATCCGGTGCTGGTCGCTGGCGGCCTGCCAGATGTCCAGCTTCGACCAGTCAGCCGGGTTGGGGCGGGACGGCGTGAAGTACCTGTACTCCAGGGAGACCTGGTTGCCGTCGATGATCGCGGTGGGCTCACTGCGGCGCGGAGCCGTGCTCAGCCCGTAGCCGGAAGTGAAGAACACCGTGGGACGGGTGGTGTCCTTGTGCAGCAGCGTGAGCCGCTGCTGGAAGGTGCCCTTGCGCGGATTGCGGTGGTCCACGGGCTGGGTGTAGTTCAGAACGAAGAACCGGTAGCCCGGGTAGGGCTTCTCCTCGATCAGACTCATGCCGGGTATGGCAAGAATCCGATCCTTGATGTCGGTGCTCACAGTCCTGGTGGACGAAGACTCCGCGGCTTTCGCCGCCCCTGAAGTCGCCTCCGCCGCGCCCACGGTGCCCACGAGCATCCCGAGCGACACCAGACCTGTCAGCGCCTTGCGCGCCTTGCGCATTAACCCTCCCCTGATTGTTCTGTGGGTCGCCGCGAAACCTAGCGCTGGTCACACCCGACCCGCCAGACCCAATTTCCGACGTCAGGGGCCCTGAACAGGAGAATCAACCGTTATGCCCTCCGGTGGCAGGGAAGTTACCGGCAAAGGTGAGGGAACGTCATCAGTGCGATCAGAGTGAGGCAACGGGCACCGAACGGTGGGCGGCCCATGCGGCGGCAGACCTTCGAAGGGCGCCATGCGAATCCCTGTGCACCGGCCGCGGTCCATGGGGCGTACGGGGTAGATGAGTTGAACGGGCTCCGAGCCCTTGAGGCCCGAGACCCGCCGCTCGACGCCAACGGGTCAGCGGGTCAGCGGGTCAGCGGGTCAGCGGGTCAGCGGGTCAGCGGGTCAGCGGGTCAGCAGAGGATCCACCCGGTGGAACGTTCGACCCCGGCGATCCTGCCGGTCGCCCGAACACAGCGGTTCAGCGCATGGACGGTCACCGGGCCCGCCTTGCGGGTGTAGCGGCCCTCGTCCACCACCGCCCGTCCGCCCCGCGGCTGGAGCGACACGGACATGGCCCGCCGAACCCCCGGGCGCTTGGCGATCGTGATGGCACAGGCGTAGCGGTGGCTCCGGTAGACGCGCAGTTCTCCGGTGGAGAAGCGCACCGTCTTCGCCGGACGCCCGGAGCACCCGGAGGCCCGGGCCACCGCCCCGCCTGGTGGCGCGAGCGCCGTGAGGGCGGCGGGGGAACTCATCGGGGCGGCCTGGGCCCGCTGCCCGCCAGCACTGAAGGCGCTGAACCCAAGCAGAACCATGACCAGGGCGAGGAGTTGCGCCACCAGCCTCCGCACGGCCCTGAACCCCGTGGAGGTCCTGCGTATTCGAGCGGATCGCCCCGTGTCCGTCTCCCAGTCGCCGAGCGCCATGACTCCCCCTAGCTATGGATGCCGTACTTCCGTACGACGCTTGGCGATGCCGAATGGTTGTCGGCGCCACAGCAGCTTCACACCCGTCGTTCCCTGGGGAGAATTCAGCTCCGTCCGAGGAGGAGACGTGCCTCCACTGCGTTGTTGTGGTTGTTGTGCTTCGCCCACATCGGACTCCGGGGGGCGAACCCGAGTGGGGGACTTCGGCAGCGGCGACAGGAAACAGCCAGGGGCGGACGGATCTCCCTGCCTGCGGCCGGAGCCTGCCGGTGCGCCCCTGGCGGGTCTCAGTTCACCGCGGCTTCGACACCCGCCAGATCGTCGGGGTCGTCCGCGCCGATGAAGGTCCGCCACAAGGTCGCGTACCGCCCGTCGCGGGCCAGGAGTTCTTCGTGGGTGCCGTCCTCGGCCACCCGGCCGTCGGCCATGACCACCACGCGGTCGGCACGGGCGGCCGTGGTGAGCCGATGGGCCACCACCAGGGTGGTGCGACGACCGGCGAGCCGGTCCGTGGCCTGGTTGACCTGCGCTTCGGTGGCGAGGTCGAGTGCCGCGGTCGCCTCATCGAGCAGCAGGACGTCAGGGTCGACCAGTTCGGCGCGGGCGAGCGCTATCAACTGCCGCTGCCCGGCGGAGAGATTGCGTCCCCGCTCGGAGACGTCGTGGAGATAGCCGCCGTCCAGAGTCGCGATCATGTCGTGGGCACCGACGGCTCGGGCGGCTGCCTCCACTTCGGCGTCACCGGCAGCGGGACGGCCGTAGGCGATGGCGTCCCGGATCGTGCCCTCGAAGAGGTACGCCTCCTGTGGGACGACTCCCAACCGGTGCCGGTACGCGGTGAGATCGAGCTCCCGTAGATCGGCGCCGTCGGCGGTGACGCGACCTCCGGTCGGGTCGTAGAACCGGGCCACCAGTTTGACCAGGGTGGACTTTCCGGCGCCGGTCTCCCCGACGAAGGCAACGGTCTGGCCGGCAGGTATCCGCAGATTGATGCCGGTGAGGGCCTCTTCCTCGTCCCCGTAGGCGAAGTCGACGTCTTCGAAGGCGATCTCTCCGCGGAGTTCGGTGACCTCGGCGGGCCGGTCGGCGCGGACGGTGGACGTGGGCTCGTCCAGCAGCTCCTGGATGCGCCGCAGCGACACGGCCGCCTGCTGGTAGCCGTCGAAGACCTGGGAGAGCTGCTGCACGGGTGCGAAGAACAGGTCGATGTAGAGCAGATAGGCGACCAGAGCACCGGTGGTGAGGGTGCCGGCGTCGATGCGATGGGCGCCGACGATCAGTACCGCCGCGGCGGCGACGGACGCGAGGAGCTGTACGAACGGGAAGTAGATGGAGATGAGCCACTGGCCGCGCACCCGGGCTTCGCGGTAGCTGTCGCTGCCCGCGACATAGCGCTCGTTGCCGTGGCGCTCACGGCGGAACGCCTGCACGATCCGCAGCCCGGAGACGGACTCCTGGAGGTCGGAGTTGACGACGCTGACCCGCTCACGGGCCAGTTCGTACGCCTTGACGCTCTGCTTGCGGAAGAAGTAGGTGCCGATGATCAGCACCGGCAGAGTCACGAAGACCACCATGGCGAGCTGCACGTCGATCACGACGAGGACGACCATGATGCCGAAGAAGGTGACGACCGAGATGAACGCGGTGACCAGTCCGGTCTGGAGGAAGGTGGAGAGCGCGTCGACGTCGGTGGTCATCCGCGTCATGATCCGACCGGTCAGCTCGCGCTCGTAGAAGTCGAGGCCGAGCCGCTGAAGCTGGGCGAAGATCCGCAGACGGATGGAGTACAGCACCCGTTCACCGGTGCGGCCCGTCATCCGGGTCTCCCCGATCTGGGCCGCCCACTGCACCAGGACGCTCAGCAGGGCAAGTCCGGAGGCGACCCAGACCGCGCCGAGCGCCACCTGTTCCACGCCCTGGTCGATGCCGTAGCGGATCAGTACCGGCAGCAGCAGCCCCATGCCCGCGTCGATCGCGACCAGGAGCAGGCTCAGCAGCAGGGGCCGGCCGAAGCCCCGGAGCAGCATCCGCAGTCCCTGGCCCTCGCCGTGGGTGTGCTCGGGGCGCAGGGCACGGGCCTCGTCCACCTCGGGGGTGTCCGTCGCCGGTGGGAGTGCGGCGACCTGGGCGAGTAGTTCGGGGGTGGCGTCGGCTGCGGCGGGCAGGTCCGAGCCGGGGCTCTCGTCGCGTATCCACAGCCTGGGGGTGATGCCCCGCTCGGCGTCGAACTCGGCGTCGAGCTCCTCCCGTACGGTCAGGTCCTGCGGTGGTTCCGCTTCCAGGGCCGGCAGATGGCCGGGGGAGACTCCGCCGAGTTCGTCGGGGTCGGTGAGCAGTCGGCGGTAGAGGGCGGACCGTGCGGCCAACTCGTCGTGGGTGCCGATGTCGGCGAGGCGACCTCCGTCGAGGACGGCGATCCGGTCGGCGAGGTTGAGCGTGGACCGGCGGTGGGCGATGAGCAGGGTGGTGCGGCCGGCCATGACCGAGCGGAGCGCTTCGTGGATCTCGTGCTCGACGCGGGCGTCCACGGCGGAGGTCGCGTCGTCGAGGAGGAGCAGCCGGGGGTCGGTGAGGATGGCCCGGGCAAGTGCGATGCGCTGTCGTTGACCGCCGGAGAGGGTCAGCCCGTGTTCGCCGACCTTGGTGTCGTACCCGTCGGGCAGGGCGGCGATGAAGCCCTCCGCCTGTGCGGCGCGGACCGCGGCGAGGATCTCGTCGTCGGTGGCGTCCGGCTTCCCGTAGGCGATGTTGGCGCGCACGGTGTCGGAGAAGAGGAAGCTGTCCTCGGGGACGAGCCCGATCGCGGCGCGCAGCGATTCGAGGGTCAGTTCGCGGACGTCGTGGCCGCCGACGAGGACCGCGCCCTGACCGACGTCGTAGAAGCGCGGCAGCAGGAGGGAGACGGTGGACTTTCCGCTGCCGGACGCACCGACGACGGCGACGGTCTCCCCCTCGCGGATCTCCAGGGAGAACCCGTCCAGGACGGGACGGTCGGGGTCGTAGCCGAAGGTGACCGCGTCGAACTCGACGGTCGCGGGTGCGTCCGCGGGGAGTTCCTTGGTGCCGTCTTTGATGGTGGGTTCGGTGTCGATGAGTTCCAGGACGCGTTCGACACCGGCACGGGCCTGCTGGCCCACGGTGAGGACGACGGCGAGCATCCGCACCGGGCCGACGAGTTGGGCGAGGTAGGCGGAGAAGGCGACGAACGTACCGAGGCTGATCTCCCCCCGGGTGGCGAGCCAGCCGCCCATGGCGAGCATGGCGACCTGACCGAGTGCGGGCACGGACTGGAGGGCCGGGGTGTAGCGCGAGTTCAACCGGATGGTCCGGAGCCGCCCGGCGAACAGGAGACGGCTGGCGTCGCGGAGCTTGCCGGTCTCCTGGTCCTCCTGGCCGAAGCCCTTGACCACGCGGACGCCGGCGACAGCGCCGTTCACCACTCCGGCGACGGCGGCGGCCTGGCTCTGCGCGTACCAGGTGGCGGGGTGGAGGCGGGTGCGGCTGCGGCCGGCGATCCACCACAGGGCGGGGCCGACGGCGAGGGCGATCAGGGTGAGGGGCAGCGAGAGCCACGCCATGATCACCAGGGAGATCAGGAAGAGGAGGATGTTCCCGATGGTCATCGGGAGCATGAAAAGCAGGCTCTGGATCAGCTGGAGGTCGCTGGTGGCGCGGCCGACGACCTGGCCCGTGGAGAGTTCGTCCTGTCGGCGGCCGTCGAGGCGTGTGATGGTCGCGTACATCTCGGTCCGCAGGTCGTGCTGGACGTCGAGGGCGAGCCGGCCGCCGTAGTAGCGGCGTATGTAGGTGAGGACGTAGATGACGAGCGCCGCGACGATCAGGATTCCGGTCCAGGTGGCGAGGGAGCGGCTCTGGTCTCCGATCACGTCGTCGATGACGACCTTGGTGATCAGCGGTACGAGGGCCATGACCGCCATACCGCCCAGTGAGGATCCGAGGGCGAGCACGACATTGCGCCGATAGCGCCAGGCGTAACCGCTCAGCCGCCGCACCCAGCCCTGCTCAGCCGCCGCCACTGATTGCCTCCCGTTTGGTTCGGTTCCGCCGAGACACACCAACGCCGGGAGGGGCCGATTTCATCCCGTTGTAATAAAGGAACCGTGCGGAAGGGCGGGAAAGGAAGGATGGGAGGGTGTGATCACGGCACAGTCCCGGCCACCGTCGTGTCGGCGACCGGGACTGCGGGTACGGCTGGGCCCGGTGGGGTCAGCGGATGGCCGGGACCGCGTCCTTCGCTGCCCGCTCGGGGGTTGCGGGGACGGCCTCGTACGGCACCGCCGGCAGGACGAACGTGGTGCGCGCGGTCGGGTTGATCGCCTTGTGGATGGCTCGGGAGACGGCCTGGATGGTGTTCACACCGTCATTCATGGTCGTGTTGCCGTGAGTGAGGACGCTGATCGTGTAGTCGTGTCCCTTGCCGGTGAAGGCACCGATGCTGTGCACCCGCCATCCGTGCGTGGAGCGCGGCAGCCAGCCGTTCTTCAGCTGGACGGTGGCGGTGCTGGGCGCCCCCGCCGGGGTTCCCCAACGCTGGGAGGGGACCACGTCGTGCATCAGCTTGAGTGCATAGGCTCGCGAGGCGTCGGTGAGCAGGCTGTTCTTCACGGTGAATCGGGAGAGCAATATGCCCTGGTCACGGGCGGTGATCTGAGTAAGCCCCCAGTAGCCGTTCGCGCCGGGGACGGTGTTCTTCATCGCTGCCCCGGTCAGGAAGCGCTTGATCTTGGTGAGCCCGAGCTGCTTCCACAAGGTGGTCGTGGAGGCATTGTCCGACTTGGTGATCATGGCGGTGGCCAGGGTCTTCTCACGCGCGGTGAGTGATCGCTTCTGGTTCTGCGCATCGAGGAGCAGTGCACCGAGGACGGTCGACTTGACCACGCTGGCGGAGTCGAACTTCTGGTCCTGACGCAGGGCGCAGCTGGACTTTCCGACACGGTCGTTGAAGTGGATCGCGATGGTGCCCTTGCGGCCCCTGAGCGCCGCCTCGATGTCCTTCTTGAGCTTGGCCGCGAGACCTGCCTTCGCAGACCCGCAGGAGACCGCTGGTGCAGCGGCTGCCGCTGGTGCGGCGCCGACACCCACCAGGGCGGGCGCCAGGACGGTGACGGCCAGAGCGGCGGCGATTGCACGCGGCTTACGCACGGCGCGGCCGGCTATTCGGTTCTGAGTCATGGAGAGTTCCCCTGTCCCCTGAAACTGATGGGGGCGCGCCTACGTCGGTGCACCCGCCACTGATGACTCATGGGGGCGGGGATGGTTGTACGGGGATCTGGAGCTGGGGGAAACAGTTGCGGAGTGGTGACACACACTGATCGAAACACCTGATGGGAGCGGTGCCGGGGGGCTCCGAGCGGGGCTTCGGACAGGGACTATCACGCACTCAACACTCCCCCAGGCATCACACTCCCCTCACGCGTCTCGGCGGTGGAGTCTCGTCCAGCCCGCACAGAGGGCCGCGCAGGTCCACAACACCAACACTCCCAGTCCGGCCCAGGGGCTCAGCGGCCCCGACGGGTCCTGAAGAAGGATCTGCTGGCCGGCACGGTCGGGAAGGAAGTCGGCGATGCCTCCGTCGTCCTCCAGGTCTCCGACGATGAAGGACACCATCATCAGGAGCGGGATCAGTGTGCAGATCACCGCGGGTGCACTGCGCACCAGGACGGTCGCCCCCGCCGAGAACAGTGCTATCAGTGCGAGGTAGAGCCCGCACCCAACCACCGAGCGCAGGGCGCCGAGGTCGGTCAGCCCCACTCCGTGGTCGCCCATGAGTCTCTGTCCGATGAGGAAGCAGGTCAGGCTGGTGACCAGACCCACCGCCAGGGACAGTGCGCCGATGACGGCGAGCTTCGCCGCGTAGAAGATGCCTCGATGAGGCACGGCCACCAGGGAGAGTCGGATGGCGCCGGTCTTGTACTCCCCCGCAACCGCGATCGCGCCGAACGAGATCATGCCGATCTGACCGAAGTTCAGACCGAAGTAGGCAGAGCGCAGGGGGTCGAAGTCCGGCTCCGCCATGTCCTGGGCGGTGAACGACCCGCTCATCAGTACGGAGAATCCGAGCGTCGCCAGGAACGCCGCAGCCAGCGCCACCCACTGCCCTCGTATGGACACGATCTTCAGCCACTCGGAGCGCATCGAGGGGATGAAGAAGAAGCGGGCTGGCACGACGGTACGGGTGAGGGTGGACATGGTCAGACCTCCTGCGGCACGGTCGGGTCGGTGGTGAACTCGGCTGCTCCCGAGGTCAGGGCGAGGTACGCGGATTCCAGGGAGTCTTCCTCACCGGCGAGTTCCAGGATCGGTATGCCTTCATGGGCGGCGATGGGCCCGATCTCCTCCACCCGGGCGCCATCGACCGTCCACCGGCCATCGTCGGTTTGGGCAGGCTGGTAGCCCTTGCGGACGAGGGCATCGCGCAGCCGCTCCCCCTCCGTGGTCCGCAGCCGCACTCTCGGAGTCGTCCACTCGTCGAGAAAATCCTGGATGGGCGCGTCTGCCAGCAGCCTGCCCTTGCCGAGCACCACCAGGTGGTCGGCGACGGCCGCCGTCTCACTCATCAGATGGCTGGAGATGAAGACGGCCCGACCGTCGTTCGCGTACTCCCGCAGCAGGGTGCGTATCCAGATGATCCCCTCGGGGTCCAGCCCGTTGGCGGGCTCATCGAGCATCAGCACCTGCGGGTCACCGAGCAGTGCTCCCGCGATGCCCAGCCGCTGTCTCATGCCGAGCGAAAAGGTGCTGATCCTGCGTCGCGCGACGGAGGCGATCCCGGTCCGGTCCAGGACCTCATCCACCCGGCCGGCCGGCAGTCCGCCAGCAGCCGCGAGGACGCGCAGGTGGTCGCGTGCGGTGCGGGCTCCGAGCGCTGCTCCCGCGTCCAGCAGGGCGCCCACCGTCCGCAGTGGTTCGGCGAGGGATGCATAGGTACGTCCGCCGATGGTGGCCGTGCCGGAGGTGGGCCGGTCCAGGCCGAGCACCAGCCGCATGGTCGTGGACTTTCCCGCGCCGTTGGGACCGAGGAAGCCGGTGACCCGTCCGGGCAGCACGCTGAACGTCAGCCCGTCGACCGCGCGGCGGGGTCCGTACTCCTTGGTGAGGTTCAGTACATCGATGCTGGTCATGGCAGTAAGCCTGGCCGTCGAGCGACCGGCGCCGCCTCCCCCGGTCGTGTTGATCGGCTCCCCCGTGCGGGGGAGCCATCGGCTCCCGGACGCTGGCACGATGGCCAAATGCTCCGCTTTCTTCGCCCGCTGACGCAGGCGGTCACCTACACCCGCTGGCTGCATCTGTTCATCAGCGTGGTGATCATCGGCATGTGGATCCTCGTCGACGACGAGCATCCCTATTTCGTCGTCCTGTTGCTGGCGTTCGCCGGCCTGGTGCCCGCGGTACGGCTCGCGGAGGGGCTTCAGGCACGGCTGCTGCTGACCCGCCACGGATTCAGGGATTCCGAGTCGGGCATCTCCGCGGCGCCTTCAGCGAGTTGGCCGGATCGTTGGCGCACGGTGCTCTGGCTGGAGATCCGGCTGGTCCTGGGGTTGGCCATCAGCTTTCTCACCGTGCATCTACCCGGCCTCACCAACGATCTGGTCAGGGCGGCGACAGGTGATCCCACCCGGTTCTCCGCCCTGGATCTGCCGGGCGGCCACTGGTGGTACGCGCTGCTCGCGCCCCTGCCGCTCATCCTCCTCATGGCAGCCGTCGTGGGGACGGGCCATCTGATCACCGTGGTAGCGCTGCAACTGCTCGGCCCGTCGGCGGCCGAGCGGTTGGCGGCGTTGGAGGAGCGCACCGAGCAGTTGTTGGAGCGCAATCGCATCGCCCACGAGCTGCACGATTCGATAGGCCATGCGCTGACGGTGGCCGTGGTGCAGGCGGGTGCGGCCAGGGCCACGGGGAACGCCGAGTTCACCGAGCGGGCGTTGACCGCGATCGAAGAGACAGGGAGGGCGGCGTTGGAGGATCTGGAACGGGTGCTGGTGGTGCTGCGCGAGTCGGGGCAGCCGGTGAGCGGCCGTCCGACGCTCGGTGACACCGACCGGCTGTTGGAGTCCGCCCGCGCTTCGGGCGCCGAGGTCGAATCGGAGTTGACCGGCCCGATGGGAGCAGTGCCGGGGCCGGTGTCTCGGGAGGGGTACCGAATCGTTCAGGAGGCGTTGACGAATGTGCTCAGGCACGCGGGGCCGGTCCGGACCCGGGTCCGGATCGCCGTCGCCGATGGCTCGCTGGAGTTGGAGGTGCTCAATCCGCTGAGTAGCGCGGACGGGACTCAAGGGCGCAGTGGTGGCAGCGGTCTGCGGGGCATACGGGAGCGGGCCGCGCTGCTGGGCGGGGATGCCACGACCGGCCCCTTCCGGGGTGAGTGGCGGGTCCGGGTGCGCCTTCCGCTGGACCTGGCAGCGGAGGTACGCCGGTGAGCCGCGACCAGGGCGTGCACCGCCACCGTGCAGCCGTGAGCTGCGATCAGGACACGCCCCACCTCCGCACAACCACCAGCCACAACCAGGACACGCCCCGCCCCCGCACAACCACCAGCCACCAGCGCGGTGCGCACCGGCACCATGCGGCGGCGAGCTGGCTACCAACGCGGATGCCTGCGGACGGCCGTCCGCAGGGCAGCACTTAGGCTGGTCCGGTGCCGATCTCCGTACTCCTCGTTGACGATGAACCGCTTGTGCGCGCGGGTCTGCGTGCCGTGCTGGAGGCGCAGTCCGATATCGAGGTGGTCGGCGAGGCAGCTGACGGCGCCGCGGTGATCCCCCTGGTGCGGCGGTTGAGGCCCGATGTGGTGGCGATGGACGTCCGGATGCCACTGCTGGACGGGATCGAGGCCACTCGCGCCGTCCTGCGCACGGTGGATGAGCCGCCCAAAATCATTGTGATCACCACCTTCGAGAACGACGAGTACGTATACGAGGCTTTGCGCGCCGGCGCCGACGGCTTTCTGCTGAAGCGCTCGCGTCCGGTGGAGATCGTGAACGCGGTGCGGCTCGTTGCGGAGGGCGAGTCGCTGCTGTTCCCCGCCGCGGTGCGCGCCTTGGCGGCCGAGTACGGCACCAGCACAGCCCGCGCGACGATGCAACGGGCCGCGCTGACGGAGCGGGAGGCAGCAGTGCTCCGGTTGATGGCGCGCGGGATGTCCAATGCGGAGATCGCCGCGCAACTCGTCGTGGGCACGGAGACTGTGAAGACCCATGTCAGCGCGGTACTGGCCAAGTTGGGCGCCCGTGACCGTACTCAGGCAGTGATCGCCGCCTATGAGTCGGGATTCGTGGCCCCGGCCTGAGCAGCACAGCAGCACAGCAGCACAGCAGCACAGCAGCACAGCAGCACAGCAGCACAGCAGCACAGCAGCACCAAAGGGCTACCGGCTCGCCTCAGCAGTACACAAGGGCGCCGGCCGGACAGCCACCAGCAGGACAGCAGGACAGCAGGACAGCAGGACAGCAGCAGTGAACTTGGAGCAGTGCAGCAGGTGCCGGTCAGGCCCGAGGCTGTGCAGCAGCAGTACAGCCGTGCACTGGCCCAAAAGGCCCCCCGAAGGGCCGCCCACCCGAGCGGCTCGGGAGTGCGGATCGGGCCCGCAACCCCGGCACCACCCGCAGCCCCCAGCACCACGCGCGGCCCCGCAGCCCCCGCACTCCCCGGCAGCCGCCCCTTACAGATGCGTGGGCGCGAACATCTTCAACAGGGTGGGCAGCACCACGACCGAGGGGCCCGGCTCGTTCAGAGCCTTGGCCAGGTCCTCGCCGAGTGCATCCGGCGTCGTACGGATCGCGGGCACCCCGAACGACTCCGCCAGTGCCACGAAGTCGGGGCGGGCGAGCTCGGTCGCCGACGCCTCACCGAAGGCGTCCGTCATGTACTCGCGGAGGATGCCGTACCCACCGTCATCGACGATGAGCCAGGTGACGGGAAGCCCGTACTGCTGGGCAGTGGCCAGTTCGGCGATCGAGTACATCGCGCCGCCGTCGCCCGAGACCGCGAGCACGGGACGCGTGGGATCGGCGACGGCGGCGCCGAGCGCCGCGGGGAAGGCATAGCCGAGCCCGCCCGAGCCCTGGGCCGAGTGCATGGTGTTGGGGCGCCGCGCGTCGAAGGCGGCCCAGGCCCAGTAGGACAGGATCGTCATGTCCCAGAAGCTGGGGGCGGCATCGGGCAGGGCCCGACGGACGGCGGTCAGCAGGGACTGTTCGAGCGTCCGGCCCTGCGCGGCGATCCGTGCGCCGACCTGGTCGAGAAGCGCCCGTACACGCTCGGGCGCCTTGTCGTCCGGGCGGGCTTCCACCGTCTCCAGTAGGGCCGACAGCGCGATCCTGGCGTCGGCGTGGATGCCGATCGCCGGATGGTTGGACTCCAGTTTCCCGGCGTCGGCTTCGATCTGGATGATCCGGCCGCGCGGGGCGAAGGTGTGGTAGTTCGAGGAGAGTTCGCCGAGCCCGGACCCGACCACGAGGAGGACGTCCGCGTCCTCCAGGAAGTCGGTGGTGTGCCGGTCCTCGATCCAGGACTGGAGGGACAGCGGGTGCGCCCAGGGGAACGCCCCTTTGCCACCGTAGGTGGTCACCACGGGGGCATTGATCCGCTCGGCGAGCGCGCGCAGCTTCCCGGCCGCGTCCGAGCGGACCACTCCACCGCCCGCGATGATCGCAGGGCGCTGTGCACCGGCCAGCAGATGTGCGGCCAAGGCCGTCAGTTCCGGCCGGGGCAGCAGATCGACGGGGGTGGCGTCGACGGCGGTGACCACCGGTAGCACGGTCTCGGCCAGGAGGACGTCCTGCGGAATCTCCACCCACACCGGCCCGTGCGGCGCGGTGAGTGCGGACTGCCAGGCCGCGGCGACCGCGGACGGGATCTGAGAGGCGGTGCGGGCGGTGTGGACCGATTTCACCAGGTCACGGGCGGACGCCTGCTGGTCGCGCAGTTCATGGAGGTAGCCGTGGCGCCCGCCGCCGAGCCCTGCGGAGGGAATCTGGCTGGAGATCGCCAGTACCGGGGAGCTGCCTGCGGCGGCTTCCTGGAGCGCGGCGAGCGACATCAGCGCGCCCGGCCCGGTGGAGAGGAGCAGAGGCGCGACCTCGCCGGTGATCCGTCCGTAGGCGTCGGCGGCGAAGCCCGCGTTGTTCTCGATCCGCAGCCCCACGTAACTCAGCGAGGAGCGACGCAGTGCGTCGAAGAGTCCCAGGGCGTGCTGTCCGGGCAGTCCGAAGACGGTGGTGGCGCCGAGGCCGCGCAGGGTCTCGATGACGAGGTCGCCGCCGGTGCGACCGGGCGGCGGGTTCAGCGCTGCCTCGATCTGCCGCGCGGTGGGCTTCAGTTCGACGTCGTGGTCGTGGGTCACTGTCCATCCCTCGCAGCGGCGATCTGCCGCGTCATGATCGTGGTCAGTTCGTACGCGGTGTGTGAGGCGGCGACCGCGGTGATCTCGGCGTGGTCGTAGGCGGGCGCGACCTCCACGACGTCGGCCGACACGAGGTTGCAGGAGGCGAGACCGCGCAGGATCTCCAGGAGTTCCCGCGAGGTCATGCCGCCCGCCTCGGGGGTGCCCGTGCCGGGCGCGTGCGCGGGGTCGAGGCAGTCGATGTCGATGGAGATGTACAGCGGTCGGTCGCCGATGCGCTGGCGCAGTTGGTCGGCGATCTCGTCGGCGCCGCGGCGGTAGACGTCGGCGGAGGTGACGATGCCGAAGCCGAGCTTCTCGTCGTCGGTCAGGTCCTGCCTGCCATACAGGGGCCCGCGGATGCCGACGTGGGAGAGGGCGGAGGTGTCGAGGATGCCCTCTTCGACGGCACGGCGGAACGGGGTGCCGTGGGTGTACTCGGCGCCGAAGTAGGTGTCCCAGGTGTCGAGGTGGGCATCGAAGTGGAGCAGGGCGACGGGTCCGTGCTTCTTGGCGACCGAGCGCAGCAGCGGCAGGGCGATGGTGTGGTCGCCGCCGAGGGTCATCAGTCGGGCGCCGGTGCCCAGCAGGTCGTCCGCTGCGGCCTCGATGGTTTCGACGGCCTCGTTGATGTTGAAGGGGTTGGCGGCGATGTCGCCCGCGTCGGCGACCTGCGCCAGGGCGAAGGGCGACGCGTCCTGGGCCGGGTTGTAGGGGCGCAGCAGTCGGGATGCCTCACGGATGGCGTTGCCGCCGAAGCGGGCGCCGGGACGGTAGGAGACTCCGGCGTCGAAGGGCACTCCGACGACGGCGACGTCGGTGCTGCCGACCTCGTCGAGTCGGGGCAGCCTGGCGAACGTCGCGGGTCCGGCGTACCGCGGGATGCGGGACGAGTCGATGGGACCACGCGGCTGCTCGGTGCTGCTGCTCATGTTCGTTGCCTCTTCTTCCTGCGCTTCGTTGCTTTTTCGACTTTAAGGGCAGGGGTTCGAATACCGAAGCGGAGGGTGTGCCTGCGGTACGGGGGGGGCGGGCAGCGCAGGCCCGGAACGCGGTGGGCACGGGTATCCAGCTGCGCAGGGCTCCGGAGCGCGGCCCCTTGTGCGGTGAACCCAGGAGTGCCCAGGAGTGCCCGGGAGTGCGCCCACCCGTCCGCGTAGGCCCGCACGGACAGCGCAGTACGCGGACCGCCCAGGCCCGGGGCGTCCTCAGGGCAAGAGTTGTCCCTCAAGGCAGGGGGCGTCCTTCAGGACAGGAGTGGTTCTTCAGGGCAGGAGTTGATCGAGCAACGCCCGCACCCTCCGCTCGATCTCGTCCCGAATGGGTCGGACCGCGTCTACACCCTGTCCGGCCGGGTCGTCGAGGCTCCAATCGAGGTAGCTCTTCCCGGGGAAGACGGGGCAGGTGTCGCCGCACCCCATGGTGATCACCACGTCGGATGCCTGGACCGCCTCCGCAGTCAGCATCTTGGGCACCTCGGCATGGAGGTCGATGTCCCTCTCGGCCATCGCCAGGACGACGGCGGGATTGATCGTCTCGGCGGGCGAGGAGCCCGCCGAACGCACGTCGATCCGCCCTTGGGCAAGACGGGTCAGGAAGGCGGCAGCCATCTGGGAGCGTCCCGCGTTGTGGACGCAGACGAAGAGGACGGAGGGCTTGGGCTCAGCCACGGGAGGCTCCCCCCAGGCCGAAGGCCGGCTCTCCCTCGGTGGACTGCTCGGGGAAGTGGCGGCGTAGGGCAAGCGCGACATGGACGAGACCGATGAGGACCGGTACCTCGATGAGCGGACCGACGACGCCGGCGAGGGCTTGCCCCGAGGTCGCCCCGAAGGTGGCGATGGCGACCGCGATGGCGAGTTCGAAGTTGTTCCCCGCGGCGGTGAAGGCGAGTGTCGTCGCCCTCGGGTAGTCCAGTCCGACGACCTTGCCGAGAGCAAACGAGCCGCCCCACATCAGGGTGAAGTACACGAGCAGCGGAAGCGCGATCCGGGCCACGTCCAAGGGCCGGGAGGTGATGGTGTCTCCCTGGAGGGCGAACAGGACCACGATGGTGAACAGCAGGCCGTACAGGGCGTAGGGGCCGATGCGGGGCACGAGGGTCGTCTCGTACCACTCGCGGCCACGTGCCCGCTCGCCGATGCGGCGGGTGAGGAACCCCGCGGCCAACGGGATGCCGAGGAAGACGAGGACGGCACGGGCGATCTCCCAGAAGGACACGTCCAGTCCGGTGGTCGCGAGCCCGAGCCAGCCGGGCAGCAGGTCGAGGTAGAACCAGCCGAGCAGCCCGAAGGCGATCACCTGGAAGATCGAGTTGAGAGCGACGAGGACGGCGGCGGCCTCACGATCGCCCCGCGCGAGGTCGTTCCAGATGATGACCATGGCGATGCAACGGGCGAGCCCGACGATGATCAATCCGGTGCGGTACTCAGGCAGATCGGGGAGGAAGGTCCAGGCGAGGGCGAACATCAACGCCGGGCCGACGATCCAGTTCAACGCCAACGAGGAGAGCAGGAGCGGTCGGTCGCGGGTCACGGTACCGACCCGGTCGTAGCGCACCTTGGCCAGTACCGGGTACATCATCACCAGCAGCCCGAGCGCGATCGGGAGTGACACCCCAGCCACGGTGATCCGCGCCAGCGCCTCGCCGAGTCCCGGTACGAGACGGCCGAGACCGAGACCGACGGCCATCGCGGCGAGGATCCACAGGGCGAGGTACCGGTCGAGGAAGGACAGCCGGGCAGCCACCCCCCGCTCGGTCATCCGCTGACCCTGGCGGCACCGGGGAGCGGTTCGCCCGAAGGTCGGGTGAGGATGCCGGCCAAGGTGTCGGTCATCTCGGGCAGCAGTCGGTAGTAAACCCAGGTCCCGCGCCGTTCGGAGGCGATCAGTCCGGCCTCCCTCAGCAGTTTCAGATGGTGGGAGATCGTCGGCTGGGAGAGGTCGAACGCAGGCGTGAGGTCGCAGACGCAGACCTCACCTCCGGCACGCGAGGCGATCATCGACAGCAGCCGCAGCCGCACCGGGTCTCCGAGTGCTTTGAACACCCTCGCCAGGACCACGGCCTGTTCCTCGTCCAGCGGCGCTGTGAGCAATCCGGGGCAGCACTCCGGACCCGTGGCGCTCTGCCCGATCACCGGAAGTTCTTGTTTCGACATACTTCTATGTTGACGTTCATCGATCCAGGATGCAACCTTGAATCGAGAAACTTCGATACAAGAAGAGAGAAGACCGTCATGTCACGCGTCCAGCTCGCCCTGAACGTCCCCGACCTCGAAGCCTCGGTGGCGTTCTACTCCCGACTGTTCGGCACCGAACCGGCCAAGCGCCGCCCCGGATACGCCAACTTCGCCATCGCAGAACCCCCGCTGAAGCTCGTCCTCATCGAGGGCGAGGAGGGCCAGGCCACCCGCCTGGACCACCTCGGCGTCGAAGTCGCCTCCAGCGACCTGGTCTCCGCCGCCACCGCACGACTCAAGGACGCCGGGCTCGCCACCTTCGAGGAGAACGACACCTCCTGCTGCTACGCCCTCCAGGACAAGGTCTGGGTCCACGGCCCCGGCAAGGAGCCCTGGGAGGTCTACGTGGTCAAGGCCGACGCCGACCGCATGGGCAAGGGTCCCGTACTCGACGAGGCCACCACCTCCCAGCAGGGCACCCCACCGCCGTCGCCGACCAGCACGGCGGGCTGCGCCTGCGGCAGCTGACGCCACCGGTCGCCGCCCGAACGATCCGGACGGCGACCGATCCAACCTCCCACCGCCCCAAGCCGACCCAACCAACACGGCCGACCCAACCAACACGGCCAGCCCGATCAACAGGACCAGCCCGATCAACACGGCCAACACGGCCAACCCTCCGGGCCGGACATGATCAGCCGCCGCACCCCGCCAACCGGATCGCCCACCTCCGCCTCCCCTGTGACGCAGGTTGCCCCAGGAGACCTGGACAGCCCCGAGAACCAACGGGTAACTTCGACTGAGCAAGCGCTTAGACATCTCACCGAGGGAGGCGTAAGTGCGCCGCAGCGTTTACAACGAGGACCACGAGGCGTTCCGGGAGACCGTGCGCGCCTTCATCGAAGCCGAGGTCGTCCCCGTCTACGACGAGTGGTACGCGGCGGGCCAGGCACCACGCGACTTCTACTACAAGCTTGGCGAGCTGGGCATCTTCGGCATCGAGGTGCCCGAGGAGTACGGCGGCGCCGGTGAGGAATCGTTCAAGTTCCAGGCCGTCATCACGGAGGAGTCGGCCCGTGCGGGCGTCTCCTTCGGCGGCTCGGGCGTCCATGTCGCGCTCTGCCTCCCGTACCTCATCGGATATGCCACCGACGAGCAGAAGAAGCGCTGGTTGCCTGACTTCGTCAGCGGCGCGGCCATGTACGCCATCGCCATGACCGAGCCCGGCACCGGCTCCGACCTGGCCGGGATGAAGACCACGGCCAAGCTCTCCGAGGACGGTACGCACTACGTTCTCAACGGTTCGAAGACCTTCATCACCGGTGGTGTGCACGCCGACAAGATGATCGTCTGCGCCCGTACGGCAGCCTCCACCCCCGAGGACCGCCGCCACGGCATATCCCTCTTCGTGGTGGACACCAAGGCGGAGGGGTACGCGGTCGGCCGCAAGCTCGACAAGCTCGGCCTGAAGACCTCCGACACGGCCGAACTCTCCTTCTCCGACGTCAAGGTCCCGGCTGAGGACCTCCTCGGCGAGGAGAACAAGGGCTTCTCCTACCTCGGACAGAACCTCCCCCAGGAGCGCCTGGCGATCGCGGTCGGCGCCTACGCCCAGGCCAGCGCGGCGATCCGGTTCACCCAGCAGTACGTCACCGACCGCACGGTCTTCGGCAAGACGGTCGCCTCCTTCCAGAACACGAAGTTCGAACTGGCCGCCTGCAAGGCCGAGGTGGACGCGGCCGAAGCCGTCGTGGACCGCGCGCTCGAAGCGCATGACGCAGGCGAACTGACCGCCGCCGAGGCCGCATCGGCGAAGCTGTTCTGCACCGAGGTCGCCCATCGGGTGATCGACAAGTGCCTCCAACTGCACGGCGGCTACGGCTATATGAACGAGTACCCCATCGCGCGTCTCTACGCCGACAACCGCGTCAACCGCATCTACGGCGGCACCAGCGAAGTCATGAAGTCGATCATCGCCAAGTCCATGGGTCTGTAGCCACCGTGAACAGCAGTAGCACCGCACTAGACGACCTGCTCGACCTCCTCGATCTGGAGCGGATCGAGCAGGACGTCTTCCGTGGGCAGTCACGCCCCTCGGTCATCCCACGGGTCTTCGGCGGACAGGTCGCGGCCCAGGCCCTGGTGGCCGCGGGCCGCACCGTCCCCGCGGACCGCACGGCCCACTCGCTCCACGCCTACTTCCTGCGCACGGGCGACGCGGGCGCCCCGATCGTCTACACGGTCGACCGCATCCGCGACGGGCGCTCCTTCACCACGCGCCGGGTCGTCGCCGTCCAGCACGGCCAGCCGATCTTCCACCTCTCGGCCTCCTTCCAGACGTACGAGGAAGGGTTGGAGCACCAGGCGCCGATGCCCTCGGCGCCACCGCCAGAGTCGCTCCCCACGGCGGAGGAGATCCTCCCGGCCCACTCCGACGTCATCGATCCGCGCGTCGCGGAACGGCTGTTGGAGGCCCGGGCCGCCGTCGACCTGCGCTATGTGGACGCCCCACCCTTCGCCAGCGTCGGCGAGGTGCGCAAACCGCGCTCCCAGGTCTGGTTCCGCGCCAACGGCAAGCTCGCCGACGACCCGCTGTTGCACATCTGCCTGGTGACGTACGTGTCCGACATGACCCTGCTCGACTCGGTGCTGCTCGCGCACGGCCGGGGCGGCTGGGCCGTCGGCGATGTGGTGGGCGCTTCCCTGGACCACGCCATGTGGTTCCACCGCCCGTTCCGCGCGGACGAATGGCTGCTGTACGACCAGGAGTCGGCGTCCTCCTCCGGCGGCAGGGGCCTGGGCCAGGCACGCATCTACACCGAGGACGGCCAGCTGGCGGTGTCGGTGATCCAGGAGGGAGTGGTACGGGTCCCGCGCTGAGGTCCTGCCCGCTGCCCGTCACCGGCCCCGGTTCGGAGCACCACCCGCCCTTTCGACCGTATGCAGCACAGGTGAGCGGACTTCCGCGCGAGCATCCCTCGCCCCATACGGAACAGTGCATACGGTCGCGTACATGAGCGAACCGGACAGCGGGGCGGCCGTTCCCACCGAGAGCACCTTCACCGTCATCGTGGCGGCGGTCGCCAATCTCGGCATCGCCGTGGCAAAAGCGATCGCGGGGATCATCAGCGGCTCCAGCGCCATGCTCTCCGAGGCGGCGCACTCGGTGGCGGACACCGTCACCGAACTACTCCTGCTGACCGCGCTGAAGCGCAGCGAACGGCCGGCGGACGAGGATCACCCCCTCGGGTACGGGCCCGAGCGCTATGTCTGGGCACTGCTCGCCTCCGTCGCCACCTTCGTCGGCGGCGCGGTGTTCGCGATCTACGACGGCATCCACACCCTCACCCACGGCGAGGAGTTGGGCGACCCGCTCATCTCTTACATCGTGCTCGCCATCGCATTCGTCCTCGAAGGCTTCTCGCTACGGACCGGGGTGCGCCAGATCCGCGCGGAGGCAGCCCTCCTCGGCACGCCTGCCGGCCACTACCTCAAGGTGACCCCGGACACGGCGGTCAAGGCGGTCGTCATGGAGGACACGGCCGCCCTCGCCGGACTGCTGCTGGCGGCGGGCGGCCTGCTGGGCGCACAGCTCAGCGGTTCGGGGATCTTCGACGGTGTCGCGTCGATCCTCATCGGGGTACTGCTGGTGTACGTGGCGTGGGAACTGGGCCGCAGCAACGCCCAGTTCCTCATCGGCCGTGCACTCCCCCGTCGAATGCGGGAAGCGGTGGTGGACGAGATCCTCACCGTTCCGCACATCGTGGCCGTACTGGAGCTGACCACCCTGATCCAGGGCCCGAAGGAGATCCTGATCGCGGCGAAGGTCGACTTCCGGGACGCCTCCAGCGCCCGCCAGGTCGAATGGGCCTGCGAGGAGGCGGAGGAACAACTCCGCGAGCGCTTCCCCGCGATCAGACGTGTGTACCTCGACCCGACACCGGGCCTGGGAGACGAGGCTCCGACTCCCGGCCTGGGAGGCGGGGCTCCATGAGGCTCGTGTCCAACACCACCGGCAGATGATCGGAGACCGCCCGCGCCTCTGGGGTGTCATGGGTGCGGTACGACTCCACCGGCAGCCCCCGTACGAGGATGTGGTCCAGCCGCAGGGGGATGCCCTCGCCGTGTCCGACCGTCGCGGCCCTGGCCCGCCCGGTGAGTGACTGCGGATCGATCCACCCGGCGTTGACCAGAACGGCCAGGGCACGCCGGTCCATCGGCCCGAAGTTCCCATCGGGAGCGATCAGCCGATGCCGTGCGTGCAGATTCCGGGGTAGGCGCTCCCAGTCCACCGGTTCGGCGTCGTCCGGGTCCGGGCAGTGGAGATCGCCCAGGAGGAGGGCTCGATCCGGCATCCCGGGGAGGGGACCGGCATAGTCGGTCAGACAACGCGCCTCGGCGAGCCGGCGATCTCCGTCGAGATGAGTGAGGTGAGTGCCGAAGACGAGCACGTCATGGCGATCGTCCCGGGTGTGGACGGGTCGCAGCCGGGCCCTGATCAACGCATGGTGGTACACGCCCGCGCCGAGGGTGCGCCGGCCGATCAGCCGGAGCGCGCTGGGTCGGTAGAGCAGGGCCGTGTGATTGCGGCCGTCTCCTAACCGGGAGGGCTCCATCCGCACCGGGACCATGCCGAGCACGTCCGCCATCCAGAGCAGCCGACGTTCCTCGTCCGCGTCCCAGAAGGTGCACTCCTGAAGGGCGAGCACATCAGGTCGCAAGGCGGCCAGCACTTCGGACTGTCCCCTCAGTCTGCGCTCCAGGACACCGTCCACCCCGCCGAGGTCGAGATTCCAGCTCACGGCCCGGATGTTCCCGACGCCGACGCCGCACCGGTCCCGTAAGTCGTCCAGACCCTTCAGCGCCCGCACCCAGCGGGCGAGGTCGACCATGTCGGGACTCGCCGTCGGCATCAGGACTCCCGGGGCAGGGCGAGTGCACACCACACGCGCCCGTCGGAAGGGGCCACTCCCCAGGACTCGGCGAGCGCATCGACCAGATACAGCCCGCGACCGCCTTCCTCCCAGGGCTCTGCCTGCCGCGGCCGAGGCTGCGGGCCGCTGCCACCACCACCGACTTCGATCCGCACATGGGTGGTGGTACGCCCCAGCCATACGCGAACGCTGTCCCCACTGCCGTGCTGAAAGGCGTTGGTCACCAACTCGGAGATCACCAACTCGGCGTCTTCGGCCAGCCCCTCCATCCCCCAGTGCTGAAGCTGCACCCGCCCCAGCCCCCGCACCTGCCCGGGCCGCGCCCGATCCAACGCACTGAGCTGCTCCCCGGGCGCAGTGGTCCGACCGAACCGGATCTCAAAACCGGGGGTGGGAGGTGGGAGGTACGGGGTGAAGGTGCCGGTGTGGCGCACGGTGGGGGTGGGTGGGGGTGTGGTTCTGATCGTCATGAATCAGCCTCCGCGTCCAGGGGGTCGATGGCGCGAACACAGCGCTCGATCCCTCAAAAGGGCTGAGAGGTCCAACAAGACCACCGTCGCGCTCGTTCTCTCAACTACGGTGACGCGTAGAGGAAATGCATCGCAACCAGATCGCCGATGAAAATTCAGCGAAGCCTCAAAGTGGACTATGCACACAGGTGCGCAAGAGGTTGGGGTGCCTGCGCAGGGGACGCAGATCGCTGCGCAGGGCGATACTGAACGAGCACAGTGGCACTTGGAGGGTGCACAGGTGGCAGCAAAGCGCGGGGCGACCGGAAGGCGTCTCGAACTAGGTATCCAGCTCAGGCAGCTTCGCGAGAACTGCCCTGGGGTCGAGGAGGGCCGACTCACGGGAATGACCCGCAAGGAGGCCATCCGGGGCCTGCGGGACATCTCTGAGGCGACGCTCGCACGGATCGAGTTAGGAGAACTGAACTTCCGTCGCAACGTGGGCAACCTGCGCACCTTGCTGAAGCGGTACGGGGTCACTGATCCGGAGTTGGTCCAACAGCTCGTAGAGCTGAACAGGGAAGCCCCGAACGAGGACTGGCTAACCCAGTACCGCAGTTTTATGCCGACGGGGATGCCGCACTACGTCGGTCTGGAGGCGGAGGCCAGCGCCATCTCGGCCTACCACCCAACGGTTGTCCATGGCCTTGTCCAGACCGAAGGCTACGCGAAAGCGATCTTCGAAATGGAGAGGCCGGTCGAAGACACCACTGCCGAGTTCGTCAAGCGCAATGTGGAACTTCGGATGGAGCGGAAGCGAAGAGTACTAACCCGCGAGGAACCTCTTCGTTTGCGCATCATCCTCGGCGAAGCCGCCTTGCGAATCCCCGTTGGCGATGACGCCGTGATGCGCGAGCAGTATCAGGCACTCATCGATCTGGCACGCGAGGACCACGTATCGATACAGGTCATGCCCTTCCGTCGCGGGTACCGCTCGATCAGTGACTTCGCAATCCTGACCCTTGGCGACCTGCCGCCCCGTGTCCAGTCCGACAACGCATGGGGAGCGATCTCTACCTCGGACAAACCCCGCGAGGTAGACCGGTTCACCCGCCGCTTCAACGCAATGCTGGGTGTGGCCCTTGAGGTCGAAGAGACCATCGAATTCCTAGCGAAACTAGCCGGAAGGCAGTAGAGACCATGAATTCACCTACCCGAGCTACCGATCTGGCGTCCGAATGCGCATGGTTCAAGTCCTCCTACAGCGGCGGAACCGGCAACAGTTGTGTGGAAGTTGCAAGCCTGGCTGACCAGGTCGGCATCCGCGACTCCAAGGATCGAAACGGCTTCGCAATCGTCGTCCCTACCACCACGTGGAACACCTTCGTAGCATTCGTAGTCCACTAGCAGGTGCACTTGCGACACATTGTGCTTGCACGAAAGTCTTCTGGACTCCTGGAACAACTGGAGATACACGAACTAGCGCAGGAGATGTTCCCCGTGTCCAATGAGATGAGGGCGCCAGAGTTGGCACCCAAGCACACTTGGAAGAAGTCCTCCCGTAGCGACAGCCAGGGCGGAGCCTGTGTTGAGATCGCCAGCCTGACGAATCAGGTCGGCATCCGCGACTCCAAGAACAAGCAGGGGCCAGCGCTCCTCGTCCCAACCACCACGTGGAACACCTTCGTAGCCTTCATCACCCGCTAGCAACAACCTCGTCCTGAAGCTGCACAAACCGATGCGGAGTGCTCACCCGTACTACCAGGGGGAGCACTCCGCATCCGCGCATCCAACGACCAGCCCCTAAAAGGGTGCCGGCACAACAGAAGCCGTCGCCATCCCGTTGTGATCCAGGGAATGAGGGCTCAACTCAACACTCCTGATGCGCACGCCTGGAAGATCGTCAAACAGGGCCAGAGCATCCGCAACGGCATCCGTGAGCTGATTGGCTTCGAAGTAGCAGACGAAGTTTGACTCCACCCCGCGAACCTCTTCGAGACCGATGCGTCCGTCGTTTAAGGAGTCGAGACCAGCCAGGGTGTCATCCTGCTCTGGGGTCAACGGCTCGTCGGTGTGCAAGATGAAGTGCCAGCTACGCACGTTCGTCTTCTGATGCTGGTTTCCGAGTCCCATGGCTCAGTGGTACACCCGCTGGTGGAAGCAGAGCGTGGCAACGAACTTCTTCACCCCATCGGAGAAGTCGGGCTCCCGAATCCGGTCCACCGTTCGGGATGGCTGGCACACTCACCAGCTCTACGAAGACCGTCAAGTTCCTGAACAACGAGCGGAGAGGTGGCAGAGCCATCAACACTCACACCGCGACTCATGAACTGGCCCCCGAGAGCGCTTGGCGCAAGTCCTCCTACAGCGATGGAACCGGCAACTGCTGTGTGGAAATCGCGCATCTGACCGGCCAGGTCGGCATCCGAGACTCCAAAGACCAGCAGGGACCAGCGCTCCTCGTCCCTGCCACCACGTGGAACACCTTCGTAGCCTTCATCGCCCGCTAGCAACGACCACACCCTAAAACCGCACAACCCGATGCGGAGTGCTCGCCTGGACCACCAGGGCGCCAAGCACTCCGCATCGGCGCATCCAGAAGCCAAGTTCGAAGGCGAACCTCCCCCAGAGACGGCCATGCCTCCGCCGTCCCCGGCACAAATACCGCCCGCTACTTCTGCCGGTGAGAGTTCCTGGTCGGGCGAAAGGGGGTGCTGTTGGATCAGGGCTGGTCCGGTCCGGGATGGAAGGAAGTCCTATGAGACAACAGCGAAGAACGTCTGGACGTACAAGAGCTGCTGGACGGTGGATCTGGCAAAGAGGCGCAGCGGTTCTGGCATTCACCCTGGCCATCGGCCTGACGACAGAAGCGCTTTCCCCCATGGAAGCAGAGGCGGCGGATCGGGCGTCGTACTACAAGTCCCTGACGACTGCCCACCATCCCGACTGGATGTCGAAGATCAACGACGATGTGTCGCTGGGTCGGCTCTCGATTCCCGGAACACATGACACGCTCGCCATTCGGGGTGGCGACGCCGCTGTCACCCAGGAGGACCACGGCATCAGTGGTGCCACCCTGCGTGCTCAGCTCCTGGCCGGTGTGCGCTCCATCGACATTCGTGTCCGTGTCATCGGCGACAACTTCACGATCCACCACGGCATCTTCTATCAAGAAGCCAACTTCTCCGATGTGCTCGCCGTGCTGAAGACGTTCCTCGCCGAGCGCCCGACTGAGACAGTCCTGCTGAACCTCAAGGCCGAGTGCGCCGGCAGTTGGCCCAAATCCTGTACGGACGATCCGGACACCACCACCGGTGCGGACCGACTGCGAATCTTCGAGAAGTACCGGGACAGCGACCCCAATCGCGACGTCCTCTACCAGCCCTCCGTCTCCGGCACGGGGACCATTGACGTTCCCACCCTGGGTCAGGTGCGCGGCAAAGCGGTCCTCACCCAGTTCCGCGGACCGCACGGCGGCCCCTTCAGCGGTCTGGGGCTGACCAAGCTCTACTCCCCTGAGGACAGGGCCCATCACATCCAGGACGAGTACGAAGTCCCGACCATCTTCGACATCGACGCGAAATGGCGCAAGGCACAGGACCACTTCGTCAGGACCAATGCCGACGCCGACAAGAACTCGCTCTACCTCAACTACCTCAGCGGCGGCAGCATGGGGGCCTACCCGTACTCCGTCGCCGGTGGTACGCCAGGAATTCGAGGGGTCAACGACTTCGCCCTGGAATACCTCCAGGCAGGCCATGCGAACCGTACCGGGGTGGTGATCATGGACTTCCCGGGCGGCGCGCTGATCGACCAGATCCTCGCCGCCAATGCGACCCTGCCGCCTCCCCGTGCCAAAGTGGTGCGCCTGGCGGTCATGCCGCTCGGTGACTCGATCACCCTGGGAGTGGGCAGCAACACACGGACCGGCTACCGGCCGGCCCTGGCGGCTGCACTCGGCAAGGAAGCCACCACCCTGGAGTTCGTAGGTTCGCAGGTCGACGCCGACGGAGTGACCCGTCACGAGGGGCACTCGGGCTGGCGCATCGACCAGCTCCAGGCCGAGATCGAGACCTGGTTGGCCGAGGCCAAGCCGAACATCATCACGCTGCACATCGGCACCAACGACATGAACCGCGACTACCAGGTCGCCAGCGCACCGCAGCGGCTGGGCGCGCTGATCGACCAGATCCACACCGCGTCGCCCGACACCGCAGTCGTGGTCGCCTCCCTGGTCCCGGCCACCGACCCGGCGGTCCAGGCCCGCGTCAACACGTACAACGCGGCGATTCCCGGCATCGTCTCTTCCCGGGCCGCGCAGGGCTACAAGATCGCCCAGGTCAGCATGGGCGGGCTGACCAACGCCGATCTGGACGACAACCTGCACCCCAACAACGCCGGCTACACGAAGATGGCCAACGCGTTCCTCGGTGGCGTCCGCGAAATCGCCGACAAGGGCTGGATCAAGGAAACGGTCGTGGTCAAGCCCGCGCCGCCGAAGCGGGCCACCAGCGTCGGCGACTACAACGTCGACATCAACGGCGACGGGTTGGCCGACTACCTGGCCGTCGACGACAACGGTGCCACCCGGGCCTGGCTCAACAACGGGGCCGGTGGCTGGACCGCTCAGGGTTACATCGCCTCCGGCTCGACGGCCTGGACCGGTAGCCAGGTGCGCTTCGCCGACGTGGCTGGGGACGGCCGGGCCGACTACCTCGTCGTCGAGCCAGGCGGTGCCGTGCGCGCGTTCGTCAATCTCGGTGGCGACGGCCGCGGGGGCTGGACCGACAAGGGCACCATTGCCACCGGCTCCTCGGCATGGACGGGCAGCCAGGTGCGGTTCGCCAACGTCGGCGGCGACGCCTACGCCGACTACCTCGTCGTGGGCGACAACGGCGCCACGCGGGCGTTCCTGAACTCCACGAACGCCACCACGGGCGTGATCCAGTGGACCGACCAGGGCACCATCGCCTCCGGCTCGGCCGCCTGGACCGGCAGTCAGGTGCGCTTCGCCGACATCGGAGGCGACGACCGTGCCGACTACCTCGTGGTGGAGGACAACGGCGCCACCCGCGCCTTCGTCAACGCCGGTGGCAATGGCCGCGGAGGCTGGACCGACAAGGGCGTCATCGCCACGGGCTCGGCCAACTGGCTGGGAAGCCAGGTGCGGTTCGCCAACATCAGCGGTGACGCCCGACCCGAGTTCCTGATCCTCGACGACAACGGCGCCATCCGCTCCTTCCTCAACACGACCGACGCCACGACGGGTGCCATCAGGTGGACCGACCAGGGCATCGTCGCCACCGGCGTCGGAGCGCCCGGACACCGCGTCCGCATCTGACACGCGCAACCCCCTGGACGCTTGTCCTTCCGCGGGGCGAGATCCCGAGTCGTACACCGCTTGATCACTGAGGTGTGAGGGCGCGCAGTTGCGACAGACGCTCGGCTGGTTCCTCCGGCCGGGCGTCTTTCGTGGGGCCGGTGAGTTGGGCAGCGACGGCGTGAATGCGCTCCCGGTGGTGCTCCCGGTGGTGCACGGAAGCGTCGCTTCCTTCGGCGAAAGTCCTTACGCCAGAGACTCGTTGATGCCCGCACCGCGCAGATCGAGAGGCCGTGCACCAGGCATTTTCCACTGCTAGAAGGAGTGTCTTGCATACTTCTGTCGGAGGAGTTCGGCGTTCCGGCCGAGCCATGCTGACCGGGGGAATCCAGACATGGGCGGCGCTGTGTCGGACACCGGCGACTTCGGCCGGCGCCTGCACGCACTGCGGGTCGACGCCGGTATCAGGCAGGAGGAACTGGCGCACGCCGCCGGGGTGAGCGTGCGCGCTCTGTCGAACCTGGAACGCGGACGGTCCCGGGGCCCGCAGCGCCGTACCGTGCAGGCCCTGGCCGCCGCACTGGGCCTGGACGCCCCCACTGCCATGGCGCTGGAACGATCCGCCAGCCTCGGCCGCCCCCGAACCTCCGGCGGGCCGGCCACCGAACCGTCCGAACCATCCGACGGCCCCGCCCTGCGGCACACGCTGACGCTCCCCCGCGACCTCCATGACTTCACCGCTCGCGGCCCGGCTCTGGCCCGGCTGCTGGCGCTGGTGGAGCACGCCGACCCCGCTCATCCTCCGATCGCGGTGATCTGCGGACAACCAGGGCTGGGGAAGACCTCCTTCGCCGTTCACGCCGCCCATGTCCTCGCCCCGCACTTCCCGGACGGACAGTTACACCTCGATCTGCGGGGAATGGCGGCCCAGCCGACACCCCCGCAGGAGGCCCTGGCCAAACTGCTGGCCGCCCTGGGTGTGGCCGAGCAGATGGTGCCCCGCGACCTGGAGGACCGGGCGGGGCTGTTCCGCTCCCTCGCCGCGACCCGGCGTCTGTTGCTGGTGCTCGACAACGCGGTCGACGAGAACCAGTTACGCCCCCTGCTCCCGGGGACCGGCGCCTGTCTCACCATCGTCACCAGTCGCAGCAGCCTCACCGCTCTGGAAGCAGTGCACCGGGTGGAACTCTCACTGCTACGCCGTGAGGAAGCGGTCGAACTGCTCACCCGTATCGTCGGCGTCGAGCGCGTCTCACGCGAGGCGCAGGCCACCCGCGATCTGGCCGATCTGTGCGGGCGGCTGCCGCTGGCCCTGCGCATCGCCGGCCAGCGCCTCGCCGCCCGGCCGCACGAGAGCCTCGGCAAGCTCGCCGCCCAACTCGACCGCGAGGAAAGAAGGCTGGACACCCTCCAGGCGGGCGACCTGAGGGTTCGGGCCGCCTTCGCGCTCTCGTACCAACAACTCGACGCCCCATCGCGGCTCCTCCTGCGGCGCTGTGCGCTCGCCGCAGGCCAGGACGTGAGCCCCGAGACCGCCGCACTCCTCGCCGGAATCCCGCTCCGCGACGCCGGACTGCGCCTGGAGGAACTCTGCGACCGCGGATTGCTCCAGGTCGATGCAACGGCGGAGCGTTACCGGCTCCATGACCTCCTCAAGCTGTTCGCGGCCGAACAGTCGACCGCCGAGGACGACCCGCCCACCCGGGACGAGGCGCTGGACCGCACCACCCGCTGGATGCTGGCCCGGGCGACCACGGCCGCGCTCCACTTCGACGCCGAGCGGCACAGCACACCGGCCGGCGACCCCGATCCGGCCACCGCCCCCACCGGTCGCGACCAGGCCCGCGCCTGGCTGGAAGCCGAGCGGGACCAGTGGCTCGCCGCCCTGCACCACGCCCACACCGTCGGCCGGTACCGACAGGTCCTCGACACTGCCGAGGCGATGCACTGGTTCTCCGACCTGACCCAGCACTGGCAGCAGTGGACGGCCGTGTTCCAACACGGCACCGACGCCGCCCGGGCCCTCGGCAGCCCGCACGAAGAAGCGACGCAACTCAACTACCTCGCCTGGGCCCAGAACAGGTGCGCCCACAACCCTTATGCGGCACTCGAAGCCGCCGACGCCGCCCTCGCCGTGGCCCGTGCCTGCGGGGACTCTCTCCAGACGGGCTGGGCGCTGGGATACGGCGCCGGTGCGCTGCGCCGTCTCGGCCGGACGGACGAAGCCATCGCCCGGCTCCACGCGGCGGCTGCCTGCCACCGCGACAACCCGTCGACCTCGGGCAGGCTCGCCGAACTGACCACCCTCAACGCGCTCGGCGAGACCCTGCGCGAACACGGCCGCGCCGATCAGGCACTCGAACACCATCTGTACGGCCTGGAGATCTGCGACCAGGGAATCTCAGGGCAGGCACCCCATCTCCTCGCCCTGTTCCACGCCGTCACCCTGCAACACCTCGGCAATGATTATGCGGCGCTCGACCGATGGCAGGAGGCAGAAGCTCCCCTGCGAAGGGCATGGGACACCTTCGAGGAGATGGACATGCCGGGGTGGTCCGGGCCCGCGCAACTGGAACTCGGACGCGTCCTGCGGCAGCTCGACCGCCTCGGGGAAGCCCGTACGGCGCTGGCCTCCGCCCTGCACACGCTCACCGAGCACCACCACCCGCTCCAGAGCGAAGCCGCCGCCGAACTCCACGCCCTGGACCGTGCCCACGGCTGACACCCGCGCCGACCGTCCGATCCCCGACCGTGCGCCACGGGCGGTGAGCACTCTCGGTGGACCGCAACAGCCGGTGCCACCGGCACACCATGGCGCACAGGCGGGCCGGCAACAGGGGCCGTCCGTTCAGTCGGTCCCGGAGACCCTTCGGCGCCACCAGAGCTGGGACAGCCCGATCAACAGCAGGCCGACGAGCATCAGCGGAATCTGGACCTCGAAGGGGAGCACCGGTTGCAGCCCGAGGGCCGCACCCAGCAGGAGGGCACCGGCACCCCATATCCCCGGCCGGTGCACGCTCCGGCGGAGCCAGGGAAAGGCCACGCGCCCGGTCACCAGGGCCAGCACACCTGCTGCGGCGAACGTCAACGCCAGCGCAAATCTGATCACCAGAAAGACCGTGGACATACTCCCCCATCTCCGGCGCCTCCACCGGGCCCCAGTCAGTGATGTTGTCAGCCGCACAGCAGAGCGACAATGCCGGAGGCCGGCAGTGTGCACCCCTCTTGACCACGGCGAGTCGCGCGGTGGCCCGGTCCGGGCGGATGCGCGCCACGAAGCAGGCGCCGCGTCGACGTCCGACGGGACGACTGGACGACTGGACGACTGGACGACTGGACGATGGGACGACGGGACGACGGGACGATGGGACGACGGGACAGCGAGACAGCGAGACAGCGGGACAGCGGGACAGCGGGACGACACGCCACCGCCGATCGGACACGGCCCACAGCGGCGCCAGTAGCGTTCGAGATCATGAAGAGAACCGCAGTTCTCGGCGCGGTCGCCCTGTCGATCGCAGCCCTCGCCATGACCGCCGGGGCACCCGTCGCTGCATCCCCCACCGCGGGGGACCACGCGCTGGAGCGGTTTCGGAAGCAGCCCGTCACATGGACAGCCTGTAGGGACGTCTCGCTCGCCGCGAGCGGTACGCGGTGCGCGCGGATCACCGTCCCGCTCGACTACGGCAGGCCGGGAGGCCGCACCATCGAGATCGCGATCTCACGGATCACCTCGTCCGATCCGGCGAAGCGCCGCGGCATCCTCCAGACCAACCCGGGCGGGCCCGGCGTCCGGGGCTTGGCCATGCCGCGGGATCTGCGGAGGGTGATGAGCCCGGGGGTGGCGGCGGCGTACGACGTGATCGGCATGGACACCCGCGGGCTCGGCGAGAGCACTCCCGCGGACTGCGGGCTGGATCGCAGCAGCTGGCTCCTGTACGCGCCGGGGCCCGACCGGGCGGGGTTCGACGAGAGCGTACGGCTCGCCCGGAAGGACGCCCGCACCTGCTGGGACGAGCAAGCCGATCTGCTGCCGCATCTGTCGACTCGCAATGTCGCCCGGGACGTGGACATCGTCCGCAGTGCTCTGGGCGAGGCGAAGACCTCGTGGTTCGGGCATTCGTACGGGACGGTCCTGGGCTCCACCTACGCCCAGATGTTCCCGCAGCGGGTCGATCGGTTGGTCCTGGACAGTGCACCGGACCCCGCCGAGTACCCGCTGCGGATGGTGCGCCGCACGGGCCTCGCCAATGAGCGGGCGCTCGACGACTTCGCACGCTGGGTCGCGCCGCGGCACGGTGAGTACGGGCTCGGGCGTACGCCCGCCGAGGTGCGCGCCGGAGTGGAGGCCATGGTCGCTCGGGCGCGGAAGGCACCGATCCACCTCGGTGGACATCGGATCAGCGACCATGAGTTGCCGCTGCTGTTCTACGTCTCCGTGACCGATGACACGGCGGATCCGCAATTTGCGCAGATGCTGCGGATCCTGTCGGACGCGGCCACGGCCACGGCGGACGGGAAGCCGGTCACCGTACCGCCTTGGCTTCAGGGCATCCTGGACCTGCTGTTCGCGTCCGTGGGTTCCGACCGGGCAGCGGACTACGCGGGCCAGTTGGGCATCGTCTGCGCCGACGCCGCCATGCCCAGCGACCCAGAGCACTACTGGAGAGCAGTCCAACGCGTCCGTGCATCACAACCGGTGTTCGGGCCCCTGACCCATGCGCCGCTCCCCTGCGCGTTCTGGCCGGAGCAGCCGCGCGAGTCACTGACCAGGATCGACAACGAGGTTCCCGCGCTCCAGGTCCAGGCGACCGGGGACTCCCGAACCACCTATGAGTCGGGGCTGCGGATGCATCGGGCGATGCGCGGCTCCCGGCTGGTGACCGTGCCCGTCCGGGGGCACACGATCTACGGCCACTACCCCAACGACTGCGTCGACGAGACGGTGAACACCTATCTGCTGCACGGGACACTGCCCGGACGGGACATCGTCTGCGCCCGTTGAAGGCAGGCGCGCCACGGCCTTCGCTACTGTTCGGAGGCCAGGCGCCACTCTTGCCTGCGGGCGCGGTCCACATCACGCAGGCGGGTCGCCAGACCGACGAACTCATTTCTGACGTCCTGTGCGTCGCGACCTTCGAGCAATGCCTCCGCCAGGCGGGTCACCGGAATGGTGACGAGCACTCCGTACCGGGCGAAGTACAGGGCGATGTTGCGGATGCGGTAGGTGTCGGCCGTGTCGAGCCAGGCGTACGCGAGTAGGTTCCAAATGCGGCGTCGCACCCGGCTGTTGGCGGTGAAGTGAGCCAGTGAGACGACCTCCATCAGGGTCGAGCCTTCGGGGCCGTCGAGCAGGAAGGTGTTGTCGTCCCAGTGGTCGAAGATGACGGGGGCCGTGATGCCCCAGGGCATGCCCGGAGGAGGGTCGCCCGCGAGGCGGCGCATCTGCTCCAGTGCGCCTGAGGTCCGTAGGCGTTGTGTCAGTGCCAGTGGGTCGGCGATCTCGTCGTCGCTGGCGCCCCGGTGTATGTCCTCAACGCTCGGCACGTCATCGCGGAACACCCTGAACAGCGGGCTGTCGATGCTGTTGTTGCGGTAGGCGTACTGGAACGAGCCGAGGATCCAGCACAACCTGGCCAAGCCGCGCTCGGGGCCCGGTTCGCCGAGCTGCCCCAGGGTGGAGTGCTCGTGGAAGTAGGCGCGCATCCGGTCGAACAGTTGGCTGAGTACCTCTTCGTCCGGTCGGCCCGGACGCGAGTGGTCACGGTGTCTCTGTTCCTGGGCGGCCACCACCACGCCCACCGACGCACCCGCGTCGCGTGCCGCTCGTAGGTCGACCCAGCCGCTCAGTGTGGGACGCAGGTCCACGGCCCGTTCACGTCGATCGCCCGTCAGAGACCCGTGCGTCGGGTACTGGGCCGCCTCGGCATCGGCCCATGAGCGGGGGACGAGTCCCGCTCTGACCAGGCCGAGCAACGCCGAGTAGGGAGGTGCGAACTGGATCAGGTGCGCCATGCGATGGGAGAAGGCGCGTCCGGCCTGGCTCCAGTGGAGTTGGGAGACAGGACCTTCGGGGCGGGTGACCTCACCCTCGCGGACCTGTTGGACCAGATATCGTGCCACCTCCGCCGACCCGGTCAGTCGGGTCTCGCACCAATCGCCCAATTCGCCATGATAGAGATGTGAGGTAACCGACACGCGGCAATTGTACGGTGATGCCCCCTTGCTCCGGAGGGCGTTCTGCAACACAACTACCCAGTGCCGTACGGAAGTTACCGCGAAGCAGTGCGGCAAGGTGCCTCTTCTGGAGCAGGCGGCGATCGTTCGCGTAGAGGGCCCGTCGTGGCAACCGGCGCGCACCCCGACCGTCGTCTTCGGAACCCTGCGCCCCGGGCGGCCCGGACCTGCGTCACCGTACGGTGATCGCCGCAGGCAGGATGGTGCCGTGGCGGGTGTCGCCACGCAATTGTTGGGGGCCCCGCATGGCTGAGCACTATCCGTACCGGATCATCACCAAGAGTGGGGACCTCTTCGTCGTCTGGCAGCCCGGAACGGGCGACGACCCCAATGAGTTCGCCGTCGACGAGCACGGGCGGCTGCTGGTGTTCGAAGACCTCCAGTCCCTGGAAGAGCAGGGCGAGCGCAGCAGATGGACGCTGATCAGCGAGGAGGACGACTCGCTCGATCTGTCCCTCGTACGGGAGTGGGTCTGGCAACCGCGGCTTAGCTCGGCGCCCCCCGGGCTGTTGCTGGATGCGTGGAACTTCCTCGAAGACCTCTCCCACACGCTGGAGGACCGCTCGTCGCTGCCCGCGCAGGGACCGGTGCACGACAGTGCGTACGAGAAGTTCTACGAGGGCGATCCACTGGCGTCGGACGACAGCGAGGAAGCCTGGACGGACGAGGAGACCGCGGCGGTGAATGAACTCCTGCGGGCGGGGCTGGACCTGTGGGAGCAGGCGGTCTCTGTGTCCGGGACGCGCGGGTAGCGCCTCGTAGCACATGGGTGGTGGGGCGGTGGGCCCACCGATCCGTCCCGCACCCACACTGCCGCGTGCAGTTGGTCCGCGGCACGCGGCGGACACCGCGATCTCGGGAATCCAGGTCCGACACGCGCGCTTCCCCCGGCGAGGTCAGCGAAAACAGCGCTATTGCCCGTCAGGTTCGAGAGACTGACGTTTTCATATGTCTTGGGGGGCTGAGTGGCCCTGTGGGGAGGCGAGGGGCGAGATGAGTCGTCGCTCTAGCGGGTTGATCGGAGCCTGGGCAGAGGCGCAGAGGCGGCAGCAGCGGGAAGCGGAGGCCCACTACCGCGCCACGATTCGAGCGCAGCGCGAGCAGGAGCGCCAACAGCGCCTCTACCAGCGGGACATGGCCCGGATGCACCGGGAGCAGCAGGCCGCCTACAAGCAGCGCCGGGAGGCGGATGCGAGGGCGCGGACGGCCGAGTTGGAGGCGCGGGTCGCGGAGCTGACCGGTCTGCTGGCCACCGGATGTCGGGGGGAGGCGTTCCGTACCGCGATGCTGACCCGTCAGGAGGAGATCGAGCCCTTCTCACCGGGCCAGTTGGTGCATCCTGTGCCGATGCCGGATCCCAACAACTACCGTGCGCAGGGCGGCTGGACGGCGTCCCGGCGGGCCGCGGCCGAGCAGGAGGCGCAGACGCGCTACCGGCACGACCTGGGGTTGGCCCAGGCCGCGGAGTCCCAGCGGGTGCGGCAGTTGGCGGAGTACCGGAGCCAGTACGACGCCTGGGCCCGGGCGCGCCGCACGGAGATCCAGCAGCACAACGACGGTATCGCCGGAATGGTGAACGCGCTCCGCGCCGGGGACCCGGAGACGGTGGTGGAGTACTTCTCGGCCGCGCTGTACGCGTCGACGACCTGGCCCGAGGGGTTGCCGCGGCAGGTGGTGGCGGCCTTCGACCGGGCGGCCCGGCAGTTGGTGCTGAACTGGGAACTGCCCGGCTTCGATGTGGTGCCCGAGGCCAAGTCGGTTCGCTATGTGGTCTCCTCGGACCAGGAGAAGGAGAGCCCCCGACCGTTGGGACAGCGCAGGGCGCTCTACCGGGACGTGGTCGCACAGTGTGTGCTGCTGGCCCTTCGGGACCTCTTCGCGGCGGACGAGTTCGGGGTGTTGGATTCGGTGGCGCTCAACGGGTTCGTCGATGACGTGGACCCGGCGACCGGGCAGCGCAAGGACATCGTGCTGAGCACGGTGTCGGTGTCGCGGGGTGACTTCGGTCGGCTGAACCTGGGGCAGGTGGGTGCGGTCGAGTGTCTGGAGGGGATGCGGGGGCAACTGTCCGCCAAGCCCGACCAGCGGGTGGCGGTACGGCCGGGGCGGGTGCCCGAGGACGTCGGCGGCGGGGTCGTGTCCCACGGCGGCGGCGACGAGGAGCCGGATCTGTTGGAGATGGACCCGGTGGGCTTTGAAGGGCTGGTCGCCGAGTTGTTCCGGGCCCGCGGCATGCAGGCCGTCACCACCCAGCGGTCCAACGACGGCGGTGTCGACGTGGAGGCGTACGATCCGGACCCGATCAGCGGCGGCCGGATCATCGTGCAGGTCAAGCGGTACCGCAACACCGTGCCGCCGAGTGCCGTGCGGGACCTCTACGGGACGGTGCAGGGCTCGGGCGCCAACAAGGGCGTGCTGGTGACCACGTCCGGGTTCGGGCCGGGCTCGTACACCTTCGCCAACGGCAAGCCGTTGACCCTGGTGACCGGGGAGGAGTTGGTGGACCTCCTGGGCCGGCACGGACTGCGCGGACGGCTCGGTACGGGAACGGTGCCGACCCAGCGGACGGCTCCGCCCGCGGCGCAGGAGGAGGAAGCCAATCTGCTGGGGATGACCTGGGCGGGCTCGGTGGCGCTGGACGTGTGTGCGCTGGTGTGTCGCGGTAGCCGGGTGTTGAGCGATGACCACTTCGTCTTCTTCAACAACGAGCGGACTCCGGACGGATCCGTTCGGTCGGTGGCGGCGACCGCGACCGGGGACAAGGCGGCCCTGCGGGTGGCGTTCGACGATCTGCCGGCGCAGGCCGACCGGCTGGTGATCGCGGCGGCCGTGGACCCCGAGGTGAATCCCAGGGCCGACCTTGCGGGATTCACCCGGGCGGGGATCGTACTGCGGGATGTGGCGGGCCAGGAGTTGGACCGGCTGACGGTGTCGGACGGACGACCGGGAGAGACCGCGCTGGTCCTCGGTTCGTTCCGTCGGCGCGCGGGCGGCGACTGGGAGTTCGTGGTGGGCGGCAAGGGCTATCCGGGCGGCCTGGAGGCACTCGTACAGGACCATGGCATCGACGTGGCCTAGCTGTGGGCTACTCAGCGAGGAGGTTGGGGTGTTCGCTCCGCGGGGAGCGGGCGGGCACCCCGTCGTGGGGATCGTGGCGGTGAGGTGCGGATCGACATCCGGATCGGCATCCCGCGGCGAGCTCCGTCGGCCCGGGGCGCACAGTACGCCCATAGCTCCCCGAGCACCCGCCCCCGTTGTCGATACCATCAACACCAACCTTGATTGCCAAATTAAGCTTTTCCGATGTCCAGCTGCATAAATGAACGAGAACCTTCAAGAGGGAAACGGATGGGCAAGCGGGGACTACGGCCGGTTGATCTGGCGCGCGAACACGGACTGTCCACCCAGGCGGTCCGGAACTACGAGGACGAAGGCATCCTGCCGCCGGCCGAACGCACCGCACACGGCTATCGGATCTACACCCGACTGCATGCCCAGGCCCTGCGTACCTTCATCGCCCTCATCCCCGGCCACGGCCATCAGCAGGCCGCCCAGATCCTGCGGGAACTCAACGACGGTGACCTCGATGCGGCCCTCACCCTGGTCGACGACACCCACGGCCAACTCCGCCAGGACCGTGCGACGCTCGCCGCGGTGGAAGCCGCCCTGGTCGACCTGACCTCGACCGATCCCGCCCCACAACACGGCCCAGGGCACGGCCCACAACACGGCCCAGGACACGGTCCACAGCACAGCCCAGGACACGGCCCCGGACACAGCCGCAAACGCGGCCCCGAGGGCACGGACAGCTTCATCGGTCCGCTCGCCCGGCAGTTGAGCGTCCGGCCGGCGACCCTACGGGCCTGGGAGTGGGTGGGGCTGGTCCGCCCGAGCCGGGACCGGGCCACCGGCTACCGCACCTACACGGCGTCCGATGTGCGCGATGCCCACCTCGTACGGCAACTGCGCCGCGGAGGCTATCCGCTGGAGCACATCGCACCCCTGCTGGAGCAGGTGCGCAACGCCGGTGGTGTGGAAGCCCTGGAGGCCGCCCTTCACGACTGGCACGAGCGGCTCACCCGGCGTCGGCTGGCGCTGCTCACCTCCGCGGCCGAACTCTCCGCCTATGTCGAACTCGCGGGACCGTTCCCGGGCTCACCGCCCGGGCGGGCACCCGACGAGGAACCGAACACCTGAACAACCACGTCCCCAGGCGTAGCGCCGTCGTCCACCGCGGGAGGGGCTCCGGATGTGGTTGGCCGTTCTGGGGCTGATCTTCGCCGCCGTACCACCGATCGCCTGGTGGCGGCTGGCGCGTACCCGGCTGATCGGATGGGCAGTCGCCGTACCCCTGCTCATGGGTGCCGCGGTGCTGGTCGCCGTCCAACACGGCTGGGTCATCGGCCTCCGCGCCGATGCCCATCTCGTCTACGCGGTCGCCGGCACCGCGCTCATCGTCTGCGGATGCGCCTGGGAGCACCATCAGGAGGGGCCCGGATCGAGGGCTTGGGCCCATCGCCGCAACGGGGCGATCGGCCTGCTGGGAACCCTGCTCGCCGTCACCGGTGCGGGCTCCTTGTTGTACGCCCTGCTGATGACCGAGGCGTCCATGCCATCGGCGCGGGCCGTGCCCCCACTCCCCGCGGGCCTCACCGTGCTGTCCGAGACGAGCAGCTGCGGCTCGGGGAACTGCTATCGGCTGTTGGAGATCGGCAGTACGAACGGGCTCTCCCGGGACGAGATCGTCCGCACCCTTGATCGGCCGCGGGAAACCTGCCGCCCCAACGGCTGGCTACTGGACCGGCGCGACCTCTGCATCGGGGTGGACGACTCAGAGGATCCCCGGGGCCGAGTGCTCCTCTATGTGACCCTCAGCAATCTGCTGGACTGATCGGGCGCTACCCGGCGACCGCGGCGGACAGCGGGCAGAGCGGCGCCCGACCCAGCAGCTCCCGTAGCTCGCCGCCGGTGTCCGCGAGCATTCCGGCGGCGATGGCCGAGTAGGTGCCCACGAGCATCGGCACCTGGAACGGTTCGACGGCGGATGCGGCGATGACGGCGCGGGCCTCGGCGAGCGTCGTCGGCGCATAGCTGATGTGCGGGCCGTGGGCAGCGGCCAGTTGGGCGCCGCTCACAGCACGTTCACCGACGAGTTCATGGGTCCTTCCCACGTGTGCCGACGCGTTCACCACCACCTTGGCCGCCGCTTCGGCGAGGTCGGCCCGGGCGACGGCGGCCAGTGCTCCCGTACCGAGCGGAGCGGTGATCCGTCCGTCCGGGGACGGTGTCGCGAGGGCGCCCAGTAGTTCGGCGTACAGACCGTTGCGCAGGATGGTCCAGTCCATGCCGCTCTCCCGCAGCCGGCGTTCGGTCCAGCGATGGGGCAGCGCGTACGGAAGGTGGTCGCCCGCGGCCGTCAGACTCGTGTAGACCACATGTCCCACGCCGGCCTTCTCGGCGGCGTCGATCGCTGCGCCGTGGCGGGCCAGGACGGTGTCGTCCTCGCCGAAGCCGGCCGAGACCATCAGCAGGACGTCCACCCCGGCGAAGCCCCGGGCCAGGGAGTCCTCGTCGTCGAAGTCGATGCGGCGGACCGGTAGGGCGGTCGCGGTCCGGGCGGGATCGCGGGTGCCGAGTACCGTGTCACACCGGCCCGCCAACTGCCCCGCCACCAGGGCGCCCAGAGCTCCGTTGGCACCAGTGACCAAGATCATTGCTTCTCCGTTGGTTGGAGGTTCTCTTCAGTAACCTGGAACATCCTGCGTGGATGTTCGAGGGAACATAAGGAGGCACTTCGATGTCAGTGGGGCACACGGAGGTAACCGGCGAACCGGTGGTCAGCTGCGGCGACGAGCACGAGGACTGCGGAATCCGCGATGTCCTCGACCGCATCGGGGACAAGTGGTCGGTCCTCGCCGTGGTGGAGCTTGCCCAGGGCGTACGACGCTTCCGACAGCTCCAACGTGCCGTACCCGGCATCTCCCAACGGATGCTGACCCTCACCCTGCGACGGTTGGAGCGGGACGGATTGGTGACCCGCACGGTGTATCCGACGGTCCCCGCGCAGGTGGAGTACGCGCTCACCGCGACCGGCCACAGCCTCACCCATCTGGTGAAGGCCCTCGCGGACTGGTCGGCGCAGCACCAGGATGCCATCGCGCTCTCACGCCGGGAGTGGGACGCACAGCACCCCGAATCCACCATTCGATAGGCCGTGCCCGGGCCAGGGATTCGGTGGCAGTGCGACAGTCCTCGGCCAGTGGACACGGCCTAGGATCGGCGGATGCATCGGATATGGGTGGGGGCGGCGATCAACGCCGTGGCCGTGGCCGTCCTCGGGTGGGCGGCGGCCGGTGCGGTGGAGTTGGGCTGTGGAACCTCCCTGCCCAACGAGTGCACCGTGCCGGACGGGGGCCACGGGTACTTCGCGGCCGTGATGATCTCCTTCCTCGTCCTGTGCACCAGCTTCCACCGCAAGGGATACGCCCGAGACTGGAAAGGCATGTTGGGGCTGACGGTCGGGGCACCGGTCGGCATCGTGGCCGCCCTCGCCCAGGGCACGTCACAGGGGTTCCTCCTGCTCTGCGCGGCCCTGGCCTTCGTCGGTACGTTCATCCCCTGGGCAGCGTGGCGGCACCAGGTCGGTGAGCATCGACGGGCGGATCAGGACATCTGATCGCCGGGGCCGCGATCACCCTGCCGGGCACCACACGAGGGCCCTGGCGGTGCACGGGCCCCAGGAGACCTGAGAGCCCCGGGTGGTACACGAGTCCCGGGCAGTACGAGAGGACGGATGCATGGCGCTGGACCCCACACTCCTCGTGACCCGGCTGTTCGAGCAGATCGCCGCGGAGAACTTCGACTTCACGGTCACGGCGAGCGACAGCGAGGACGAGTCCCGGTGGCTGCAACTGCGGGGGAACTCGATCAACCTCCCTTACCCGTACGCCGATGAGCCCCAGGGAGTGCTCTCGGCGTTCGATGTGTTCGGGAGCCTGTGGTGGTCCGTGGAGAGTTGGCAGCCGAACGGGTACGTGACCATCGACTGGGGGCCGCCGGCGACCGGCCCATTGCCCTTGAACGAGAACGAGAACGAGAACAACAACGGCAACGGCAACGGCACCGGCACCGGCACCAACGAGTACGACGACGAACAGGACGAGAAGGCCATTCTCGCGACCGTGGTCGGCCGATTGGCGATGAACTACCTTCGGCTGCCGATCGACTCCCGGCGTTGGACGGTCGAGGAGGGCTGAGCCACCGGGTGCGCGGGCTCATCGGGGGGCATCGGGGGGCTCACCGGGGCCGTTTCGCAAAGCCCGCCCGGTAGCGCTCCAGCACGCCGATGAGCAGACCGGCCACGGCCGTCAGACCGAACAAGGCGGACTCGTCGGCGCTGGCGAGGTCGTCGTTCATGATGCGGAACGCCACCAGCACGACGACCAGCGCGAACAGCCCGAGTTGCACCCTGCGCAGGGCCCTGGCACGTCGGAAGCGGTCGTCGGGCTCGCTCTGGCCTCGGTGCACCGGGTCTCCTTCCACGGGTTCCGTACCGCGATTCCGTACCGCGACCGTACGGGAGGGCGGCCGGGCCGTGGGCACCGAGACCGTCCGATGCCACACTCCCGTCACAGCACCCCCGTGCGCCTACAACAGTCCGGCGGCGTTCAGCAGGTAGTCGGCCATCGGGTCGTAGAACCGCGGGTCCATCACATGGTCGTCGAGCGGGATCGTCACCTGAAGGGTGCCCTCCGCCTCGCCGATGAAGAGGGCGGGGTCGTTGCAGTCGGCGTACCCCACCGCGTCGAGCCCTCGTTGACCCGCGCAGCCAGCCCAGCCGTGGTCCGCCACGACCAGATCGGGCTGGGGTCTGCCCTCGTACTCCAACGCGTCCAAGATGGCGGCCATCGGCGCGGGCGAGTGGGTGTGCCAGAGCGTCGCCCCGCTCTCGAACATGGCCACGTCGGCGAACTGGAACACCATGCCCTCGTCCGCCCGCACTCCCCCGGGGATGCGCACGATCTCGCAGCCGGCGGCCCGCAGGGCGTCCGCGGTCTGCCGGTGGACATCGAGCAGACCGCCGGGGTGGCCGGTGGCGAAGAGCACCCGCTCCCGGCCGGCCGCGGCCTTGCGGAGCCGAGCGGCGAAGCGGTCGAGTGCGTCGACGGTGAGCTGCGGGTCGATGGTGTCCTGTCCGCTGCGGTGCTCGGGGTCGTCGTTGACCCCGCACCGCTCGGCCATCACCGCGAGGACGTCCTGCTCGTCCGTCCAGCGGTCACCGAGTTCCAGTCCGAGCCAGTAGTGGCGATCGCCGTTGGCAAGGAGACGGTAGTGGGAGAGGTTGTTGTCGCGGGGGGTCGCGACGTTCCCTGCGATACGGGTGCGGACGAGGTGTTCGACGAGGGCGGCACGGCTCGGTATCGACATGGACCCATTGTGCCGTCAGACCCCGGATGACACGCCCCCATGGCTGCGGCTGGGGCATTGATCACTGTGCAGGTGACCCGCGGCCCGTCGGTCGGAAAGCCCAGGACACCGGAGGGCACCCCTCAGGGCGTGAGGGCGGCGAAGGCTCCGTGCGCCAGGCGGCGCAGCAGCGATTCCGTCGCGGCCCGCCCCAGGAGCCCGTCACCGTACGACCCGAGGTGCGGGGTGGAGTTCAGCAGGCCGAACACGGCGTGGACGGCGGCCCTGGCCTCGGCCTCCTCGATCTGCGGGTGCAGTTCCCGTACGGCCGCCACCCAGAGCTCCACGTACTGCCGCTGGAGCTGGCGCACCAACTTGCGGTCGCGCTCCCGCAGTCGATCGAGCTCCCGGTCGTGGAGGGTGATCAGGGGGCGGTCGTCGAGGGCGAAGTCGATGTGGCCGTCGATGAGCGATGCGAGGAGCGCCTCCGCGTCGGTGGCCGACTCCTCGACCCGCAGCCGCCCACCGCTCAGGAGCCGCTCGCTGATGCCCACGAGGAGTTCGGCGAGCATGGCGTCCTTGCCCGCGAAGTGGCGGTAGAGGCCAGGGCCGCTGATGCCGACGGCCGCCCCTATCTCGTCGACGCCGACGCCATGGAAGCCGCGCTCCGCGAAGAGGCGGGCGGCTTCCTTGAGGATCTGCTCTCGGCGGGTCGTGGCATCCGTCCTGGTGCTCATGCATCAGATTCTAGACAACGCTGTTAGCGCTCGTTAACCTAAAGGAGTACGTTAACGCTCATTAACTGGATTTCCGCGGCACAACCCAACTGATTCGACATGATCCACTCGATTGAGGTCGAACGACGGCGTACCAGGCGTACGAGACCGTCGTCCGGGCAAGGGGGCTCGACACGATGCAGCAGGCACCCGTGCTGACCAGCACGGCAGACCCCTCCTCCGCGGCCTGGCAGGCCAACGAGGAGGCGCACCGGCAGCTGGTGGACACACTGCGTGACAAGCTGGCCGCCGCGCGGCTCGGCGGCGGGGAGAAGGCCCGGGCCCGACACACCGCCCGCGGCAAACTGCTCCCGCGCGAGCGCGTCGACACCCTGCTCGACCCCGGCTCCCCCTTCCTTGAGCTGGCCCCCCTCGCCGCCCACGGGATGTACGGCGACCAGGCCCCGGCAGCCGGAGTCATCGCCGGAATCGGGCGGGTCAGCGGGCGTGAGACCCTGATCGTCGCCAACGACGCGACCGTCAAGGGCGGCACCTACTACCCCATGACGGTGAAGAAGCACCTCCGCGCCCAGGAGATCGCCCTGGAGAACCGGTTGCCGTGCGTCTATCTCGTGGACTCCGGCGGGGCCTTCCTCCCCCTTCAGGACGAGGTCTTCCCCGACCGGGACCACTTCGGCCGGATCTTCTACAACCAGGCCAGGCTGTCCGGTGCGCGCATCCCCCAGATCGCCGCCGTCCTCGGCTCCTGCACGGCGGGCGGCGCCTATGTGCCCGCGATGAGCGACGAGGCCGTCATCGTCCGCAACCAGGGCACGATCTTCCTCGGCGGCCCGCCCCTGGTGAAGGCCGCCACCGGCGAGGTCGTGACGGCGGAGGAACTCGGCGGCGGTGAGGTCCACTCCCGTGTCTCCGGGGTCACCGACCACCTCGCCGAGGACGACGCCCACGCCCTGCGCATCGTCCGCAACATCGTCGCCACCCTGCCCGCCCGCGGCCCCCTGCCCTGGACGGTCACCGCCGCCGACGAACCCAAGGTCGACCCCGCCGGTCTGTACGGCGCGGTGCCCGTCGACTCCCGTACGCCCTACGACGTGCGCGAGGTGATCGCACGCGTCGTCGACGGCTCCCGGTTCGCCGAGTTCAAGTCTGAGTTCGGGCAGACGCTGGTCACCGGGTTCGCCCGCATCCACGGCCACCCCGTCGGCATCGTCGCCAACAACGGCATCCTGTTCGCCGAGTCCGCCCAGAAGGGCGCCCACTTCATCGAACTGTGCGACCAGCGCGGCATCCCGCTGCTCTTCCTCCAGAACATCTCCGGATTCATGGTCGGCCGGGACTACGAGGCGGGCGGCATCGCCAAGCACGGCGCCAAGATGGTCACCGCCGTCGCCTGCGCCCGCGTACCCAAACTGACCGTCGTCGTCGGCGGCTCCTACGGCGCGGGCAACTACTCGATGTGCGGCCGGGCCTACTCCCCCCGGTTCCTGTGGATGTGGCCCAACGCCAAGATCTCGGTCATGGGTGGGGAACAGGCCGCGTCCGTCCTCGCCACCGTCAAGCGGGACCAGTTGGAGGCGCGCGGCGAGGGCTGGGCCACCGAGGACGAGGAAGCCTTCAAGGCCCCGATCCGCGCCCAGTACGAGCAGCAGGGCAGCGCCTACTACGCCACGGCCCGGCTGTGGGACGACGGCGTGATCGACCCCATGGAGACCCGTCAGGTGTTGGGCCTCGCCCTCACCTCCTGTGCCAACGCGCCGCTGGGTGAGCCCGGCTTCGGCGTCTTCCGGATGTGAGGACACACCGTGACGATGCAGCACCCACGAAACCCGGCCGGGCCCACCGGCGCGGCACCGGCCATGTTCGACACGGTCCTGGTGGCCAACCGGGGTGAGATCGCGGTCCGCGTGATCCGGACCCTCAGGTCCCTGGGAGTCCGCTCGGTCGCCGTCTTCTCCGACGCGGACGCGGACGCCCGCCATGTCCACGAGGCCGACACCGCCGTCCGCATCGGGCCGCCGTCCGCGGCCGAGAGCTATCTGTCCGTCCCCCGACTGCTGGAGGCCGCCGCGCGAACCGGCGCCCAGGCCGTCCACCCCGGCTACGGCTTCCTGGCCGAGAACGCCCCCTTCGCCCGTGCCTGCGCCGATGCGGGACTGGTCTTCATCGGCCCGCCGCCCGAGGCCATCGCGCTGATGGGCGACAAGATCCGCGCCAAGGAGACCGTCCGCGCCGCCGGTGTTCCCGTCGTGCCCGGCTCCTCCGGTTCGGGACTCACCGATGATCAACTCGCCGCCGCGGCGCGCGAGATCGGCATGCCCGTCCTCTTCAAACCGTCGGCGGGCGGCGGCGGCAAGGGCATGCGGCTCACCCGAGCCGAGTCGGAACTGCTGGAGGAGATCGCCGCGGCCCGACGCGAGGCGCGCTCCTCCTTCGGCGATGACACGCTGCTCGTGGAGCGGTGGATCGACCGGCCCCGACACATCGAGATCCAGGTGCTCGCCGACGCACACGGCAACGTGGTGCACCTCGGCGAGCGGGAGTGCTCCCTCCAGCGCCGCCACCAGAAGGTCATCGAAGAAGCCCCCTCGGTGCTGCTCGACGACGAGACCCGGGCGGCGATGGGCGCCGCGGCCGTGGAAGCGGCCCGCTCCTGCGGCTATGTGGGCGCGGGCACGGTCGAGTTCATCGTCCCCGGCACAGACCGCGGCGCCTACTACTTCATGGAGATGAACACCCGCCTCCAGGTGGAACACCCGGTCACCGAACTGATCACGGGCCTCGACCTAGTGGAGTGGCAACTGAGGGTCGCCGCCGGCGAGCGCCTGCCGTACGCACAGGACGACATCACCCTCACCGGCCACGCCATAGAGGCGCGCATCTGTGCGGAGGACCCCTCCCGGGGCTTCCTCCCCTCCGGTGGCACGATCCTCGCCCTGCACGAACCCCAGGGGCACGGCATCCGCACCGACTCCGGGCTGAGCGAGGGCTCCGAGGTGTCCAGCCTCTACGACCCCATGCTGTCCAAGGTCATCGCGTACGGGCCGGACCGGCCGACCGCCCTGCGCAGACTGCGCGCGGCGCTCGCCGACACCGTCACGCTGGGTGTGCCCACCAACGCCGGGTTCCTGCGCCGGCTCCTGGCCCACCCCGATGTCGTCTCGGGCGAGATGGACACCGGGCTGGTGGAGCGCGATGCGGCCGACCTGATCCCGGCCGGCGTACCCGACGAGGTGTACGCGGCTGCCGCGGCCCTACGCCGGGACCGGCTCTCCCCCGCCGTGGGCGAAGGCTGGAGCGACCCCTTCTCGGTGCCCAGCGGTTGGCGGCTCGGCGGCACCCCGGCACCCCTGGTCTTCCCGCTGCGCGTGGCAGGGCTCGACCCCGTCGAACGGGAGGCCCCCGCGGGCTGCACCGTCCACGACGGCACCGTCACGGTCACCGCGGACGGGCTCGTCCACACCTTCCGCCACGCGGGCGACTGGCTGGGCCGTGACGGCGACTCCTGGCGGGTCACGGACTTCGACCCGGTGGCCGCTTCCCTCAGCGGCACCGCGCACGGCGGCGCCGACACCCTGGCCGCGCCGATGCCCGGCACCGTCACCGTGGTCAAGGTCGCCGTCGGCGACCGGGTCGAGGCCGGACAGAGCCTGCTGGTCGTCGAGGCGATGAAGATGGAACACGTGCTGTCCGCACCCCACGCGGGCACCGTCACCGAACTGGACGTCACCCCCGGGTCGACGGTCGCCATGGACCAGATCCTGGCCGTGGTGGCACCCGACCCACCCGACGAGGAGCAGCCCGCGGCGAAGGAGGCCGACCATGGCTGACGGACTGCCCATGCAGATCGCCGCAAGCGCCCTGCCGGCCCGGGTGCGCATCCATGAGGTCGGACCGCGCGACGGCCTCCAGAACGAGAAGGCCGTCGTTCCGACCGAGGTGAAGGCCGAGTTCATCCACCGGCTCGCAGCCGCGGGGCTCACCACCATCGAGGCCACGAGCTTCGTCCACCCCCGCTGGGTGCCGCAACTGGCGGACGCCGAAGCCCTGCTGCCCCTGCTCGACGACCTCGACGACCTCGACGACCTCGCGCTCCCCGTCCTCGTCCCCAACGAGCGCGGACTCGATCGGGCCCTGGCCCTCGGTGCGCGCCGCATCGCCGTCTTCGGCTCGGCGACCGAGACCTTCTCGCGCAAGAACCTGAACCGCGGGGTCGCCGAGTCGCTCGCCATGTTCGCCCCGGTCATCGCCCGGGCCCGTGAGCAGCACGTACGGGTCCGCGGCTATCTCTCGATGTGCTTCGGCGACCCGTGGGAGGGCCCGGTCCCGGTCGCCCAGGTGGTGACCGTGGCCCGGCAGTTGATCGAGTTGGGCTGTGACGAACTCTCCCTCGGCGACACGATCGGCGTGGCCACCCCCGGCCATGTGGGGGCGCTGCTCAGCGCTCTCACGGTTGAAGGGGTGCCGGTGTCCGCGATCGGCGTGCACTTCCACGACACCTACGGCCAGGCGCTCTCCAACACCCTCGCCGCGCTCCAGCACGGCGTGAGCACCGTCGACGCCTCGGCGGGCGGGCTCGGCGGCTGCCCCTACGCCAAGAGCGCCACCGGGAACCTCGCCACCGAAGACCTCGTGTGGATGCTCCACGGCCTCGGTATCGAAACCGGCGTCGACCTCGACCGTCTCACCGCCACCAGCGTGTGGATGGCCGACCGGCTGGGCCGCCCCAGCCCCTCCCGTACCGTTCGCGCGCTCTCCCACAAGGAGTGATCATGTCCCTGGACCACCGGCTCACATCCGAGCACGAGGAGCTCCGCCGTACCGTCGAGGAATTCGCCCACGAGGTGATCGCGCCCAAGATCGGCGACCTCTATGAGCGCCATGAGTTCCCGTACGAGATCGTCCGCGACATGGGCCGGATGGGGCTGTTCGGACTGCCGTTCCCGGAGGAGTACGGCGGGATGGGCGGCGACTACCTCGCCCTGGGCATCGCCCTGGAGGAACTGGCGCGGGTCGACTCCTCGGTCGCGATCACCCTGGAGGCGGGGGTCTCACTCGGCGCGATGCCCGTCTACCGCTTCGGCACCGAGGAGCAGAAGCAGGAGTGGCTGCCCCGGCTCTGCTCGGGCGAGGTGCTGGGGGCGTTCGGACTGACCGAACCGGAGGGCGGCTCGGACGCGGGCGGCACCAAGACCACCGCAGTGCGCGACGAGGCGGCCGGCGAGTGGGTGATCAACGGTTCGAAGTGCTTCATCACCAACGCGGGCACGGACATCACGGGCCTGGTCACGGTCACCGCCGTCACCGGCCGCACCCCCGAGGGCAAGCCACTGATCTCCTCGATCATCGTCCCGTCCGGCACCCCGGGCTTCACGGTCGCCCCCGCCTACTCCAAGGTCGGCTGGAACGCATCGGACACCCGTGAACTCTCCTTCAACGACGTCCGCGTACCGCTGGCGAACCTGCTCGGAGAGGAGGGCCGCGGGTACGCCCAGTTCCTCCGCATCCTCGACGAGGGCCGCATCGCCATCTCGGCCCTCGCGACGGGCCTGGCCCAAGGGTGTGTGGACGAGTCCGTGAAGTACGCGGGCGAGCGCCACGCCTTCGGTCGGCCGATCGGCGCCAACCAGGCCATCCAGTTCAAGATCGCCGACATGGAGATGCGGGCCCATATGGCAAGGGTCGGCTGGCGCGACGCGGCGTCGCGGCTGGTGCAGGGCGAGCCGTTCAAGAAGGAGGCGGCCATCGCCAAGCTCTACTCGTCGACGGTCGCCGTCGACAACGCCCGCGAGGCCACCCAGATCCACGGCGGCTACGGCTTCATGAACGAGTACCCGGTGGCCCGCATGTGGCGCGACTCCAAGATCCTGGAGATCGGCGAGGGCACGAGCGAGGTCCAGCGCATGCTGATCGCCCGCGAACTGGGGCTGCCGAACTGACGGAAGCGCTCCAAGACCGAGGCACGGGGACGACACCCCGAGGCGCAGCGATCAGTGCGCCCGCCCTCGCCCCAGCGCAGCAGCGGGCCCCGGCGCGAGTGCGCCGGGGCCCGCTGTTCTCAGCCCTACGGAACCGATCGGCCCGAGTCGTGGGTCACGGCTTGGACCACGGAACCACCGGGGACTTGTAGAACTTGATCCCCATGGCTTCCCAGCGGGCCGCGTGCCCCGCGAGCCGCAGTTTGTACTCGTCCCACTCGCCGCCCGTCGACCAGGCGCGCTCCGCCACTCCGGGCAGCCGGGGGAAGGCCATGACCTCCAGGTCCGAGCTGGTCGCCAGGGTCTCGGTCCACAGCGGGGCCTCGACACCGAGGACCGAGCCCTCCTCGACGCCCACGTCCTTGAGATAGGTCGCCGGATCCCAGTCGTAGGCCCGGTCGACCTCGACCAGACCGGCCCACTGGAGTCCGAGCCCGGTCTCCGACGTGTACTTGTGGTCGAGATACGTGCGGTCGGCAGGGGAGAGCACCAGGAGCGTGCCCTTCTTCGCCGCGCCGGCCACCAGATCGCGTTCGGCGGCCTCGGTCCGGTCGTAGCCCCAGTACTGGACGACCGCACCGGCGACGGGCTCCGCGCCCGCCAACTGGTGCCAACCCATCACTGTCTTGCCGTACTTGAGGACCACGGCCTGCGCCCGGTCCATGAACTTCACGTAGTCGTCGTGGCTGGTGTTGTCCGCCTCGTCACCGCCGATGTGGATGTACTTGCCGGGTGTGAGCGCGGCCACCTCGCGGATCACGTCGTCCACGAAGTCGTAGGTCGCGGGCTTGTCCACGCACAGGGAGCTGAAGCCCACGTCGATGCCCGTGTACAGCGGTGGGGCGGTGTCCTTGCAGTTCAACTCGGCGTACGAGGCGAGGATCGCATTGGTGTGCCCCGGCATGTCGATCTCCGGGATCACCTCAAGGAAGCGCGAGCCCGCGTACTCGACGATCTCCGTGTACTGCGCCTTGGTGTAGAAGCCGCCCTCGCCGCCTCCGGTCTCGGTGGAGCCGCCGACGGTGGTGAGCTTGGGCCAGGAGTCGATGGCCAGACGCCATCCCTGGTCGTCGGTGAGGTGGAGGTGCAACTTGTTGATCTTGTATAGGGCGAGCTGGTCGATATAGCGCTTGACCTGGTCGACCGTGAAGAAGTGCCGGGCCACATCGATCATCCCGCCCCGGTACGAGTACCGGGGCGAGTCCGTGATCGTGCCGCCAGGGACCTCCCACACGGCGCTCTGCTCGGTGCTCTTCTCCACCGCGGCCGGGAGCAGTTGGCGCAGCGTCTGGACGCCGTAGAAGAGGCCGGCGGGCTTCCGGGCGGTCAGGGTCAGACCGTCGCCCGTCGACTCCAGCCGATAGCCCTCATCGCCGAGGGACTCGTCGCTCGCGCTCAGTCGCAGTGCGATGCCGCCCGTACCCGACTCGGCGGTGATGGGCAGTGGATAGCCGGTGGAGGGACGGAGCACTCCGGCGAGGTACTCGCCGATCGCCCGCACCTCGCGGGTGTCGTCGATGTGGATGGCTGTGGTGTTGGTCAGGGTGTAGGGGCTGCCGCCGGGCTCCACCGAGGCGGGGGCGGGAATGACCCGGCCGAGCGCGTGCACGGGTTTGCCCTCGTTCTGCGAAGGGCTGGCATCGTCGTCACCGCTTGAGCAGCCGACACCCGCCCCTCCCAGGAGAAGCAGCGCACCGAACAGACGGGGAAGCGTTCCGGGCATTATCACAGGCTGATTCCCTTCGAGGACGTCGCGACGAGGACGCCCACCATGCGTATCGTGCCCTCAGACGGGGGTCAAGGTATAGACCAATAACCGAGCTTACGGTCACATACACCGCGCACCCGCGGCGCCCCCTCCCCCCATCCGGCCCTCGAAGCCCTGTAAAACCCCAGGTCGCCGCCGTATGCGCCGGAACGCCCCCCGCACTCCCGCAGAGGCCGTCGCCCAACCGGACCGTCGCTCGACGCCCCCCGACGAACCAACCCCACCGGGGACCGCAAGCGACAGTGGAACAATCGCCCCCATGGCAGAAATCATCCAGAAGGACGGCACCTGGACCTTTGACGGAGACACCGTGCGGATCGTGCCCGGCTCCGACAAGGGGGTGAGTCTGCTGCGCAAGACCCTGGGGGAACTCGCCGTACCGCTCCGGGCCGTCGCCGGCGTCTCGTTCGCCACCGGGCGCAAGAGCGGAAGGCTGCGGCTCCGACTGCGCGACGGCGCCGATCCGCTGCTCCAGGCCACGGGCGGCAAGCTGGAAGAGGGCTCGGACCCCTACCAGTTGACGGTCTCCACCGACCGGGCGGGAGTGGCCGAGTACTTCGTCGACGAAGTGCGCAACGCCCTGCTGATCGAGCAGATCGGCACCGACCCCGTCGACCGCTATCTGCTGTCCGGTCCGAGCCTTCCGATCACCGTCAGCGCGGGCGACGGCACCGCGGCGTTCGACGGGGAGCAGATCAAACTGACCTGGAGCTGGACGGCGGAGGAGGCCAAGTCGTCCGGCGGACCGCGCACCATCGCCCTGAGCGAGGTGCAGGAGGTCGAATGGCTCCCCTCGTCCGGGCTGGGCAACGGCCATCTGCGATTCCACGTCGGCCGATCGGCACCCACCGCCCCACCGAAGTACGACCCGCACGCCGTGGAGCTGTGGGGCTTCCGCAAGGATCCGCTGATGGCGCTGGTGGCCGCGGCCGTCGTGGCACGGATGCCCCATCCCTACGCATCGGTCGAGCCCGCCGCCGTCGAGGCACCACCCGCCCCGAGCCTCACGAAAGCCCCCCGCGACCACGACGGCGACCATGACGCCCTGCTGCGCAGACTGCGCGAACTCGGCGAGCTCCACCAGGCCGGAATCCTCACCGACGAGGAGTTCACCACCGCCAAGAAGGCAATCCTCGGCCGCCTCTAACTCCCGATCCTGCCCGGATTCGGGCAGAATTCTTGCATTAGCTCGGTTCGGCCCCCCAATATCTACTGGTGCTCGAACAACGCCGGCCCGGTCGTCCACCCTCATACGACGACCTCATCGACCACCTGGTCCGCAGCAGCGCCCTCCAGCGCGGCGAAGCGGCTCGGGTGGTGCTCGATGTGCTGGCGTACTTCGACGAGAGAACCGAGGACTACGTCCGCCGCCGCCATCGCGAGCTCCAGTCGGGCGGCCTGGCGAACACGGAGATCTTCGAGCGGATCGCGGACGAACTGCCGCACCGCGCAGTGGCGCCTCCGGAGCTCTCGCTCCGGCAGCTGCGCCGCATCGTCTACGGCTGAGGGTCGTGCGACCCACCGCCGTCCACGGCTGATCAGGGCCGGCCGTGGCTCGGGCACACACCCGATCAATGGAGGGGCAACAACCCTATGTGCGGAATTGTTGGATACATCGGCCGTCGCGACGTGGCACCGCTGCTGCTGGAAGGGCTCCAGCGGCTGGAGTACCGGGGGTACGACTCCGCGGGCATCGTGATCACGAGCCCCAAGGCGTCCGGACTGAAGATGGTCAAGGCCAAGGGCCGGGTGCGCGAGCTGGAGGCACGCGTTCCCAAGCGGTTCACCGGCACCACGGGCATCGCCCACACCCGCTGGGCCACGCACGGCGCACCCAGCGACGAGAACGCCCATCCGCACCTGAGCCCGGACGGACTCGTCGCGGTGGTCCACAACGGCATCATCGACAACGCGTCCGAGCTGCGCGTGCGGCTGGAGGCCGAAGGCGTGGTCTTCGCCTCCGAGACCGACACCGAGGTCCTCACCCACCTCATCGCCCGCTCCCAGGCCGACACCCTGGAGGAGAAGGTCCGCCAGGCGCTGAAGGCGGTCGAGGGCACCTACGGCATCGCCGTCATGCACGCCGGATTCAGCGATCGCATCGTCGTCGCCCGCAACGGCTCCCCCGTCGTCCTCGGCATCGGCGAGAAGGAAATGTTCGTCGCTTCCGACGTCGCCGCGCTCGTCGCCCACACCCGCCAGATCGTCACCCTCGACGACGGCGAGATGGCCACCCTCAAGGCCGACGACTTCCGTACGTACACCACCGAGGGCTCGACGACGACCGCGACGCCGACCACGGTGGAGTGGGAGGCCGAGTCGTACGACATGGGCGGCCACGACACGTACATGCACAAGGAGATCAGCGAGCAGCCCGACGCCGTGGACCGGGTGCTGCGCGGCCGGATCGACGACCGGTTCTCCACCGTGCACCTCGGCGGACTGAACCTGGACGCCCGCGAGGCCCGGGGCATCCGCCGGGTCAAGATCCTCGGCTGCGGCACCTCCTACCACGCCGGGCTCATCGGCGCCGGGCTCATCGAGTCGCTGGCCCGCATTCCCGCCGACGCCGAGCCGGCCTCCGAGTTCCGCTACCGCAACCCGGTCGTCGACCCGGACACCCTCTACATCGCGGTCTCCCAGTCCGGTGAGACCTACGACGTGCTGGCCGCCGTCCAGGAGCTGAAGCGCAAGGGCGCCCGCGTCCTCGGCGTGGTCAACGTGGTGGGTTCCGCCATCGCCCGGGAAGCCGACGGCGGCACCTACGTCCACGCAGGACCCGAAGTCTGTGTCGTCTCCACCAAGTGCTTCACCAACACCGTGGTCGCCTTCGCCCTGCTCGCCCTCCACCTGGGCCGCATCCGCGACCTCTCGGTCTCCGAAGGCAAGCGGATCATCGACGGACTGCGCCGGCTGCCCGCACAGATCACGGAGATCCTGGAGTCCGAGGCGGACATCAAGAAGCTCGCGGAGGAGTACGCCGGGGCACAGTCGATGATGTTCATCGGGCGGGTGCGCGGCTATCCGGTGGCGCTGGAGGCGTCCCTCAAGCTCAAGGAGATCTCCTACATCCACGCGGAGGCGTATCCCGCGTCCGAGCTGAAGCACGGGCCGCTCGCCCTGATCGAGCCCGCGCTGCCGACGGTGGCGATCGTGCCGGACGACGATCTGCTGGAGAAGAACCGGGCGGCACTGGAGGAGATCAAGGCCCGCAGCGGTCGAATCCTCGCCGTCGCCCACCGGGAGCAGGAGAAGGCCGACCACACCATCGTCGTGCCGAAGAACGAGAACGAGTTGGACCCGATCCTGATGGGCATCCCGCTCCAACTCTTCGCCTACCACACGGCGCTGGCTATGGGACGGGACATCGACAAGCCGCGCAACCTGGCGAAGTCCGTGACCGTGGAGTAGTTCGCGGCCCACGGGGCGGTACGGGCCCACCGGACCCATACCGCCCCGACAGCTGCCGCTCCCGCTCTCGCTCGCGCTCGTTGCTCATGCGTCGGCACGAGCGCGTCACAGGGCCTGCGCACAACAGCCCGGTGAACAGCGCAGTCCCCTCGCGCGATGCCACCTTGCGCGAGGGGACTTCAATTGGTCGGCGCGCGGCCCAGAGCACACCGACCGGCGCGGCCTCAGCCGGTGGCCGTCACTCCCCGGCCGGCAGCGCGTCCGGAGAAGGTCGGCCACTTCGCCAGCGCGGCCGTCGCCCCGTACCAGGCGGCCAGGCCGGTCACCACGGCGACCCAACCGCCCGCCTTCGTCAGTCCGCTGCTCTCGGCGAGCGCGGCTATGCCCAACAGCAGCAGTGAGACGGTGAGCAGGCCGTACACCCCTTGGGCGAAGATCCCGCTACCTGCGGAAGCAACCGTCAAGGTCAGTGCCAGCAGGGCCCACAGCAGCAGGAACAGTCCGGCCGCCTCCGATGAGACTCCGGGCCCCGCGCCGGTTCCCCAGGTGAACCAGAACGCGCCGAGACCGGCGAAGGCGGTACCCGATCCGCCGTTGCCGGCGCGGAATTCGAGTAGTCCGGCGATGAAGAGGGCGACGCCACCGACCCAGGTGGCGAGTCCGGTGGCGTCCAGGACGGTCACACCGTCGATCACATCGGTGTTGGCGATGCCGAACGCCAGCAGAGTCAGCCCGAGGGCGAGATGGCCGAGAGTGGAAGTAGTAGCGCTTCCCGCAGAGACTTCCTTGTCCACGGCGGGGCTCCCTTCGTCTCCTGTGCAGTTGTGTGAAAGGCAGTTGTGGAACAACCCCAACGGCCTTTATGTACCCTTCACAAGGTAACAATTCACCTCTACGCGCCGGTAGATTTCCTTGCATTTCAAGGGAGTTGATGCAGACCCGACCTCGGCACACACCGACCCGGCTACGGGCTACGGGCTACGGGCTACGGGCTACGGGCTACGGGCTACGGGCTACGGGCTACGGGCTACGGGATCACAACGACCGGGCGCTGCGCCCGTCGCGCGAGGCGGCCGGCCACCGAACCGAAGATCCTGCCGACGATCCCCTGAGTCGAGCCGACGACGATCGCATCGGCCGAGTACTCCCGACCGACCTCTTCCAACTCATGGCAGATGTCGCCGCCACGCTCCACCAGGATCCACGGCACCTCGGCGAGGTAGTCCGCACAGGCCAACTCCAGACCGAGCACCTCGGTGCGATGGTCCGGGACGTCCACGAACACGGGGGGCTCGCAGCCCGCCCAGACGGTGGTCGGCAGCCTGTTGGCGACATGAACGATGATCAAGCCGGAGCCGGAGCGGCGCGCCATCCCGATGGCGTACGCCAGCGCACGCTCACTGGAAGTCGAGCCGTCGAAGCCGACGACCACACCATGCCGGAACGCAGGGTCGCACGAAGGGCGTGCGTCTTCCGCCGCTTGCGGGTCCGACAGCGGGTCGGCTACCTGCTTGCGGTCCGCGGGTTCGGGGATCTCGTGACCGGCCATGAGTGTCTCGGCGAAGGAAGTCCTCAATGAGAGGGAATGACTTGGCGACGGATGCTGTGTCCGGGAATCATCTTCCCTGGCCCATACCCGTAAGGGTACGGCGACACTCCTCTTCTGCCCAGCGCCCGATACCTCACTCGGGCGCTCAAGGGAGGATGCCTGAGCCGTCCCCATATGGCAATGCCGGATGGCATCTACAGCAGTCCGGGAGCGGGCGTGCGCCTGCCGTGACCGTCTCGCCCCAGCCCCAGACCCAGCCCCGCACCGGGACAAGCGGCCCTCCGACTCGATGAGCGCCCCCACCCCCGACCGCTGGGCCACCGGGCCACCGGGCCACCGGGCCACCGGGCATTCGCGGATTCATCGAGACGATACGGATCGCATCGACTCACTGCTCTCAGAGCCAGACCGACCGCGCCACTCCCGCCCCCCGCCCGTGCGCACATCCCGTAAGCAAGTGGTGGGCCCGGACGCCCGGCAGGATTCCTCTGTGCCCCGGATGCCGCCCGGTCCGCTCCGAACGCCGGCCATCGAGCGAGGCCACGATCCGGCGCCCGGACCGGACCGAGTGGCGGACGCACCGGCCGCCCCCTTAACCCGATGCTCCCGACCGTTGGGGTTCAGGTTCGGGTTCGGGTTCGGGTTGGCCGATCCGAGCCCGGCCGGCAGTGACCGCAGGACCGGTTCTCTCGTTGGGACCTCGGTCACCCCGCAGCCCCAGGGAGTTTCCGTGTCCGCACGCCCGCCCGTCCCCGCGCCCCGGACGAATCGCAGGACCCGACGGTCCGCCGCCCACCGCACCGTCGACCCGGCGACCGACGTGGTCCGCTGGGCGGGGTTCAGCTGCCTCCTCGTACCGGTGGTCCTCGTCGTGTATGGAACCTCCGTGGGCGGGGCAGCAGCAGCTTCACTCGGGCTGGTCGCCGTGACCGCCGTCTGCCGGGTGCTCCTGCGGCGCTCGGAACGCATCGCCGCGGCGGCGGGGGCACACCCAACCGGGCGCGATCGAGGGGCCCGTGGGGCCGTCGACCGGGTGCACCGGACGCATACCGAGCGGCCGTCCGGGAGGGTTCGCCACTAGGGCAGCCGCGGCAACGCCCGGAGGCCGTTCGGACCGCCCGATCCAAGCCGGGGGCTTACCTGTTCGCACGTGCGCACCCGTATAGTTTCAGCCAACTTCGCGCTACCACCCCTCCCTTGGGGAAATGGCCTGTGTACCCCCTTGTCACCTGGCAAGAAAGGACTATTCGCGGCGCTTGCACCCTACGGGGACGGGCCATGCGTGTGAGACGCACTTCCCTGAGGGCCTCGTGAGTGGAACCCTTCGTGATCGAATGCTTCGCGCCAAGTTCTCATGCAGACATAGCGGGGCATGACGAACTTGTCACGGCGGCGTCACGGGACGCAGTAGATTCGATCATGAGTATCGAAGGCTCGGGACTCGTGCAAAACCGAGGGGAAACGTGCAGGAGCGAAAGGCCCGAAACGAACGGGGAGACGCGAATACCGAGGGGGGCTTAGCGTCATGAATCAGGACTCCGCCGCACCGGAGGCAGCACGAAAGCTCTCGGGGCGCCGGCGCCGGGAAGTCGTCGCGGTACTGCTGTTCAGCGGCGGCCCCATCTTTGAGAGTTCCATCCCGCTCTCGGTGTTCGGAATCGACCGTCAGGACGCCGGAGTTCCTCGCTATCGACTGCTCGTTTGCGCAGGCGAGGAAGGCCCGCTGCGGACCACCGGCGGGCTCGAACTGACCGCACCGTACGGCCTTGAGGCCATCGGCAGAGCGGGAACCGTCGTCGTACCGGCCTGGCGGTCGATCACCTCGCCGCCACCACCCGAGGCACTCGACGCACTGCGCCGGGCGCACGAGGAGGGAGCCCGGATAGTCGGTCTGTGCACCGGCGCATTCGTACTCGCAGCGGCGGGTCTGCTGGACGGCCGTCCGGCGACCACCCACTGGATGTACGCGCCGACACTGGCCAAGCGCTACCCATCCGTCCATGTGGATCCGCGCGAGCTCTTCGTCGATGACGGCGATGTGCTCACCTCTGCGGGCACAGCGGCTGGAATCGATCTCTGTCTGCATATCGTGCGCACCGACCACGGTACGGAGGCCGCCGGGGCACTCGCCCGCAGGCTGGTCGTGCCACCGCGTCGCAGCGGCGGGCAGGAGCGCTATCTGGACAGGTCTTTACCTGAGGAAATCGGGTCGGACCCCTTGGCCGAAGTGGTGTCCTGGGCGCTTGAGCACCTTCACGAGCAATTCGACGTGGAGACGCTGGCGGCACGGGCGTACATGAGTCGACGCACGTTCGACCGGCGATTCCGTTCACTCACCGGGAGCGCACCGCTCCAGTGGCTGATCACCCAGCGGGTCCTCCAGGCCCAGCGCCTCCTGGAGACCTCGGACTACTCGGTCGACGAGGTGGCGGGCCGTTGCGGCTTCCGCTCCCCCGTCGCGCTGCGGGGTCACTTCCGCAGGCAGCTGGGCTCCTCTCCGGCTGCGTACCGGGCCGCCTACCGGGTGCGACGCCCCCAGAGCGAGGCAGCACCGGCATCGGTGGTGGATTCGGTGGTGCCCATCCAGGCACGGCGGGCCGCCACGGCCGGCGTACCGGGCGCCTCGATCGGTCCACCGGAACTGGGCCGACCCGCACCACAGCCGTATGCGGCGGGGCACGGTCGCCCGAGCCTGCCCGGTCAGCGGAGTGCGCCATAAGGTAGGCGCATGAACGACCGTATGGTGTGGATCGACTGCGAGATGACCGGGCTCTCGTTGACGGACGATGCACTGATCGAGGTGGCCGCTTTGGTCACCGACTCGGAATTGAACGTGCTCGGCGACGGGGTGGACATCGTGATCCGCCCCCCGGAGAGCTCGCTGGAAACGATGCCCGAGGTGGTGCGCACCATGCACACCGCCTCGGGCCTCCTCGACGAGCTGGCCGCGGGCACCACCCTCGCCGACGCCGAGGCCCAGGTCCTCGCGTATGTGAGGGAGCACGTGAAGGAGCCGGGCAAGGCCCCGCTCTGCGGGAACTCCGTGGGCACGGACCGCGGCTTCCTCTCACGTGACATGCCCGCCCTGGAGAATTACCTCCACTATCGGATCGTCGACGTGTCCTCCGTGAAGGAGTTGGCGCGCCGCTGGTATCCGAGGGCGTACTTCAACAGCCCGGACAAGAGTGGCAACCACCGGGCGCTGGCGGACATCCGCGAATCCATCGCGGAGCTGCGCTACTACCGGGAGGCGGTCTTCGTCCCGCAGCCCGGCCCCGACTCCGAGACGGCGAAGTCCATCGCCGCCAAGCACGTCGTACCCGCGGAGTAAGGATCGCTCGACGGTCGGACCGACGTGAGGGTGGGCCGGAGACGGCCTGCCGTCAGGTCGATCCCCGGCCGGGAACCGCGCCGTCACAACGGCTCACAAACCGTGGCGCGAGCACCCTCCCGGACCCTGTACACTTTTTCTCGGCCGGTCGGAAAGCCGGTCATGGTGGGTGTAGCTCAGCTGGTAGAGCACCTGGTTGTGGTCCAGGATGCCGCGGGTTCGAGTCCCGTCACTCACCCTGAAAGTCGAAGGGCTGACCTGTCCAGACAGGTCAGCCCTTCGTCGTGTGTACGTCCCGGGGAACACGGTGGGAACAGTCCGGGCTCCCCGGCGGCCGGCTTCCCCGCGGCGGGAAGCACCTGCCCGGCCGCGGGGAGGCTTCTGAGGCCCCGAGGGCGCCTCAGGCGGCCAGGAAGGCCGACACCTCCTTGAGGAACGCCTCCGGGGCCTCCAGGTTCACCATGTGGCCGGCTCCAGGCACCCGCGCCACCCTCGTCTGAGGGGCGGCGTCAGCCAGCGCCGTCACATTGTCCTCGATGTCGGTACTGTCCAGATCACCCAGCAGGGCCAGTACCGGCACGGATATCTCATGGAGCCGTTCGGCCGCCCCCACCTCGCGCGGTCGCCCCGTGCACAGCCCGCCGGGATGCGCCCGGAGGTTCGCCGCGGCGGCGGCCTGCATCCTGCCCCGCAGACCGGGCTCGACGTCCTCAGGGCTGCGACAGGGACCGTCGACCCACAGGCGCAGGAACTCCTCGACGAAGAGTTCCCCGCTGTCCCCCCTGTTCACGGCCTTCAGCTGGGCCGCGGTGTGCTGGATGACATAGGGGTCCCGAAAGGGCCGGCCGCTGATCCCCGGCGCGGCGAGCACCAGGGACTCGGTCAGTTCCGGATGGAGCAGCGCGAAGTCGAGTGCGGTACGGGCGCCGAGGGAGAGTCCGACGAGCCGGGCGCGTTCGACGCAGAGGTGGGACAGCAGGTCGTAGAGGTCTTCGGCGTGTGACCAGTCGCCGGTCACCGACGAGGATCTGCCGTGTCCCCGGGCGTCGTAGCGGATCACCTGGTAGTCGGCCGCGAGCGTCTCGAACTCCTCGTCCCACATGGTCAGATCGAGCAGATCGCCGTGCAGCAGGACGACGGCCGGCCCCTCGCCTGCAATGTCGTGGGCAAGGCGGCCGTCATCGTCGACGGGGGCAGTCGGCAGGCTGTTCATCACAACTCCTCGTACTCGGTGTGACGTGGCGAGGGGGCGGCCGACTGCTCTTTTACCCCTTCGCCCGCCTCCGTGACCATGGAATGCGAGCAACCTTTGCCAAACGAAAGAGCGCGCCCCGGTCGGATTGGGGGGAGCCGACCGGGGCGCGCGTGTGGGGGGCAGGAGTTGCCTGGGGGGACTACGGGCCTGACGCGTGCACCTTGGCGATCGCGACGGGGGTCCGCAGGGCAGCAGTGCCCGGCTGAGCGACCGGCCTCCCGCCACCGGAACGCCGAGCGTCAGATGCGGGCAGGAACGGTGCCCTGCCTGCGTGCTCGGTCACGGCAATGCCGTCCGGCCCGGTGACGGTGCGAGCCTTACGGGAGGGCCTGGAGCCCATCCCGACCACCGGGCCGGACGGCGCGCACCCCGCGGGGGGTTCCTGCGTGGGGGTCTCCTGCGTGGGGGCCCTGTGCGTGGACGAGCGAGTCGTCTTCGGCTCAGGGGCAGGAGTCGCGGGTGTGCGCTGTGCGGCAGGCTGGCCGATGGGCTGCGGGGTGGGGCCCGTGCCCGCAGGGTGAGCGACGAAGGGCGCACGGAGGACAGTTGCCCTGCCGCTCGTCCTGCGCCGATCGCACCTGCTGGCCATTGCGCCTGCCTCTGGGGTGTACGTATGGGGGATGAACGATGGGTGTACGGAGTGGGGTCCGTACGAAAGTTGGGTGCGGGAGCACGCTAGCGACCCGTGCACGGACAAAACACCAATTCGACGCCTGAGCCGTACTTCTTAGGACGCTCTTAAGGACAGCATTGGAACCGATTAACCCTCGGGCCCATCAGGGGGGCGTCATGGCTTCGTCATGCTCGCGACATATTTCTTTCATGGTGCAGTCACCGACGGGCCGCTGCGGCACGGGTCGGGACGGTTTCAACAGGGCGTCCAACGGCCGGCCCGAAGCCGCAACATCCCCTTAGCCAGGGGGCTACGGGGATGAGACGGGCAGCGCAACGCCCCTGGAACCGTCGCCATGTCGGCCGGTCAGGGGCGTCGTACGGGGCACGAGAACGTACGAGCGGGTTACTCGAACCCGCGGTTGAGCCTGGTGATCAGGAGTTGCCGCCGACCCGGGACTTGGCGCGGGAGGGCACCCGCTGGCGCCGCTTCTCGGTGCCGCGGTGCCCACGGCGGCGCTCCTCCACGCCCGGGCCACGTGCATCGAGCCCGAGCCAGACCCGTACCTCCGTGCCGCCCAGGACCGACCTGCCGATGCGGACGTCTCCGCCCGTGGACTCCGCGACCCTGCGCACGATGTCCAGTCCGAGACCGGTCGAGCCGTCCCTGTTGCCGCTGTTGCCACGGGCCATCGCCGCGGCCGGGTCGGCGATGCCAGGTCCCGCGTCGGAGACGAGCACGATGACCGCATCCTCCCCGTTGTGGACGTCCACCGAGAAGGCGGTGCCCTCTGCGGTGTGCCGGAAGACATTGCCGAGCAGGGCGTCCAGTGCGGCGGCCAGCTCCGGCCGGGCAACCGGGATGCGTACGGGACGGTCGACGCCTGCCACACGGACCTTGCGGCCCTCGTCCTCGGCGAGCGCCGACCAGAAGTCCATGCGCTCCCGCACGACTTCGGACGCGTCACAGCCGGCTCCGGGACCGATCGGGGCCGTGGTCTGCGGCTTGGCCTCGCGGGCGGTGCGGATGATGATGTCGACCTCGCGCTCCAACTGTTCGACCGCCGCCCGGGTCTGGTCGGCGGCCGGCCCTTCACCCAGTGATGCGGCATTGAGCCGCAGCACGGTCAGCGGGGTACGGAGTCGGTGCGAGAGGTCTGCGGCCAACTCCCTTTCGTTCGCCAGAAGTTGCACCACCTGGTCGGCCATCGCGTTGAAGGCGATGGCGGCGGAGCGCAGTTCGGTCGGACCCTCTTCGGGAACCCGTGCCCCCAGTTCGCCCTCGCCGAGGTCATGTGCGGCGCCGGCGAGCCTCTGCGCGGGCTGGACCATGCGGACACCGAGCCGATCGGCCACGGCGACAGAACCGACGACGAGCGCGAACCCGACGCCCGCGAGCACCAACCAGGCCGTGGTGACGCCCCGGGTCACATCGGCGGCCGGGACGAACACCTCCACGATCGCGATGGGGTCGGTACGGGAAGCCGTCGGCATCAGGAGCGACGATCCTCCGGGAACCTCGGTGATCGAGCCCTGCCCACCGGCTGCGGTTTCCAGGTCGGCCTGCCGGGCACGCCCGATGCCCACCTCGATGATGTCTCCGATCTCCTCACCCGGCGCATCCGCGGGGAGGTGGATCGCCATCCGGCCCGCCTCACCGGCCTGGGTGGACAGCAGGGCGACCTTCAAGGAGTGGGGGTCGGTGGTGATGGACAGGGCCGGAGCGATGGCTGCCGCCTGGCGTTCCGCGTTGGAGAAGGCCCGGTCACGAGCCATCTCCTTGATGACGAGCCCCAGTGGTACGGCGAAGGCAACCACGACCATCGTCGTGACGGCCAGGGAGACCTTGACCAGCGCCCATCTCATTTTTGATGTCCTCGTTGGTGTCCGGGTTGGGTGCCGTACGGCGGCCCGGCATCACTGGCGGGGGCCGATCGGCGGTTCCAGCTTCACTCCGACTCCGCGAAGCGTGTGCAGGTAGCGCGGTTGTGCGGCGGTCTCGCCGAGTTTGCGGCGCAGCCAGCTCAGATGGACGTCGATGGTCTGGTCGTCGCCGTAACTCTGCTGCCAGACCTCGGCCAGTAGCTCCTTGCGCGGTACGACCACTCCGGGGCGCCCGGCGAGAAAGGCAAGCAGATCGAACTCGCGTCGTGTCAAGTCGAGTGCTCGCCCGTCCAGTTCGGCCTGCCGACGCAAGGGGTCGATGGACAGCCCGCCGACCTGGATGACGCGCGAGGGCGGGGCTTCCCCAACCGCTGCACGCGAACGGCGCAGTACGGCCGCCATCCTGGCGGACAGATGCTCAACCGAGAAGGGTTTGGTGAGATAGTCGTCGGCGCCGTCGTTCAACAACCGGACGATCTCCGTCTCATCGTCCCGAGCGGTCGCAATGATGACGGGCACGTCCGTGATACCCCGTAGCATCTTCAACGCCTCAGACCCGTCCAGATCCGGCAACCCGAGGTCCAGGATGACCACGTCGAACCGGTAATGGGCCACTTCGCGCAACGCCTCAAGAGCCGTACCGACGCTTCGCACCGTGTGGGAAGCCTCAGTGAGATGCCGGATGAGGGCGGAGCGCACGAACTGGTCGTCCTCGACGACGAGCACACTTGCCATGACCGGCACCGTACGCCATGCGAAGTACCCAGGTCGCCACCGCACACAGCACATGAGCCACACCCGCACGCGCTCGGTCCGGGATGCCCGTGCTGCACTCCACAAAGCGGGCTTGCACCACCGCTGATGAGGTAATTCACCGAGTGATGCCGGGCAGCTGGCTCCCACCGGGGACAGATGGCTGGTGCGTGGTGCAGTATGGCCCCGATGCGTAGAGGACTTGTACATGCCATCGCGTGGTCACTGGCCACGGGGGCATCGGTGACGCTGTCGTGGTGGGGCGTCCACACGGTCATGTCCGGGACCGTGTACGACCGCCCGCGGGCACTGCCCATCAATGCGGACACCCCCACCACCCAGGGCTCGAAGCCCCAGGTGTCGTCGTCGGGCAAGCCGCCCGAGGACACGGTGGAGCCGAGTTCCCGCGATCGGCCTGACGAGCCGACGCAGGACGATCCCGAACCGCCCTACGAGCATGCGCGGGAGACCTCCGAGGGTGTCGCATCCCCCTCCGAGACGACGAAACCGTCCGAGTCGTTCGAGCCGCCGACCAGTCCCTCGTCCTCGGAGCCTCCGCGGCGTGCCGAGGTGTACCCGCGCGACGGCGGCAAGGTCATCTTCGATATCGGTCCCACCTCCGCCACGCTGGCATCGGCCAGGCCGAAGGCCGGCTGGAAGATGGAAGTGCACGAGACGACCCACTGGATCAGGGTGGTCTTCACCAAGGACGACCGGGAGTCATCGGTCTTCTGCCGATGGGAGTCCGGCACGCCGAGCGTGGAGTTCTACGACAAGTAGGCGCCGCACGTCCATCGGTCGTGCGGGTAGCCGATTCCCGCCGTCAGCGGAAGATGTCGGGCGGCGGCGCAGGGGACGGTTTGGCGTCGGCGTCGGTCACCGCCGCCGCACCGCCCGCGAAGTCGATGAGCCCCCGGCCGTGCTCCACCCGCCCGGGATGCGGATCACCGGCCACCCGACGCGTGAACTCGGGGATCGGTAGCGAAACCGCCGAAGCCAGTAGGACGACATTGCCGAAGCGGCGCCCCCGCAGTACCGCGGGATCGGTGGCGAGCGCCAGCTTCGGAAAGACGGTCGCGGCAGTCGAGATCTGCGCCCTCAGATGAGCGAGGGGCGGTCCGTCGGCGAGGTTCGCCGCGTAGTGCCCGGCGGGGTCAAGCACTCGGCGGACCTCGGCGAGGAATTCCGTACTGGTGAGATGCGCGGGCGTACGGGCGCCGTTGAACACATCGGCGATCACCAGGTCCGCCCATCCGTCCTGAATCCGCGCGAGCCCGGCTCGGGCATCCCCCGCCCGTACCCGGATCCGGGCGCCAGGGTCCAGGGGAAGCCGCTCGCGGACGAACTCCACCAGCGGTGCATCGACTTCGATGACCTGCTGTGTGGACCGGGGACGGGTCGCCGCCACATAGCGGGCCAAGGTGAAGGCGCCGCCGCCGAGATGCACGACCTTGAGCGGGCGCCCCGGCGGAGCGATGAGATCCACGACATGGCCGAGACGGCGCTGGTACTCGAACGAGAGGTACTCCGGATCGTCAAGATCGATGTGCGACTGAGGAGCACCGTCGATCAGCAGCGACCAGGCCCGGGGCCGCTCGGGGTCGGGTACGAGCTCGACGATCCCGCCGTCCACCCGTGCGACGACCGGTTTACCGCCACCGCCGCGCCGCCGCTTGCTCTTGCTCACTCACCCATTATGGGCGGGTGAGCAGGGCCTTCGCCCATGGGGTGGGGTCGTGCGGTGCGCAGAAGGGTGGGGCGGGCGGTAGGGGCTCGGGTTCGGCCCAGGGCTGGGCGGTGTGCAAAGGGCTGGGGCGGCGGTAGGGCTGGGCGGCCCTTCCCCGCCGAGGGCCGCCGCCCGGTCTCCGCTGGCCCTTCCCCAGGGCCTGCTCGTCACAAGGGCTAGTAACGGCTGTCAGCGGCTTCGATCAATCGGGCCGCCTCCCCCAGCGCCCTCCGCAACAGCTCCGGATCGGTGACCTCGTCCACCTCGCCCGGTGGCAGCAACCAGCGGGTGCCCCGGACCGGGGGCTCGGCCGGGACACGCATCCCCTGACCGAAGGTCTGCGTACAGGCACTGCCCGGCAGGTTCCAGGCGTCCGCCGTACCCGGGGGCACCAGAAACCCCAAGGTGTCACAGGTGCCGTCGTGGAGGACCGGGCCGACCGCCCGCACCGCGGCCCGGCGCAGGATGTCCACGGCTTCGAAGCCCTGCCGGGCAGGCACCGTCACCAGATCGCACGGCACGGCCGCCGTCCCCGACGACGACAAGGGGCAGCCGCCCACAGGAGCTCCGGTGGATCGAGGTGTCGGCGGGGCGGTGGCCGCCACGGCGGTGACGCAGGGCACCACCGCGGCCTGGGTGGTGGACGTCGTGGGCATTCGGGCGCCGTCACCGGCGTTGGTCTCCATGCCGACCTCCAACATGGGGATTCCCCTCCTCGCTCAGCTGAAGGACACGGACTGCGCCTCCAAGGAGTCCAACGCCCCTCCGCGTCAAGGGCTACGGCACCACACCGCCCAAACGATGGCAGTTCATGGCAGATCAGGGATGAGTTATCCCTTTTGTAGCCAAACTCAGCGTGGACCACTGGAGACAGCGGGTACGTTCTTGGCTCGCCGAGAGCACGGCCGCACGCAAGAGAGGGCTCGGCCATGGCGTCGTCACAGACCTCGGGGGCAGTTCCCAACTCCGTCTTCCGACGGCTGCGGGGGCAGCTCTCACCAGGGGAGTTCGCGGCGACCGTGCGCAAGGCCGCCCGGGAGATCAACGAACGGGTGTCCTGCGACGCGCGCTACATCGGGCGCGTCGAAGCGGGCGAGATCCGCTGCCCCAACTATGCGTACGAGCGGGTGTTCCTCCACATGTACCCCGGACTCACGCTGAAGGACCTGGGGTTCACCGAACGGGAGCGAGTACGCGGCGGCAGGCGGAGCAAGGAGCCCGCGGTCGAACAAGGGTGTCAAGCCCACCCGTTCGGCAAGGAGATCGACAGTGGAACCGACAGCGACGGCGACGAGGAGAGCGACGTGTTGCGTCGCGCATTCATGACAGGCGGTTCGGCCACCGTGGCAGCCGCGTCCTTCGGGCTGGGCGCAGGGCTCGGGCTCGGCGCACTACTCAGATCCGCACACGACGGCACATCCGGATCGGCACCACCGCCGCGCAGGATCGGGGAGCCCGAAGCCGAAGCCCTCGAAGAGGCCGTACGTCGCATTCGGCTGCTCGACGACCGATACGGGGCGGAAGGGCTCTACCAGCGCGCCGCCCAGCCGCTGAAGGCCGCGTACGCCCTGCTCGACGCGGGCATCACCACCCGGCGCGCCACCGCCGACCGACTGCACTCGGGCGCCGGGGAACTCGCCCTCTCCGTGGGGTGGCTCGCCCATGACTCGGGCCGCTTCGACGACGCCCGATCCCACTACGCGGAGGCACTGGCGACCGCTCGCGTCTCCAGCGACCGCGGGCTCGAAGCGCACGCCTTCTCCAACACCTCCTTCCTGGCCCGCGACGCCGGGCGCTACCGGGAGGCGGTCCGCTCGGCCCAAGCCGGGCAAGGAGCCGCCCGCGGACTGGGATCACCGCGACTACTCGCCCTGCTGACACTGCGCGAAGCGGGCGGCTGGGCGGGGCTGGGGGACCGTTCCGAGTGCACCAGGGCCCTCGGGCAGGCCCGGGAGCACTTCGGACAGGAGGCCACGGAGAAGGACCCCGAATGGATGTCGTTCTTCGGCGAGCCGGAGATGGAAGCGCTGGAGGGCCAGTGCTGGGCGGCACTGGGCGACTGGCCGCGAGCCGCCAACCACGCCCGACGCGCATCCTCCCTCCAGGACCGCCGCTTCACCCGGAACCTGGCCCTGTACCGCGCGGAGTTGGCGGCCCACCTATCGCGAGCCGGCGCACCGGAGGAGGCGGCACAGGCGGGCCTACGCGCACTGGAACTGCTGGACGGGGTCCAGTCGACGCGCATCGCCTCGAAGCTGACGGACACGGCGACGGCACTCAGGCCCTATCGGTCGAATGGGGAGGTGGGGGTGTTTTTGGGGAGGGTTGGGGGGTGAGGCCGCCTGGGGGGCGGGGTGGGCGGGGCTGGCTGTTTCCGGGTGAGGCCGCCTCTGGGTTTCCACCCCGGGGGGTGGAGGGTTCCGTCCTCAAGCGCCGGACGGGCTGAACTTGGTCCGGGGCTGCGGGTCCTAGCTGTTTCCGGGTGGGGCCCGTGCCTGGGTTTCCGCCTTGGGGGCGGGGGGTTCCGTCCTCAAGCGCCGGACGGGCTGAGCTGGGGCCGAAGCTGCGGGTCCTAGCTGTTTCCCTGCGAAGCCTGTGCCTGGGTTTCCGCCTTGGGGGGTGGAGGGTTCCGTCCTCAAACGCCGGACGGGCTGGGGTGGGGCGGGTGGAGCCTGTGTTGTGGGGTTGGCTTTGGGGGGTCCGGGTGCGGGGTGGGGTTGGTGCGGGTGGTGGGGGTGCTTTCGGGCGTGACTCCTCAGCGCCGGCGGCCAGCTGCTGATCCGTATATGGCGGCTCTGAAGCCGCCGACGCTTCCGGGGACACCCCCTGCGCGCCCCCAATACCGCAACCAGGTGGTCTGCCTGCCCCTAGCCCATCCGTAAGTCGGGCTCAGAACGGACGCCCAGTAGCGCAACTGGCTCTCCTCGCCCCTGGCTCTATCCACGGGTTGAGCCATGGATGGGGAGTGTTTCCCGGCGGTGGATCAAGCTCCGGCCCCGGATGAGGAGTGCCCAAGGAGGGTTCTACTTGCCGCGGCAAGTAGAACCCCGACCGGGTACGCCTGCCCTTGGCTCCAGCCATAGGTGGGGGCTCGGGGTGCGCGCCCAAGGTCGCAACCAGGTCTGCCTGTCCTGGCTCGTCCATCAGTTGCGCCTCAGATTGAGTCTTGGCTCGCCAAGGACGGTTATGTCCTGCCATGAAGGAAAGTCGGACCGTCGTGCGCCTGGCCGGGTGATCGTGAAAGCGAGCGGGCGGCACCGGCTGTCGGCCGGCCACACCCATGCCGTGGCAGTGGCGGGAAGGGAAGAGATTGCAGCGCGCGGGCTGGCGCCGTTCGCCAAAGGGATCGGCGATGTCATATCGCCCGTCTCCGAGGGGCTCGAAGGGGAAATGGCGAGTGGAATGCTGTCCAGGCAAGGCGCCCATCTCACCTCAGCAAGTCGCACATGGACCACATCCTCCACCGCACACGGCCGCGACCCTGGCGGTCTCGTAGGGGTCGCCGAACTACTGGACCGTTATTGAGGAATCCCTCGGATCGACACCACGAAGACGGATCGGATTGACGAGGTCCGTCGGCAGTGAGGGCTCGCGCCCATCATCAGCCCGTCTAGATCAAAGCGCCGGACCACAACCAATGCACTGCGGACGAACCTCCCTGTCTCATCCCCTCGGGACTGGGCCCCAAGGCCAACTGGCGCCCTGTCCTGAGCCCCACCTGTGGATGGAGCCAGGGGGCAGGCGTACCTGGTTGGGGTTCTGCTTGCCCCCTGGGCCCCAACCCATGGATGTGCCCAGGGCAAGTAGAACCCTCTTGGGCACTCCTCGCTCGGAGGGCCGGAGCTTGATCCACCGCCCGGGGAACACTCCCCATCCATGGCTCAACCCGTGGATGGAGCCGGGGGCGAGGAGAGCCAGTTGCGCCATTGGGCGCCCGTTCTGAGGCCGACTTGTGGACGGGCCGGGGGCAGGCGTGGCTGGTTGCGGTATTGGGGGCGCGCAGGGGGTGTCCCCGGAAGCGTCGGCGGCTTCAGGGCTGTCACCAACGGATCAGCCGCTGGCCGCCGGCGCTGAGGAGTCACGCCCGAAAGCACCCCCACCACCCGCACCAAACCCCAGCCCGCACCCGGACCACCCAAAGCCCCGCACCCCAAGGCCAAGCCACAGCACAGGCTCCACCCGCCCCACCCCAGCCCGTCCGGCGCTTGAGGACGGAACCCCCCGCCCCCCAAGGCGGAAACCAGGCGTGGGCCTCACCCGGACAAGCTAGGCCCCGCAGCCCCGGACCAAGTTCAGCCCGTCCGGCGAGGACGGAACCCTCCACCCCCCAGGGCGGAAACCCACGCGTGGGCCTCACCCGGAAACAGCTAGGCCCCGCAGCTTCCGGCCCCACCTCAGCCCGTCCGGCGCTTGAGGACGGAACCCTCCACCCCCCAGGGTGGAAACCTAGGCGCGGGCCCACCCGGAAACAGCTAGGCCCCGCAGCTCTGGCCCCAGCTCAGCCTGTCCGGCGAGGACGGACCCCCCCGCCCCCCAGGGCGGAAACCCAGAGGCGGGCCTCACCACAACCCAGCACCTCCCTACCCACTCACCCTGTGCTCCGCCAAGCGCGACAGCACCGCGTGGTTCGCCTCCCAGCCGTCTGGGAACTTCACCGTCACTCCCAACTGCACCGGCTCGGTGGAGGGGTGCTCGTCCAGGAGGTCCGCCACTCCTGCGCGGCAGACCACGATGCAGGCGTGCCGGTGTCGTGAGGTCAGGACGCAGAGGCGGCCCGTTTCCAGGTGGAAGGCGGTTGCGTCGGGGCGGCCGGAGAGCGGGTGGAGGATCACCGTCACGTCGAACTCGCGGCCCTGGAGCCGGTTCGCGGTGTCCACGGTCACGTCCGTCACTCCCAGTTCGGCGAGGGCGGATCGCACTGCCGCGGCCTGGTCGCGGTGAGCCGTGCCCACCGCGACGCGGTCAGCGGTCACCGGGGTGGTGGGCGCCCCCGCCGTGCTGGTGGCCGCGCCGCCTCGATCCAGCAGTCTGCGAACGACCCGCGCCACCGCGCGTACCGCTTCGGGGTCGGTGCGCGGGGTGTGCCGGGCCGGTAGTTCCAGCAGGCCCCATCCGGATTCGGCCGCTTCGTCGATCACTCGGTCGTGTGCCGAGCCGTCGCCGGCAACTCCGAAGGGGAGCCGTCGGTCGGCCGGGCCCGTACCACTGCGGAAGGGGGTGTACGGGTAGAACGCGCGGGACACGAGCGGGGCGGCGGAAGCCGGGAGCCTCCAGGACACGGGCAGTCGGTGCTGGGGCAGTTCCGGATTGTGCGCGAGCAGTGTGGACACCGCACTGGCTGAGGGGTCGTACGACAGCCCGGCCCACTGGTCGGCACCCACGATGGAGAAGGGGTCAAGCTGGCCCGGGTCGCCGACGAAGAGGGCGCGTTCGAAGAGGCCGGCGACGGCGAGCAGGGCGTCGGAGCGCATCTGGTATGCCTCATCCACGATGGCGTGCCGCCACGGTTCGACGCCTTGGACGTGGGCCCACTTCGCCGCCGTGGAGATCACCACCTCCAGTCCGGCGAGGTCGGTGGCCTTGGCTGACTTGCGGACGTTCTCCAGGCTGTCCAGGGCCTTGTCATAGGGGTCGGGGTCATTGCTGTGGAGCCTGCCCACGGGAAGATCCGGGTCCTTCTCGGCCAGCCGGAGGACCAGGTCGTCGACCTGGGCGTTGGTTTGGGCGATGACCATCAACGGCCGCCCGGCGGCTGCGAGTTCCCGGGCCGCCCGGACGACGAGTGTCGACTTTCCGGCCCCGGGCGGGGAGTCCACGACCACTCCGCGGTGGGTGCCGTTGAGCGTGTCGTACAGGATGGCGTCGGTTGCCTTGGTCGCTTCGGCCGCCGGGTCGAAGACGGTCACAGCAGGTCCTCCGGAGTGATGGGGTCGGGGGCTTCGGCATCGGTGCCGGGCGGGCCGCCGTGGGTCCAGGGCGTTTCCTCGGGGTCGGGCAGTTTGGGCCCGCCCCGCTGGTCGTGCTCGAACAGGGTCCAGGCGATCCATTCGCCCTTCTCGGGGACGGTGCCCGGAGCCGGGTCCTTTGCGCGGCCCATGCGGTCGGTGAGCCGGAGCACGAGGGAGCCGTCCGGTTCGTACCGTACGAACTCGGCCGACTGGGGTTTTCCCTCCAGCGACCGGTAGACCTTGGCGCGTTCGGCCAGATGGGGCCGGTCGTCCGTGCGCAGGGTGAGTAGGGGCCGGGGGGCGGGCCGCTTGGATTCGGACCAGGCCATCACCACTTCGGACACTTCGCCGACGAACGCCTCGCCCGTCAGTCTGCGCCCTGCCAGCACCAGCGGATCGTCCAGGGCTTCCTGGGCGTCGAGTTGGGCTTGGGCGCTTTCCCGGGCGGCGAGTTTACGGGCGGCGGTGACCGCGTCGTCGCGGCGCGGTTGGGGTGGCTCCCCCGCCCTGACCCGGTCGCGGTGAGCGGTGAACGACCAGCGGTCACGGGTCCAGCGGTCCTCGACCCGGGCTCCGGGCGGCAGTTCGCGCGCCAGGTCGACGGCGCGCCACACGGACTGCCAGGTCGGTTCCATCTGGCTGAGGAGGAGTTGCCGAATCTGGCGCTCGGCGAGGGCCAGTTGTGCCATCCAGGAGTCCTGTTCGTCGCCATCCTGGGCGGCGTGGAAGCGTTGGCGCACCCGGTCGTACGCCTCGACGGCGGGCGCGAGCAGCCGGTTGTCGAAGGCGGGGTCGGTGGCCGGTCCTGCGGGTGGGCACAGCAGTTGTCCGCGCTCGTCCCGCCCTGATTCGGCCCGTAGTGCTGCTTCGGCCCCGGAATCGCCGTCGGGCGGGTCGATCCAGGCGAGGAGCGCACCGAGGTGCTGGTCCTCCAGCGAGGACTGTCCGGTGGCCCAGTGCCGGTTGAGGAGGTCGGTCGCCGCGAGGAGGAGCGAGGAGCCGGGCACCCTGGCGCGTTCGCCGTAGTGGGTGAGCCAGCGGCCGAGCAGGGGAACGTGCGGCGGTGCGGGGTAGGCGGCGTCGGGATCCTGTTCCACGGTGCGGCGAAAGCGCATGGATCGTCCGAGGAGACGGACGAAGTCGATGCCGGCCCGTCCTGGGACGATCAGCTGGGGTGCGTCCGCGCACAGCTCGGCCTGTTCCTTGACGCGTTTGCCGGTCTCGGCGTCGGTGGCGTTGCGCTCGATGAGTTCGACATCGTCGCCGTACGTCTCCAGGTAGGGCAGTACCGCGTCGGCGAGTTCGGCGAGGAAGGCGAACCGTAGTTCTCGGTCGCGGGGTTGTGCCACGGTCAGGAGTCGGGGTTCGTGGCGATCGGTGCCGATGAGTGCGCCGAGGGGCGCCCCTGCCTCTCCCGCGGTGGTCAGGGGTACCAGTACCAGCGGGTGTGCGGACACATGCCGGTGGCGGACGGTCGCCAGGGGGCTGGCCCGGCCCGATTCGGCGGCCTCCAGTCGGGCCAGGGTGGTGATCAACGACATCCCGCGGCCTCCAGTGCGGACGCACGGAGGGCGGCGGCACGGCGCAGGGCGGCGACGGCGGGGTCGGCCGGGTCTCCGGCCTCTCCGCGGGCGGCGGCCAGTACGGCGCTGCCGGTGGCCAATCCGCCGAGTTCACCACGTAGCGAGCGACCGAGGGCGGTGACGGCTCCTTCCGCGCGGGCGGAGCCTCGACAGTGGAAGGCGAGTTCACAGGCGGCGAGGCAGTCCGGGGCGTAGGCGGCGGGCACCGCTGCCACGGTCGCCGTCAGCTCCTCGGTGGGGCGCTCCAGGTCGAAGGTGGCCCCTGCGGGGAGGAGGGCGGTGATCTCTTCGATGCGGGTCAGTCGGGAGAGTTGCCGGCGGGTGACCGACAGTTGCTTGCGCACGTCGACGACGGATGCGGTCGGGAGGTTGGAGAAGTCCTTGGGGCAGACGAGCAGTACGTTCTGTGCCACCTGCGCGCCCTCGGTGCGGGCTGCGACCTTCTCCAGGGCGAGGACGTAGACGGCGGCCTGGCGGGCGGCGGCGCCGACCTTCGCCGCGTCGGCGGAGGCGTCGATCATCGGGAAGGACTTGATCTCGACGACGCTCCACCGGCCGTCGGGGTGGACGACGACGGCGTCGGGCTCCAGGTAGACGGGTGATCCGGCGACGTCCAGGACGAGCAGGGGGTGGTCCAGGAGTGTCCAGGTGGCGTCGGCGGTGGCCGCCCGCAGGGCGAGCGCGGTGCGGGCGGCTCTGCCTTCGGGGCCGGCCGCCGCCAGATCGGGGACCTGGAATCCGGTCGGCTCGGCCACTCCCAGCAGCCGCATCAATTCGGCGCCGCCGTCCGATTTCACCCTGGCTTCGAAGGCGTTGCCCCGCATGAAGGCGAACTGTGACTGTCCGGATGCCATGGGCGAGTGCAGTGCCGTTGCGAGCGCGCCCTTGTCCACTCCGGCGCCGTCCAGCAGTGCCCGCCGCTTGCACCCGGGGTTGGCCGCGAGGGCGGCGAGGGCCCGGGCGTCCAACGGGCGGGGGCGCACGGCGGGGCCGCGCAACTCAGCGAGCCGCTGCCGCAGTGCTGTCGTCGGCGTCGGCGGAGGGGTTCCGCTGTCCAGGGATTCGCTCACCCGGCGCAGTCTGGCATCCGGCACCGACAACGGGGGAGTTCACGGTGGTTACGGCGGTGACCGGCTGTCGGGTGAAGCGCTGCCGTACCCGGTCGGCGAGACGGATCGCGGGCCGGGTGAGCAGGGCGCCGACCCCCATCACGGCGGCGCCGGCGACGGCGTCGAGGAAGTAGTGGTTGGCGGTGCCCATCACCACGATGGTGGTGATCAGGGGGTAGGCGACGGCGAGTGTCTTCATCAGCGGGGTCTTGCCGTGGCGCCACAGGAGCACTCCGCACCACAGGGCCCAGCCGACATGGAGGCTCGGCATGGCGGCGTACTGGTTGGTGAGTCCACCGAGTCCGCGCGGTGCGCTGGCTTCGGCGCCCCACCAGCCGTACGAGCTGTACTGGGCCATCGTGTCGACGAATCCGTGGCTGGCGTCGAGGAGCCGGGGCGGGCAGGTGGGGACCAGGGTGAAGCCGACGAGTCCGAGGAGGGTGGAGAGCATCAGCCAGGTGCGGGCCGCCCGGTAGCGGGCGGGGCGGCGGCGGAAGAGCCAGATCAGGATGGCGGGGGTGACGAGGTAGTGCAGTGACGCGTAGATGAAGTCGGACGGTATGCCGATGGCCGGGACATCGGTGAAGAGCCGGTTCAGCGGGGTCTCGGCGTCGAGGAAGAGTGCCTTCTCGGCCCGGAGTATTGCCAGACCGTGGTCGACGGCGGTGTTCACGTCCCCGCGGGCCAGGAGCCGTCCGGCAGAGTAGGCCGCGTAGATGACGGCGAGCAGGAACAATTCAGTCCACCAGCGTGGCCGGTGTCGAGACACGGCGTACGGCATCCGAGCGTTTCCCCCCATGGTGTGCAGTGGTCGACGGCCACCAGTCAACCGTACGGCGTAAGGGGTGGGGTTCCGTCAGTGGGCCCCGCCTGGGTCCCGACCCTAGGAGGACGCGCGGGCGCGCCTTGGGGTTGCGCCTTGGGGGAAGGCCGGAGCTGGCTTGAAGTCGCTGTGGAGGGTGCCCTGCGCAGTGACCGGACCGGGCTGAGTGATGATGGAGGGCCATCCTCCGTGAACCTCAGGGAGAGCCTCGACATGGCACCGCGCATCCTGTTCGTCCGGCATGGCCAGACCGAATGGTCCCTGCTCGGCAGGCATACCGGCAGGACCGACATCCCCCTCATCGAAGAGGGCAAGCGAGGGGCGACCCTGCTCGGCGACCGGCTGGCACGCTCCCCCTGGTCGGGATTGCCGGACGTGGAGGTCCGTACAAGTCCGCTGTCGCGTGCCGCGGAGACCTGTGAGCTGGCCGGTTTTGGAGAGCGTGCGAGCGAGTGGGACGCGCTGATGGAGTGGGACTACGGGCAGTACGAGGGAATGACCCCCGCCCAGATCAAGGAGGTCGCCGGGCCGGACTGGCTGATCTGGCGCGAAGGTGTGCCCGCGGGCGAGACGCTGGCCGAGGTGGGTGCCCGGGCTGACGAGGTCATCGACTGGGCCAAGTCGGCGGACCGGGACGTACTGGTGTTCGCACACGGGCACATCCTTCGGGTGCTGGTGGCCCGGTGGCTCTCCCTTGAGCCCTCGTTCGCGGCGCACGTGAAGCTGGACCCGGCGTCGCTGTCGGTCCTGGGGTGGGCCTACGGGGAGCCGGCCCTGAACCACTGGAACGACGTGTCCCACCTGGAGTCCTGACGCCTGTCCGCCCGGGGTGACGGGTGGCGGGGCCGCCGACTGCCCGGTGCAGGCCCCGACCACGGTGCGATACGAGGGCTCCGGGCCGAAACGCGTACCTCGCGCGCCCTTGCGGGCGTCTGGACAATGGGGGGCGGTCCACAGTGTGCCGGGAGGGTCCCGGGTGAGGAGGGAGCAGCAGATGCCGGAAGCGGAGTCTCATCAGCGTGCGCGCAAGCCGCGGCCCGCGCCGTTGTTGTTCGAGCCGTCGGAGGCTGCCGCCGACCCCGAGCACTTCTTCGATCTGGAATCGATCGAGGACCCCCGGGAGCTGCTCTCCCGCTCCACCGAGTTGGCTCTGGCCTTTCGGGCCGCAGCGGATCGCGCCGTTGAGTTCCAGGCCCTCGGCGCAGCTCAGCTGGCCGATCCGCGCAGGTTCGATCGGCTGACCGCGGAGGAGATCGCCGATCGTGCGGGCTGGACCGCGGACTATGCGCGCAAGATGATCGAATTCGGGCAGGGACTACTGCGGGATGGTTCGCCGCAGTAGTTCTCGTGTGGTCCTGGCGGGAGTTCCGGTAGTCCTGACGGGTCAGTCCGGCATATGCCCGGGCGAAAGATACGCCCTCCGGCGTGACTCTGTCTCCATTTTCAGCAACCCTTCGGAAGCGGATCGTCACCCCCGGTAGACATGGAGTCATGTGCGCATCGCTTCCCGAGACCCAGAACCCCTCTGCCGCTTCGACCAGTCCGATCGGCGAGTACCGACCCGACCCCTTACCCGCCCCGATGGACGACCCCGCCGGCAGCGTCGACCCCGGTGCGGGTTGGCTCGCCTCTGCGGGGCCCGATCCGCGTGACACGCTCGATCTATGGGAGACGCGCCCGGCTGCGCCGGCCGTGCTGCCGTGCGGCGGGGTGTTCGACGTCGTCAACGTGCCCGCCGTCTTCGGTCGCCGGATGCTCGCCCGGCTGTGCGAGGAGGGGCCGGGTTCCGGGCCGGTGGCCATGCATCGCGGGCGGGCGTTGATCTTCGCCGCGCCCGGTACGGCCGCCCGGCTGCCGGCGCTGCTGGGCTGGGAGGAATGGGGTGACCGGGTGCCGCCGCTGTTCTGCCACGGACCGGGGGACGCGGTGACAGTTCCGCCGCCGGCACCGAGCGTCCGAGCGGCCTGCGGATCGCGCTGGCTGATCGCCCCGAACAGCCGGCATCCCTGGCTGCCCGGCCCCGAGGTGGTGCTGTGGGCCTGTGTGCGGGCGGCTCGCACGGCGGCCACGACCGGCGGCCGGATGTCGATTTTTCCCCACCCCGATCAGGGTGCTAAGGTCTACGACGTCAGCAGGCGCCGCTAGCTCAGTTGGTTAGAGCAGCTGACTCTTAATCAGCGGGTCCGGGGTTCGAGTCCCTGGCGGCGCACAGACACGAAAAGCCTCTCGCGATCGCGAGGGGCTTTTCTCTTGTGTCGGCCGCGGGGCCTGTCTCCACCGCGGGGCCGTGTCCGCCACGGGGCCTATGTCCATCGCGGGGGCCGTGTCCATCGCGGGAAATGCCATGACTGATCCCGGCTACCCCGTGGTGATCTTGACGGTCCAGGCTCCGGACGCCGAGCGGTCCGCCACCTCCACCCGCGTGCGCTCTCCCGGCACGGTGAAGGTCTCCCCCACACCCAGCGGCGCATCGGCCAGTTCCGGGTAGACGGACCGGTCCCAGCACGCCTCGCTGTTCGGGTGGGCGTCCACGACCTCGATGGGTCCGCCCCCGGAGACCGTGTCCGCCCGGACGCGGTAGAGCAGCACTCCTTCGGTGCACAAGGTCCGGTCGTTGCCCACGGCGCCGCGGGCCTCGATGGCCAGGGCGGTGTCCGGTCCGGTGCGCACCACCGCGAGCCGGGTGCCGAGGCTTCCGCCGGGAGCCGGTGCGGCGATCGGCTCCAGGGTGATCAGTTCGGGGCGGGTGATGCAGCGCACGGCGCGTCCCGGTAGCCAGCCGAGCTTCCACTTGTGCCAGCCGAAGAGGTCGGGGGCCATGCCGAACTGGCTGCCCATGACGTCCCAGTCCCCGACGTGGGTGTCCCAGTCGCCCTTGCCGTCGGTGGGGCGGTGGTAGAGGTCGGGGAGGTCGAAGACGTGTCCCGTCTCATGGGCGAGCACATTGCGGTCGGGTGGGTGACGCTCGAAGACGGTGACGACGCGTCTGATCCGGCTGTCGTCGGCACGCAGCGGCCGGTCGAGGTTGACCACCTTGGTGGCGTCGGAGTCGACCCCTGGCGCCTCGGGGTCGGCCACCAGATAGACGACGTCGTAACGGGAGAAGTCGACCGTGGAGTCCGCTGCCGCAAGGGCGTCCCGTAGATAGGTGTTCCGTTTGTCGGGCTCCCAGTCCCGGTTCACTCCGTAGGCGGTCGAGGGCTTGGGCATCCGCACCCAGGTGCGCTGGGGTTCGGTGCGGAGCGAGAACTGCCCGTAGGACGCGCGCTTGAAGAAGTCGCCGGTGGTGGGGAAGTGGTCGGCGGCGAGTTCGGACGGCGCGTACTGGGGCGAGGCATCGGGGAAGGAGAGGAAGACCATCACCGCGTCGAGGACACCGGTGGGTCGGGGGTAGGCGGAGTTCCAGGTGTCGAGGCCCAGCGAGTGGTGGGCGCCCGTGCGCGGCAGGGCGCAGGAGGCGGACGAGGTCTTGGCGACGGCGGGTCCGGCGACCAGCGAGGTGGCGGCGAGCGCCATCAGGGAGGTGAGGGCCGCTGCCGCGCTGCGCAGCCGGCCGCGTTCTCCTCCGTCGCCGCCGCGGGGCCGGCCGCCTCCCGTGCCACCGGAGCCGCCTCCCATGCCACCGGGGCCGCCTCCCGAACCGCCTCCCGTATCGCCGGGTCCGTCGTGGTCGGGGGGGCCGCCCCCGGGCGAACCCTGGTCCGCGCCGCCGTCGAAGGCTCCGGGCGCATCTCCGGGGTCGAAGCGTTCGACGTCCCCGCCCGGTCGGCCACATCTGCCCCCCGGAAGGGTCCCGAACCGGGTGTCGGCGAGCCGTCGGAAGCGTCCGCCGTAGAGGGCCCCACCCTTCGCCACGCCACGCGGACGGTCGCCTTCCACTCCCCCGGGTGTTCCCGCGGGTGACTGCTGACCCTCCACGTAGACCTCCGACCACGGAAATGGGAGACACCTCAACCACCTTGGCGGTGTTTGCCGGCGTACGCCCTGTTCCGCTGCCCCACTCGGGTGACCAGCCCGGTACGGGGTCGGCCGTGGTTCGCCACGGTCTGGAGGAGGGCTGGAGACGGTCAAGCCACGCGTAGCGGGGTTCACCGCAATGAGAGATCACGGAACGTCACATTTGATCAGCTATGGATCAGGCCCCGTACAGAGCCGTGCAGAAACGATCGGGCGCGCACTCCGAAGGGTGCTCGACCCCGTGGGGGAGCTGGAACGGCCCTGGGGGCAGCCCCTATGATCGGCAGACTTTCCCGATCTCTTTTCCCAAGCCTGAGCACCATTTCGACCTTCATCGACCTGTTGGTCGGTCTTCCCGACCACATCTGTACGCCCCTGGACGACACAACTGCACTGCGGGAGTGAGCGGTGAGCGGAACCTCCGAAGGAACAGGGCGAAAGGGAGCTGCGGCCCCCGACCAAACGGAGCAGAAGATCACGGAGGGTCACGTATTCTCCCCCTCCGCGCCGCCCCTCGCCGAACTGCGCGAGTACCAGGCCGCGTTCGAGACGGCACCGCTCGCCCTAGCCCTCGTCGACCGCAGCGGGCTGATCCGCTGTGCCAATCCCGCCCTCGCCGCACTCTTCGGCACCGCGGCCGGCGTGCTGATCGGACGGGCCGCGGACGACCTCGTCAAGCTCTCGGCCGACCGCCGCATCCGGCACGCCTACCGCGAGGTCCTGCACGGCCGGCGCTCCCGCTTCCGCTGCACACGACGGCTCAAGCACCCCGATGGGGGCACGCTGTGGGCGGAGATCACCCTCGCGCCGGTCGAGCGGAGTCGTCGACTGCTGTTGTCGGTCGCGGATATCAGTGACCGCCGCGAACTGCGGGCCCGGTTGCGGCACCTCCAGATGCACGACGCGGTGACCCGGCTGCCCAACCGGACGCTGTTCTTCGAGCGATTGACGGCGGCACTCGACTCATCGGCGTACGACGACGGCTGCACGGGCCGCATCGGACTGTGCTACCTCGACCTGGACGGTTTCAAGGCGGTCAACGACACGCTGGGGCACCGGGTCGGGGACCGACTGCTCGCAGCGGTTGCCGGCCGGCTCACCGAATGCGTGGAGAACGACGGCTACACCCACGGCGGGGGCCATCTAGTGGCCCGGCTCGGGGGCGACGAGTTCGCCGTGCTGGTCGAGGACTCCCTCGGTACGGAGCAGTTGGGCGAGCTCGCCCAGTCGGTGCTGCTCGCCCTTCAACAGCCCTTCGACCTCGACGGTCAGCGGTTGTCGGTGTCGGCGTCGATCGGGGTGGTGGAGCGTTCCGTCACCGGGACCACGGCCACCGGTCTGATGCAGGCAGCGGACACCACCCTCTACTGGGCGAAGGCCGACGGGAAGGCCCGCTGGACCCTCTTCGACCCCGAACGCAACGCCCATCAGGTGACCAGGCAGGCCCTGTCGTCCACGCTGCGGCCCGCGGTGGAGCGGGGCGAATTCACCTTGGAGTACCAACCCCTGGTGGGGCTCTCGGACGGGGTCACCCGAGGGGTGGAGGCGCTGGTGCGCTGGAACCACCCGCAATTCGGCATGCTGGCGCCGAATCGGTTCATCGGCATCGCGGAGGAGGACGGCTCCATCGTGCAGTTGGGGCGCTGGGTCCTGCGTACCGCCTGTCGCCAGGCGCGGCAGTGGCAGTGCGACCACCCGGAGGCCGATCCGCTGTTCGTGAGCGTCAACGTCGCCGTGCGCCAGGTCTGGGACTCGGACCTGGTGGCCGATGTCGCGGAGATCCTGGCCGAGACCGGGCTGGCTCCGGAACTGTTGCAGTTGGAGTTGACGGAGTCCGCGGTGATGGGTTCCGCCGGTCGCCCGCTCCAGGCCCTCCAGGCTTTGAGCGACATGGGCGTGCAGATCGCCATCGACGACTTCGGCACCGGGTACTCGAACCTCGCCTACCTCAGCCGGTTGCCGGTGTCGGCGCTCAAGCTGGACGGGGCGTTCGTCCGGGGCTTCCAGGACGAGGCCCATCCCAATCCGGCGGACGAGATGATCGTGGAAGCGCTCGCCCAACTGGCACACCGGCTGGGGCTGACGGTCACCGCGGAGTGCGTGGAGACCTCGGGCCAGGCGTCCCGGCTCCGCAAGATCGGTTGTGATCTCGGCCAGGGCTGGCTGTACTCACGGGCGGTGTCGGCGGACCGCATCGGGCAGATGATCGGCGTCGATCCGCTCTCCGCCTGACCCCGCCTGGTGCGCACTCTCCACCTGGCCCAGTGCGCACTCTCCGCCTAACCCGTCCGGTGCGTACTCTCCGCCTGGCCCCGTCCGGTGCGGCCCGCCAGAGCAGTGGGAACAGTGGAGCGGTCCATGGAAACCGCCCCCGGCCGGAGGCGAACCTCCGGGCGGGGGCGGTGTTGTGGGGGGACTCAGAGCGGTCCGGTGTCGGATCTGCGGTGTGGGGGGACAGATCCGATGTTCCTCGGCTCTTCAGCCCTGTTCAGTTGTTGAGCGGTTGGTTCGACGGTCCCCGTGCGAGCCGTGGGACGCATTCAGTGGGTTCAGCAGGCGCCCTGATCGCGCCAGACGCCCCACTCACCGGTGGTGCCGGGCTCTTCGCCCTGGTTCCACCAACCGGCCTTCCAGGTCCGGCCCTTGTGCGAGACGAGCGAGCCGGCGTTGTACGTGCTGCCCGCGCTCCACGCGGTGGCCGAGCAGGTGCCTCCCGGCAGCGACGGGGACGGGGTGCCCGGCGAGGGGCTGTTCGTCACCGGGGCCGAGGGGGACGGGGTGCCGGGGTTCGGGCTGTGGGGGGTTGCCCCGACCGCGGCGACGATGTCGTTCAGGAGCGTGGTGTTCACGTCGAGACCGAGGAGCGAGTAGAGCATCGAGCCGCCGAGGCCACGGCTGCGGCCGTAGTCGGCACGGGCCTGGATGGTCCGCTTGTCGAGCCCGGTGAAGAACTCGCCGTCCTTGTAGAAGTACGCGGACTGCGCCTCGGCGTCCCAGAAGGTCGTCGCCGGGTTGTCGACGATGCCGGCCAGTTCCTTGTACTGCGCGATGCCCGCCTGCTGGCTCAGCGGACGAGGAGCGCTACCACCGGTCGCGGTCTGGCCGAGGCCGTTCTTGGTACCGGCGGGAACACCCTTCCAGCCGCGGTAGTACAGCTCGTACCCGAGGGTGAGCTTGTTGGCCGGGAAGCCGCCCGCGATGCCGTAGGCCGGGTTGCCGTCGAGCCAGGCGTCGACTGTGTTCTTGATCGAGTACTTCTGGGTGCCCGGCGCGATCGGGTCGGTCGGGTCGGACGCCGGCGAGGTCAGCGGCGACTGGTGGTACGTCGGGCCGTTGCCCGCCCAGGAGCCGTGCATGTCGTACGTCATGATGTTCGCGTAGTCGAGGTACGCGCCCACCTTGTCCGTCTCGATGTGCTTGATCTTGTCCTGGCCGGCCGGCATGGCGGCGGTCAGCAGGTACTTCTTGCCGCCGTTCGCCGCGCCGTGTGCGTCCAGCTGCTTGCGGAACTCGGCGAGCAGCAGGGTGAAGTTGGCCTTGTCTTCGGGTCCGTAGTTGTTGCCGAGGTGGCCGGTGTTCGTCCCGGGGTACTCCCAGTCGATGTCGATGCCGTCGAAGATCCCGGCCGCGGTGCCCGGGCCTCCGAAGCCTTCGGAGACCGGCAGGTCACCCTTGATGTACTGGTTGATGCAGGATGTCACGAGCTTCTTGCGGCTGGCGTCGGTCTTGGCCGCGTCGTGGAAGTACTTGGAGTACGTCCAGCCGCCGAGCGAGATGTTGAGCTTCAGGTGCGGGTACTTCGCCTTCAGCTCCTTGAACTGGTTGAAGGCACCCGCGATGGGCTGGTCCCAACGGTCGGCGACACCGTCGACGCTGTCGGCGGCGCCGAAGGTCTTGGTGTAGTCCGCGAAGGAGTCGCCCGCGCCGTCACCGGCGTTGGGGTTGTTGTCGTCGCCCGCCGCCTTGTTCGCCATAAAGCACGTGTGGTCGGTGGGGTGGATGTTGCCGAACGAGTAGTTGATGATGTCCAACTTGCTCGCAATACCCCGGGTGTCCAGGTGCTTGGGGAAGAAGGCGTTGCCGTACACGCTCCACTGGTCGTAGTACGCGATCTTGACTCCACCGGTGGGGGCGGCGGAGGCAGGAGCGGTCGCGTTGGCCGTGCCGTTAACGGCAAAGCCCGCCGCGACGCCTGCGGCAACCGCCGCAGTCGTCAAGGCCGCGATCAAGGGTTTACGGGAGAGCACGAACAGCCTCCGGTAGTGGGGGGATCGATCGATGGTGCTGGCAAAGAGATAGCGATTCAGCCATGCCCGCGTCAATGGTCTCGACCAAACGAGGACTAGACCAATCTCAACGAAAAACCGCTCGTCAGAGCCGTGCGAGATCAAGAAAAACCCCTTGCCATGTTACTGACAAGGGGTTTAAGGACCGGTTAAGCGTGCTTTGAAGCAAGCATAAAGACGGTTCAGTTCTGAACCACTTCCGCAGACGTCTGACCAGCCAACTCGTAGACGGAGGCGATCAGTTCGTACGAACGGAGCCGCTGCTCTCCGCCGTGGACGTTGGCCGTCAGCATCAACTCATCAGCGCCGGTGCGCTTCTGGAGGGCATCGAGGCCCGCCCGGACCGCGTCCGGCGTGCCATGGACAACGTTGGACAGCCAGCCGTCCGTGAACTCACGCTCCAGCGGCGTGAACGCGTACCCCTGCGCCTGGTCGGGCGTGGGAATCAGCCCGGGGTTGCCGGTCCGCAGCCGCAGCATCGACAGCGCCCCCGTCAGCACCTGACGACGTGCCTCCCGCTCCTCGTCGGCCGCCAGCACGGAGACCCCGATCAACGCGTACGGCGAGGACAGCACCGCGGACGGGCGGAACGACTCGCGGTAGAGGTCCAGCGCCGGAACCGTGTTCTGCGCCGAGAAGTGATGGGCGAAGGCGAACGGCAATCCGAGCACCCCGGCCAACCGCGCACTGAAGCCCGAGGAGCCGAGCAGCCAGATCGGCGGGCGGGCCACCGGCCCTTGCACCGGCCCCGGAACCGCGTGGATGCGGCCGTAGGGATGATCGTCGGGGAAGTCGTCGTCCAGGAAGCGGGTCAACTCGGCCAGTTGCTGGGGGAAGTCCTCGGCGCCCTCGCCCCCGCGCTCCCCCGCACGGCCGCGGCGCAGCGCCGCGGCCGTGCCGCCGTCCGTACCCGGGGCCCGGCCGAGCCCGAGGTCCACCCGGCCGGGCGCCAGGGCCTCCAGGGTGCCGAACTGTTCGGCGATCACCAACGGCGCGTGATTGGGGAGCATGACCCCGCCCGAACCCAGCCTGATGCGACGGGTGTGTGCGGCGAGGTGCGCCAGGATGACCGCGGGAGACGAGGAGGCGACACCGGGCATGGAATGGTGTTCGGCCACCCAGTGGCGGTGGTAGCCGCTCGCTTCGGCGAGCTGGGCCAGCCGCACGCTGGTCCGCAGCGAATCGGCGGCGGTGCTGCCCGCTCCCACGGTGACCAGGTCGAGCACGGAGAGCGGTACGGGCGCGGTGCCGCGCGCAGGGGCGCGAACGGGGTCACCGGGAGCCTCCGCCGGGTGTCCCGGCGTCAGGTCGTCAGGTCGTCCCACGGGGTCTGTCCTCCTGAGCATGAGGCAACGTACAGCATGCGAGAACAGGAGGATGGCTCCGCTTTACTCCCGCCCATTCCCTGGTGATGGGCACGTCTTCCCGTGGGATGCGCACGCAGATCGACCCGCCGCCGGATGACGAGTGACGACCTCAGGCGTCCGACTCCCGGCCGTCCTGGGCGAAGAGTCGCCCCACCTTCAACGCCCAGGTCCTGCGATCCGCGAGCCGCAGCCCTTCCCAGACCGTCACCTGGGTCGCCGTCAGCACCGGCTTGCCCAGCACCTCCTCCAGTTCGGGCAGGTGCGCCACCGTGTGCAGGGCGGTGTCCGGCAACAGCACCACCTCCGCCCGGGGGTCGTCACCGGCCCGGGCCAGGGCCAGCACCTCGGCCTCTCCCCAGCCCGCCACCTCCGCGGCGGTCGCACCACCCGCATGGGCGGCGGTCACCTCGACGCCCGCCGCCCGGAGGAACTCGGTGAAGCGGTCCGTGTCGTCCTGCGGATAGGTGGCTGCGACGGCGACCCGGGTGGCGCCCAGCTTCCGCACCGCGTTGACGAAGCCGAGGGAGGTGCTCGACGCGGGCAGTCCCCCGGCCCGGGCCAGATCGCGGATCTGCTGGTGGGCCCCCTCCCAGCCGCGGCCGAAGCTACCCCTGGTGCTCGCCCACAGCACGGACTCGGCACCCCCGAGCCGTAGCTCCGCGATGTTCTCCTCCGACGGCTCGGCCGTCCCGGTGTGGACGGCGGGCATCCTGATGTCGCTGTCGAGCAGCACCTCCAGCCGGGGGTAGTCCTCCTCGGCGGAATGTCCGGGGATCAGTAGTCCGACCGTGGTCATGGAGAACCTTCCTTCGGGTTTCGTTTTCGGTCCCGTGCGGGCCGTCCAGGTTGTCGGGTACCACTTCGGAGCGGGTTCGAAGCGTCCGAGAACCGCACCAACAGCAGCCGACCGTTCCCACCGCCCGGCGGGAGCAGACGCACCACCGCCTGGTGGGAGCTTCGACAAAGCGACCGGAATTCATCCGCATGCCCACACGACATCGGGGTAGCCGCGCACCCATGGCTCCACGACAGGAGAGAACGAGACACAGCACGTCCCCGCCCCGAGGGTTCGCCAGGCGATCACTGCTCGCGGGGGCCGTGGCCCTCGGCGCTGCCGGTGCCGTCGGCGTGACCAGCGGATGCAGCCGGGTGGCGACCGCCGACGCGGGGGACGGCGGTCGGTTGCTGGAACAACTGCGCGCCAAGGGCTCCGTACGCCTCGGACTCGCGGGCGAGCAGCCCTTCAGCTACATCGGCAAGGACGGCAAGATGACCGGCGCCGCGCCGGCCATCGCCAAACGCATCTTCCGCGAACTCGGTGTCGAGGACGTCCAGCCCTTCCCGACCGAGTTCGGTTCGCTGATCACCGGGTTGAACTCACTCCAGTTCGACACGGTCGCCGCCGGTATGTACATCAATCCGGCCCGCTGTGAGCAGGTCATCTTCGCCGACCCCGAGTACCAGATGCTCGACGCCTTCCTCGTACGGAAGGGCAATCCGAAGAACCTGCGGACGTATGAGGACATCGCCGAATCCGGGGCGTCCATGGCGACCGGTGTGGGCTATGCCCAGATCGAATACGCCAAAGAGGCCGGAATCAAAAAGGTCACCACCCTGCCGGACCAGTTGGCGGGGCTGCTCGCCGTGGAGCAGGGACGGGTGGATGTCTTCATCGGCACCGCAGTGACCGTGCGCAACGTTGTCAAGGAGACCCGGAGCGCCAAGGTGGAGGCGACCGAGGAGGTCACTCCGATCATGGACGGCAAGCCCGTGATCGACGTGGGCGGGTTCGCCTTCCGCACGCCGGAGACGGCGCTGCGCGACGCGTTCAACCGCGAACTGCACAAGCTCAAGCGAACCGGTGAACTGCTGGAGATCATGCGGCCCTTCGGATTCACGAAGGACCAGATGACCACCATCACCGCCAAGGAGAAGTGCAAGCCATGAGCGAAATAAGCCCGGGTTTGTGGGAACTCCTCCTCAAGGGTGTGTGGATCACCGTCCAGCTCACCGTCTACAGCGCCGCGCTCGCCGCGGCCGTGGCCTTCACGGTCGGTCTGGCCCGCGCCCACCGGTTGTGGATCGTGCGCTTCGTCGCCGGCACCTACTTCGAGATCTTCCGCGGCACCTCGGCCCTGATCCTGATGTTCTGGATCTTCTTCGTCCTGCCGTTGGGCTTCGGCTGGCAGCTGGTGCCCATGTGGGCCGCGGTGCTGTCGCTGGGGCTGACGTACGGGGCGTACGGCTCCGAGGTGGTGCGGGGTGCGGTGGCCGCCGTCGCCCAGGGCCAGCGGGAGGCCGGGATCGCGCTGAGCTTCACCCCGGCGCAGCAACTGCGCAAGGTGGTGCTGCCGCAGGCATGGCCGGAGATGATTCCGCCCTTCAACAATCTGCTGGTCGAGTTGCTGAAGGGAACCGCGCTGGTCTCGATCATGGGAGTCGCCGACATCGCGTTCGGCGCCTCGCTGGTGCGCAACGCGACGGGTCAGAGCGCCCCCGTCTACACGGTGATCCTGCTCATGTACTTCGTGCTCGCCTTCGTCCTCACCCGCGGCATGCGGGTGCTGGAACGCCGGGCGAAGGCCGGTATCGGGCAGAAACAGCCCGCGCGTGCCTTCCCGCTACGTCGCCGGGAGCGGGTCGCGGTCGGAGGTGAGAGCTGATGGAGTGGGACTGGTCCGCGGTCGACGACTTCCTGCCGCGTTTCTTCGAAGGGCTGCTGGTCACGCTCCAGGCCCTGGTGCTGGGCGCGCTGCTGGCCTTCGCGCTCGGCCTGGTGTGGGCGGTGGCACAGCGCTCGGGTCCGGCGGTGGTCCGCTGGCCGGTGGCCGCGGTCACCGAGTTCGTCCGCAACACACCGCTGCTGGTGCAGCTGTTCTTCCTCTACTACGTGCTGCCGGAGTGGGGTCTGACCCTCTCGGCCATGGTGACGGGTGTCATCGGTCTCGGTCTGCACTACTCGACCTACACCGCCGAGGTCTACCGGGCCGGAATCGACGGCGTCCCCAAGGGGCAGTGGGAGGCGGCGACCGCCCTCAATCTGTCACGGCGCCGCACCTGGGGTTCGGTGATCCTGCCGCAGGCGATCCGCCGGGTCGCCCCGGCCCTCGGCAACTACGTCATCGCGATGCTGAAGGACACTCCGATGATCTTCGTGATCGGAGTGATGGAGATGCTCGGACAGGCGCGCCAGTTCGCGTCCGAGACCTTCCTGACGGTGGAGGCGTTCACGGTCGTTGGCATCGCCTTCATCCTCATCGCCTATCCGGCATCCGTCCTTATGCGAGCACTGGAGCGTCGTCTTGTCCGCTGACAGCACTCTTTCCCCGACCGGTCCGACCGACCCGCCCAGCCCCACCAGCCCCACCAGCGCCACCGACCCGAAGACCCCGGCGTCGCAGAAGCCGGCCGCCGCAGAGGTGACACAGGAGGTGTTGATCCGGTTCGACCACGTCACGAAGCGGTTCGGTGACAACGTCGTACTGGACAATCTGGACTTCCGGGTCTTCCCGAAGAAGCACGTGACCTTGATCGGCCCGTCGGGCTCGGGCAAGACCACGATCCTGCGGCTGTTGATGACCCTGCTGAAGCCGGACGAGGGGACGATCACGGTCGGCGGCGAGTACCTGAACCACGAGGAGAAGAACGGCCGACTCGTGCCGGCGGGCGAGAAGCACGTCCGCGAGGTCCGCAAGAACATCGGGATGGTGTTCCAGCAGTTCAATCTCTTCCCCAACATGAAGGTGTTGCGGAATGTGACCGAGGCGCCGATGCACGTGCTCGGGCTCTCCCGGGACGAGGCGCACGAGCGGGGTCGTGAGCTGCTCGAACTGGTGGGACTCGGGGACCGCTGCGACGCCTATCCGAGTCAACTGTCCGGTGGGCAGCAACAGCGGGTGGCGATCGCCCGGGCACTGGCCATGCGCCCCAAGGTGCTGCTGCTGGACGAGGTGACGTCCGCGCTCGACCCCGAGTTGGTCGCGGGCGTACTGGATCTGCTGAGGGACATCGCGCACACCACCGATGTGACGATGCTCTGCGTGACCCATGAGATGGGCTTCGCCCGGGACGTCTCGGACTGCGTGATGATGTTCGACCAGGGGAAGGTCATCGAGTTCGGCCACCCCGACAAGATGTTCAACGACCCGGAGAACAAGCGTACGAAGGAGTTCCTCAGCGCCGTGCTGTGAGGTAGGAATCGCCAGCTGGCCCATGACCATGGCATATGCCTGAGAGATGCTCCCCTGTTCGGAGGGGTCCCCTGCCCGGGTATTCTCGCCAACAGCCGTCCCTCAAGAGCCCCTTGACCGCTATCGTGTGGTAGAGGACCTTGCGGTGACGAACTGGTAGGGGGAGACCGTGGCGCTGAAGCCTGAGCCGACCGCGCCGTTCCACTCGGTGCAGTACGTCCTTCGAGTGCTGGAGACGGTCTCCCGACACGCAGGCGGGGTGACCGACACCCAGATCGCCCGGGAGACGGGACTACCCACCGGGCACCTCGCGCCCCTGCTGGAGATGCTGCGCCGCGAAGGCTATGTGGAACGGGCCGCCGACGGCAGCGGGACCTATGTGATCGGCGACTCCCTGGTACTGCTGGGCTCCGGTGCCGCCCGCCAGCAGGCGCTGGAGGCCAAACTCCAGGACACCCTGACGGAGATCCGGGACTCGGTGGGCGCCGCCGTCTACATCAGCAGATACATCGACGGCGAAGTCAAGATCACCCAGTACGCGGACGGCCCCTACACGCCCCGGGTCAACGAGTACGTGGACTTCCGGTACGCGGCCCATGCCAGCGCCATCGGCAAGTGCCTGCTGACCCAGCTGGACGGCGACGGCCGTCGCGAACACCTGGCCCGCCACAAGATCACCCGGTTCACCTCCCGGACGATCACCAGCGAGAGCCTCCTCTTCTCCAAACTGGACAGCCAGCCGGCGACCGTCCCGATCCTGGACCTCCAGGAGTACGCGGTGGGCACGGTCTGTGCCGCGGTGCCCCTGACGGCCGGATCGACGGTGGGCTGCCTCGCGCTCTCGCTGCCGATCGAGCACGCCCATCGGCTGCGCTCGGCAGCGGACACCCTGAACCGCAGGGCGGCGCCGGTCGTGCTGTCGCTCGTGCTCTAGGCCGCGTCCGACACAGGGTCCCCACCAGCTCCAGAGGCGTTTCCCCCGGTCCCCGGGGGCGCGTGCCGACCGTGAAGGCGGCCACGGGAAATGTGTCGGAGCACCCCGCTGGAGCAGGTATTATTTATGTCGTCAGGCGCCGCTAGCTCAGTTGGTTAGAGCAGCTGACTCTTAATCAGCGGGTCCGGGGTTCGAGTCCCTGGCGGCGCACATTGATCATCGAGGGCGTTCCGGTTTCCGGAGCGTCCTCGTTGCTTTCCCTGAAACGATCACAGGGTCCGCACTGAAACGATCACGGGCGACCGACCCAGGACATGCCGGTGCTCCCCGTGGCAGGAGACCACGGGGAGCAGTGCCCGGGCGGCTGCACCGACCGCCGTGCAGGGTGTGGAGGACCCGGCTCAGGTCCTCCACACCCGTAACGGCATCCGGTCGGCGCTCCCCGTGCTCCATGGGCTAGGTGTACCCGAGGGGCCGGTGGTGCCGGGTGACCGATCGTGCGTCAGCGGTGGAACGTCAGAACTGGACGTCCGAGCAGGCGTAGAAGGCGTTGGGGGTGTCGTGCACGGTCCACACCGCCAGCACCACGTGCTTGCCCGAGCGCGACGGCAGGTTGCCGGAGTGCGACAGGCTCTCCGGAGGCTGCTTGCCACCGTAGGGAACGGTCAGGAACGGCTGCGACTCAAGCGCCGCCCTGGTCAGCTTCTGGCTGGAGTTCCAACCCTGCTTGGTGATGAAGTACTTGAAGTCGGTGGTGCGGTGCCGGGCGGTGAACCGCCAGGTGAAGGTCTGGTTGGAGCCCGAGTTCACCTTGGTGGCCGGCCATGCGCCACCACGCGGGTCATCGAGCTGGGAGAACTGGCCGTTGCCTCCGGCGCAGATCAGACCGTCGGCGGGACCGGCGGACGGGAACCCCTTGAGGCCCTCGACACTCTGCGGCTCCCACTGGATGTTGCCGCAGTTGGACACGGTCCGGTTGGCACAGTGCTTCTGACGGCTGGTCACCGGGGAGTCGGTGTAGCCGTGGCTGCTTGCACTGCCGGTTGCGACCACGGTGCCGCCCAGGACCAACAGACCTATGGCGGCGGCGGTAAACCTATTGCGCATGCTTCGCTCCAGAGAACGTGGGGGAGTTCGTGAGCCTTGCTTGCACGCGTGCGTGTTGTTGACTACGTCTGTGCGATGTAGTTCGGAAGCGCCCCTTCCGCGCTTCTTTTAGGTCTAGACCAACACCCAATGTATTGACCGAACTTCATCATGTCCAGACCAAAACTATCTCTCAGTTTCTGCCGCACGATGGGCATAGAACGCGACCGTCAGATCTTTCACCAACGCCTTGCGCTCATACTCGTCCAACTCCACAAGCCCACGTGAGGTCAGTCGCCGCACGGTTTCCTCCACCGCGTCCACCACGGAGGTGAGCACCGTGTCGCGGTGTCTGGCGTCGAGCGCGGCGATCCGGTGCCGTCGCATCGCGGCAGCGATCTCTGGCGCATATTCGATGGCCACCGGTTGTGCGGAGAACACCTCGATGCCCACCGCGGAACATTCCGCTTGGAGCATCCGCGTCAGTGTCCCGCCCACCGACTCGGCGTCACGCAACGTGCGGCCGACGGCCATCGGAGCGGCAGCGGCCCCCCGGACCGGGTCCGTGAAGGCATCGGCGGGAAGTTGCGAGACGACCCGGGCCATCGCCGCCTCCACCTGTTCGCTCAGATACTCCTCGTGGTCCTCGACACCCAGCACCGCCCGGGCTGTGTCGCGCACCCGCCACACCACCTGCACCACCACGAGCAGAGGTGCGCCTTCCGCATCCACGGCCGGCATCGGTTCACTGCGCCAGTGCCGCAGTCGGACCTCGATCCGACGGCGCAGCACCAGCGGGCTCATCCACAGCAGCCCCGTGCGCCGCACGCTCCCCCGGTACTCGCCGAAGAGGGTCAGCACCCAGGCGTGGCCCACCTGTCCTCGCCCGATGCCGCCGAGCGCGAAGAGGGCGATGACCACCCCGAGCGTCAACAGGCACCACAGATCGATGCTCAGCCCCCGGTAGGGGTACACGGGCAGCCCGAGCAGCGCGATCAGCCGTGCGGGGATCGCCCCGGCCCCCCAGAGGACCGCGCCGATCCCCGCGAGCGCGCACAGGCCCGCGACCACACCCGTCCAGCCGGAGAGCACCGCGGCCGGCCGTTCGAAGAGGGTCGGGTCCTCGGGTGGACCAGGGCGTCCCGAAGGTGCGGGTGACACCGGTGGGCGGGCGATCCTCGGCTGTTCCCCGGTGCCGAGCCGTCGTGCGACCACGGCGGGCCGCAGTGCGATCGGCGGGGACCAGCCGTGCGTGAAGTCCTCGGGCCCCGAGTCATCACCGGTGGCGTCGTCGCGGAAGAGCAGGTGCACCGGGATCTCGGTGGTCGCCTCCTGGGCGATGACCGGGGTGTGCCGGGCCGTACCGGGGGGTGGTCCGTCGCCTTCCGGCTCCGATGTCGTGGTGGTCATGACTGCCGCTGCCTCCGCTGTTTCGTCGCGTACCCCCACCGCCAAAAGAGCCCCGGTCCGGTGCGGGGCCGCTGTCCGCCCCGCTCGGAGTGCTGACGACCGCCCGGGGCCGGGAGTCGTCAGAGCTCCGTCATGGGGTGGGTGCGAAGAGCCGGCGCCAGGTCTCGCGCCCCGGATAGCCGTCCGCTGCCGCACCCCGCCAGCCCTGGGCGCGCTGGAACGCCTCCACGTTGCGCCGGTCCGCCTCGCCCCACCGCGGCCCGGGTCCTGAGGTGTAGTGGCGGCCGTAGCCGCGTTCGACCAGTCGACGACCGAGCCGGGTGACGTGCTCGCTCGACTGGCCGGGCCGGAAGTACCCGGGTCCGGGGTACGGGGGGATCGCCGCGCTGACACCGCCGGGGCCCGCCGCAGGTGCGGGCGCCGCGGACTCTGCCGCGGGGATGTCCTTGCCCGTGCCGGTGACCAGGAGTTCCCAGGTGTCGGGCCCGGGCAGACCGTCGGCCTCGGCGCTCGTCCACCCCTGGGCCAACTGGAACGCCTCGGTGGCCTTGCGGTCGGCCTCTCCCCAGCGCGGTCCCGGCCCCTCCTGGTAGAACCGCTTGCCGCCCCGGGCGATGAGCATCTCGCCGAGCCGGGTGACGTAGGCGTTCTCCGCGCCGGGACCGAAGGAACCGGCGCCGGGGTAGGCATCGGCGGGGACCGCTCCGGAGGTCGCGGTGGCCACGCCTCGGTAGCGGTAGGGGATGTACTGGTCGGAGTTGTTCCAGTACGCCATGGGCGTGGACTGCTTGCGGGTGTGGGGCTTGGCCTGCTCGTAGGCCACGTAGGAGGTGTGGGTGCCGTCGGTCCAGCCGCCGAAGATCGTGACGTGGGAGCCGTTGGTGGGGTTCGCGGGATTGTGGAAGAGCAGGATGTCGCCGGGTTGGAGCTCCTCACGGGTGATCTTGATGCCGTACTGGGCGAGGGAGCCGGTCCACTCGTTGCGCGCCAGGTTCCACGCCATCGAGACATAGCCCGAGCAGTCCTGGCGGTACCCGTCCGACCAGTAGGCTGCCATGCTGTACGGGACCTTCGCCGTGACCCACTTCTTGGCCCGGTTGATGATGTCCGCCCGGGTGGTCTGCGGCAGCGGCGCGGCGGGAACGCCCGCCGGCCCCGCGAGCGGCCCGCCGTACAGCGGCCCCCTTCGGCCCTGTTCGTGATCGGAGTCGACGGCGGTCCGACCGCGCCCGGTGGGTTCGGGCGGCTCGGGGCTCTGTGCGGCTCCCGCGACCCCGGGGCCGCCGAGCACCACGCCCGCGGCGGTGAACAGCACCAGGGCGCGTCGGCACCCGTGGGCCGCGGGATGGCCACCGGCCGCGAGCGTTCGTCGTTGCCCTACGCATCCCGGACAGTCGCAGTCGGGAGCAGGCTCGTACTCCTCGAACACCGGCACCGTCATCCGCGTCCCCTCCGCACTCCGTGGAGATCGTTCTCAGGGGCCGAACGGTGTGGGAGAACCGCACTCCGCCGGCCCGGACTTCTCCTATCTTGAGGTGCAAAAGGTAAAAAACGACCATCCGACAGGCCGGAGTCGACCACTAATGCCCGCCGACCGGAAGCAGCCGGTCCGAAAACGTCCGATGCACCCTCCGCGGTCCGGTAGAGTTGGGCCGTCAGCACGCGCCGCTAGCTCAGTTGGTTAGAGCAGCTGACTCTTAATCAGCGGGTCCGGGGTTCGAGTCCCTGGCGGCGCACGCTTCACGAAGGCCCCCTCGCGATCATGCGAGGGGGCCTTCGTCATGCCCAAAACGGCTTGATGCAGTCGATCTACCAAGACCGCCCCGACCTCAGGTTTTCCGAAATCGTACATATGGTTGGTTGATCGTACATTTGATCCTTGCGATCATGACTCGGGTCATGGACCCTATGCTGAATCGATGTCAACGCCCAGGACCAGGCGTCCGCATCAGCGCAGTTGGGGCACCTGAAGGGCAGGGTTCGTGCGGATATGTGGGTGGGGTTCGGGATGGGGGTCCCCTACACCGCTCCGGCACGTGACGGGCATGATGCAACCGGCGGGCGGCTGTCTCATGTCTGTGCTGACAGCAGCCCACCATCGATTGGTCCAGGCGCATGGGTCGGGGGCCCCATGGCCGGAATTCAATGACACACCAGAACACACGCAGCTCTGCTGCGTGCGGGGGGATGACCAATGACGTCGACGCCCAACGGCGCCGGGAAGCCCGAAGACCCTTCTCGAACGACCCAGCTCCGCCTGCCCGCCAACCTGCGCACCGGCGGTCACCGGCCGCGCCCCAAGAAGGCCCTGCCCCGGTACGACTACGAGCACTACAGCAGGCTCGCCGGCCCCCTCACCCAACCGGACCCCGCCAAGCCGTACACCGTGCAGTACCGCTCCCTGCTGTCCCAGGAGCCCCATCGGATACGCGCGGCCCTGCTGCTGGGCTCCGCACCCCTCGTCTCCCTCGGGCTGTTCCTCTGGCTGATGCAGCCCTCGCACTGGACCGACCGCGACCCCAACCTCAAGAACGACCTCCTCCTCGTTCTCGACATCGTCATGCTCGTGTCCATCGGTCTGATCGAGCTGTTCCGGACGATGAACGTGCTCTCCAACGCCCATGCGACGCTCGTGGCCCGCGACCCCGTCCCCGTCGTCCCCGAGAGCGGCACCAAAGTCGCTTTCCTCACCTCCTTCGTGCCCGGCAAAGAGCCGCTGGAGATGGTGACGAAGACCCTGGAGGCGGCCGTACGCATCCGCCATCGCGGGCTGATGCACGTCTGGCTGCTCGACGAGGGCGACGACCCCGACGTCAAGGAGGTCTGCGAGCGTCTCGGCGTCCACCACTTCTCCCGCAAGGGCGTCGCCAAGTGGAACCAGGCGAAGGGCCCCCACCGCGCCAAGACCAAGCACGGCAACTACAACGCCTGGCTCCAGGAACACGGCGACGACTACGACTTCTTCGCCTCCGTCGACACCGATCACATCCCGCTGCCGAACTACCTGGAACGGATGCTCGGCTACTTCCGCGACCCGGACGTGGGCTTCGTCATCGGCCCCCAGGTCTACGGCAACTACGACACCTTCGTCACCAAGGCCGCCGAGTCCCAGCAGTTCCTCTTCCACGCCCTGATCCAACGGGCCGGCAACCGCTACGGCGCACCCATGTTCGTGGGCACGTCCAACGCCGTGCGCATCAAGGCCATCAAGCAGATCGGCGGCCTGTACGACTCGATCACCGAGGACATGGCGACCGGCTTTGAGATGCACCGGGCCAAGAACCCGGTCTCCGGCCAGCTCTGGCGCTCGGTCTACACACCCGACGTGCTCGCGGTCGGCGAGGGGCCCACCGCCTGGACCGACTTCTTCACCCAGCAGCTGCGGTGGTCACGCGGAACGTACGAGACGATCCTCAAGCAGTACTGGAAGGGCTTCGGCAGCCTGCCGGCCGGCAAGCTCTTCAACTACACGATGATGATCATCTTCTATCCGATGTCCGCCCTGAACTGGATACTCGCGGCGCTCAGCTGTGCGCTGTTCCTCGGCATGGGCGCATCGGGCGTACAGATCGACCCGCTGATCTGGATGATGCTCTACGGCAACGCCTCAGCGCTCCAGATCGGCCTCTACATCTGGAACCGACGGCACAACGTCTCCCCCCATGAACCCGAAGGCTCCGGCGGTCTCGCCGGGATGATGATGTCCGCGCTGTCCGCGCCCATCTACGCACGCTCCCTGATGGACGCCGCACTACGTCGCAAGAGCAGCTTCGTGGTGACCCCCAAGGGCGACTCCTCCAGCCCCGACACCCTCTTCGGCACCTTCCGCATCCACCTCTTCTTCATCTTCGTCTTCGGCGCCTCCCTGATCTCCTCCTTCTTCCTCGGGCACGACCATCCGGCGATGATCACCTGGGCCCTCCTGGCGCTGCTGATCACCGCCGCACCGATCCTCGTCTGGCAGCACGGCATCTACGAGGCGAAGAAGAAGCGCAGGCGGCGCCATGCGGGTGGGCAGAAGCAGCCGTCGCCCGACGGCCCTGCGCCGCAGATCCCCGGCCCCCGTCCGGGCGAAGGCTCCGGCAATCCTGAAGAGACCATGCAGATCGCCCTTGGGGGACAGAAGAAATGAGTAGGCAGCCCGCTGTGACGAACTACCGCAAGAGACGCGCCCGTCGCATCGCGATCGGTGCGGCGGTGGTCGTCGCGGTGGCCGGGATGAACGGACCCGCGCTCTGGCGCTTCGGTGCGGAGAAGTACCACGACTACGAGATCAACCAGCCGGAGTACAAGGCGGACAAGGGCCACTGGTCCTTCCTCGACATCCCCTCCCAGTACCGGGTCAACGGGGTGCACGCCGCGGTGCTGCACACCGGCAAGGTCCTGATCATCGCGGGCTCCGGAAACAACCAGAAGAACTTCGACGCCAAGAAGTTCGAGACCGTCCTGTGGGATCCGAAGACCGAGGACTTCAAGCACATACCCACGCCCAAGGACCTGTTCTGCTCGGGTCACACCCAACTGCCCGACGGCAAGTTGCTGGTGGCGGGGGGAACCAAGCGGTACGAGAAGCTCCAGGGTGACGTCACCAAGGCCGGTGGGCTGATGATCGTCCACAACGAGGACCCGGACGAACCCAAGACGCTCCCCGCTGGCACCAAGTTCACCTCCAAGAAGAGCGGCAAGACCTTCGTCTCGATGGACTCGCTGCTGGTGGAGAAGGCGAAGAAGGTCTTCGACCCCAAGACGGGCAAGGTCCTGCGCACCGAGAGCGGGCGCGGTCGGGTCTACGTCGAGGCGGAGAAGGCGGGGAAGAAGTTCGAGACGGGTGCCCAGGAGAACTTCCGGGTCCAGGGCCTCACCGGAGCCGACGCCCGCAATGTGTACGGCATGGCGCAGAAGCTCGCCCTGGACAAGAAGGACTTCCAGGGGATCAAGGACACCTACGAGTTCGACCCGGTCGCGGAGAAGTACATCCCGGTCGACCCCATGAACGAGGCCCGCTGGTACCCGACGCTCGCCACCCTGGAGGACGGCAAGGTGCTCGCGGTCTCCGGGCTGAACGACATCGGCGAACTGGTCCCCGGCAAGAACGAGATCTTCGACCCGGCGACCAAGAAGTGGGAGTACGCGAAGAAGCTGCGGAAGTTCCCCACGTACCCCGCGCTGTTCCTGATGGACAACGGCAAGCTGTTCTTCACCGGCTCCAACTCCGGGTACGGCCTCGCCGACGAGGGGCGCGAGCCGGGCATCTGGGACGTGGAGACCGACGCCTTCCAGAAGGTGCCCGGGATGAGCGACCCCGACCAGTTGGAGACCTCTGCGTCGGTGATGCTGCCGCCCGCCCAGGACCAGCGGTTCATGGTCATCGGTGGCGGTGGGATCGGCGAGTCCGAGGAGTCGAGCGAGAAGTCCCGGCTCATCGACCTCAAGGAGGCCAAGCCGCGCTTCAAGGACGGTGCGACGCTGGAGAAGGGCACCCGCTACCCGAGCGCTTCGCTGCTGCCCGACGACACCGTCCTCGTCACCGGCGGCTCCGAGGACTACCGCGGGCGCGGCGGCACCAACATCCTCCAGGCGCGCACCTACGACCCGAGCAGCGGCACCTACAAGCGGGTCGCGGACCCGCACGTGGGCCGCAACTACCACTCCGGTTCGGTGCTGCTGCCCGACGGACGGGTGATGATCTTCGGTTCGGACTCGCTGTACGGGGACAAGGCCAACACCAAGCCGGGCGTCTTCGAGCAGCGGATCGAGATCTACAAGCCCGCGTACCTCTTCGCCGACTCCCGGCCCAAGGTGACCGGGGGGCCGAAGAGGATCGCCCGGGGTGGCACGGGAACGTTCGAGGTCACCAGTGAGAAGCCGCTGAAGACGGCGAAGCTGATGCGGCCGAGCGCGGTCACCCACGTCACGGACGTCGACCAGCGCACGATCGCGCTGAAGACCACGCGGACGGAGGGTGGCATCGAGGTCACCGTCCCCACGAACCGGGCGCTGGTCCCGGCCGGCTGGTACATGCTCTTCGTCACCGACGACCAGGGGACGCCGTCGGAGGCGGTGTGGGTCGAGGTGCCGTAGGAAAGGCGGACACGAAGGGTCCCGGCCGGTTCGGCCGGGGCCCTTCGTGCGCTCTTCGCGGGGACGGCTCCCTCACCGCGGCCGACCAGCGGCGGCGCAAACAGCGAGGGCGCGACCAGCGACGGTCGGCTATCGGCCACTGGCCAGACCGAGCGCGTACTCCGCCCACCAGTCGCCCGCCTTCGGCCCGCCCTTGCAGTCGCCGTCCGACTCCCCCGGGCGCTTGATCCACAGATAGGCGTCCACCTGGGGATCGCCGGTCTTGACCGTCGGTGCGTCACCGAGCGCCCGCCCTGGCGGGTTGCACCAGTTCTCCTTGGGGTCGCCGCCGGTGAAGGGGCCGTTGCCGTTCCTGCTGGTGTCGATGACGAACGGCTTGCCGCCGACCTTCGCGGAGAGCCGCTTGCCGAAGTCCTTGCTGGCGGCGGTGGGATAGAAGTTGGAGACGTTCACGGAGAAGCCGTCGGCGTGGTCGATACCGGCCCGGCGCAACGGCTCGTGCAGGGCGTCGGGCTGTGACCAGGCCGCGTTCCCCGCGTCGAGATAGACCTTGGTTCCGGGCTGCTGCTTGAGCCGCTGGACGGCTTCCTTGAGTAGGCGGTAGCGCTCGTCGTGGAACTCTTGCGGGGTGCAGCTGTCCACGAGGTGGAGTACGGCGTCCGGTTCCAGGATCACCGTGGCCTTGCGGTCCCCGATGCCCTTGGCCACCTTGTCGACCCAGGCCCGGTAGGCGTCGCCGTCGGCGGCGCCGCCCTTGGAGAACTGTCCGCAGTCCCGGTGCGGAATGTTGTAGAGCACCAGGAGGGCTTCCCTATCGGCCTTGGTGGCCTTCTTGGTGAGCTCCTCGGTCCGTTCCTCGGGCCGGTCGAGACCGATCCATTCGGCCACGGGCTGGCCGGCTATCTTCATGATCAGATCGGCGGACTTCTTGCTGCTGTCCGTGCCCTCCTTGCGGTAAGCACCGACCTGACGGGCCGCGTTCCCCTCCGGATTGACCCAGTACGGTACGGACTCCTTGGGGCGTTGGGTCACGTCCGCCGTATCGTCGCCGCTGTCGGACGAACATCCCGCGACCAGCAGCACCGCACCCGCCACCGCAAGCCGCACACCGGCACGACGGCCCAGACTCCCGAACATTCCACTCCCCCTCGGCCGCACGGTTCACCGGTCGTCCATGGCCTCCCCGCCGTTGGACAAGACCGGTACCGGCCATCCTGACACAACCGATCAACGGGCCACGAGACTTGCCCGACTCTGCCCGACCGGACCGGGACCGGACCGGGACCGGATGCGACCGACGGCCGTACGAACCCGTGGTGGCGCCTGCGTACGGCGGTTGGGCCCGGGCCAGGCGTCAGCCCGCGCGACGAACGGCGGTGAGATAGGCGGAGACGACGACGTTGGCCGGATAGCTGTCCGTCGCCCGGTCGAAGGCGCCGCCACAGGTGATCAGCCGCAACTCCGCCCGGCCGTCCCGTCGCTGACCGTACGCCTTGCGGGCGTCGAACCGGTCCCGCCCGAAGACCTGTACGTCGTCGATGGTGAACTCGGCCACCGATCCATCGGCCCTGGTGACCCGCACCTTCTGGCCGGGACGGGCCGCGCTGAGACCGTAGAAGACGGCCGGCGCGGTCCGGGTGTCCACATGACCGACCAGCAGGGACGCCCCCGGAGCGCCCGGCCGGGTACCGGCCCCGTACCAGCCGACGGTCTGCGCGCTCGTGTACGGGGGCGGGTCGATCGCCCCAGCCGCATCCAGGCCGCGGGGGACGATCGGGGCGGCGACACCGATCGAGGGGATCTCCACCCGCTGCGGCCTGGCCGGCTCCAGCGGGGGATGGGCCGGCGGCAGCGGAACGACCCGGGGCCGGCCGACGGCCGCGACATCACCGGTGGTGGGGCCCGATGCGGCACCGAGACCGCCGGTGTCCTCGCGCCCCCACAGCCAGAGCCCGAGCAGCAGCACCGCCCAGGCCACCCCCATCAGCAGTCGGCCGGAACTCGCCGGTCGGTCGGAGGTGGGCATCTCAGTCGGAGCCGGGACGGCGACGACGGGAGCTGCGGACGGCCACCGCGACGGCCGCCACTCCGGCGAGGACGAGTCCGATGATGGTGTGCGGGGTGCCGGGGCCGTCCGTGTCCTGCTGTCGGCGCTCTTCGGCGGCCAGTACGGCAGTGCCGCCCCCACCGGCCCGGACGGGGGCCACAGGTGAGGGCCGCGCCTGCTCCTCTGCTCCCCCGACGACGTGGACCGTGCCGGCCGCCCGGTGGTCGTGGCCGTCGCAGCGGACGGTGACGACATGGCTCCCAGGACCCAGTCGCGCCTTGATGACGGTGTGGCCACGGAGCACGGAGCCACCACGGCTGCCGGGGGAGCCCGAACCGTCAGTCTGCCCGTGGGACGCGGTGTCCGGGACGCCGTCCGTGGTGCCTCCGGGGCCTGCGCCCCGGTCCGCGGACACCGCGTCGGGTTGTCTCCAGACGCCTCCGGTGTCCCGTGCCTCGGCTCGCCCCGGGTCATCGGAGTCCGATCGCCGCAACTGCGCGGGGCCGCTGAACGCCCGCGAGGTCGCCAGGCCCGTACCGCTTCGACAGCCGTGCACCCGGATGTCCACCCGGTCCCCCGCTTCGACCCGGGCCGGGGAGACGGTGGCGGTCACGGAGTCATCGGCGTGGGCAGGGCCTGCCGCGGGAGCCAGCAGCAGGGTGGCGACCACCCCTGCGGCACCCGCGGCACCTGCCGCACGGAAAGCGATCGACCTGGTACGCATCGTGAACCTCCTGGTACCGCAAGGTTCACGCGTGGTGGTCGATCACGCATCCTCAGTGGGGTCATCGGGTGACGCCCACTCGGCGACCGGATGGATGGCGGCCGAGTGGCGACCGGATGGCGTCAGATCCGGTCGACGAGATCCGCGATGGAGTCGACGACGCTGGACGGACGGAACGGGTAGCGGTCGATGCCCGCCGGGGTGGTCACACCGGTCAGCACCAGGAAGGTCTCCATCCCGGCCTCCAGACCGGCGAGGACATCGGTGTCCATCCGGTCGCCGATCATGGCGCTGGTCTCGGAGTGGGCGCCGATCGCGTTCAGTCCGGTGCGCATCATCAGCGGGTTGGGCTTGCCGGCGAAGTAAGGGTCCTTGCCGGTGGCCTTGGTGATCAGGGCGGCGACCGATCCCGCGGCGGGCAGCGGGCCCTCGGTGGACGGTCCGGTCTCGTCCGGGTTGGTGCAGATGAACCGCGCCCCGCCGTTGATCAGACGGATCGCCTTGGTGAGGGCTTCGAAGCTGTAGGTGCGGGTCTCGCCGAGCACCACGTAATCGGGGTCGTGGTCGGTGAGCACATAGCCGATGTCGTGGAGTGCGGTGGTGAGGCCGGCCTCTCCGATGACGTACGCGGTGCCACCGGGTCGCTGATCGTCCAGGAACCGGGCGGTGGCGAGCGCGGAGGTCCAGATGTTCTGCACGGGAACGTCGAGGCCCATGCGGGCGAGGCGGGCGTGCAGGTCACGGGCGGTGTAGATGGAGTTGTTGGTGAGGACGAGGAAGGGCCGCTCGGTCTCCCTCAGCTTCCTGATGAAGGCGTCCGCGCCCGGGATCGGCACACCCTCGTGGATCAGGACACCGTCCATGTCGGTCAGCCAGGATTCAATCGGCTTGCGCTCTGCCATCAACGGGGCTCCTGCCGTGCTGCGGCGTACGGAAATACGCGAACTACGCGGGTACTGGTGCCGGAGGCACGGCTCTGTGTCACCCCGACACCAATAGCCTAGTCAGGAAGTCCTGATCTTGACCCAGCACGGTCGGCGGGGCGACCCCGGGCCATGGTCGCCGACTCGGCGGCACAACGGTCCTGGGCTGCGGCGGGGGACGCGGGGAAGGGGTCCGCCCGAGCCGCGGCGGCCCTTTTGGACAGCGACCCACTACGCCGATCAGTGGCCGAAACCGGTGCCATCGGGGCATGGCCGGGTCAGCGGCGGCGCGGGCGCAGCCGGCGGGCCACGAGCGCCAGGACCGCCCCGCCGAGCAGGACGGTCCCCAGCGCCACCGCGAGGCGCGTCAGCGAGGTGGAGCCGGTGGTGGCGAGTTCTTCGCGGGTGATCGTGGCGCCGTCGCCGGGGTCGTCCAGGACCGCGAAGCGATAGTCGTCGGACTCCCCCACCCAGTCGCCGTCGCCGCCGCGGCGCTGGACGACGGCGGCTCTGACCGTGACCTGGTTGGGCGGGGTGTCGGTGGTCACCGAGAGTCGCACCCGTACGGTCAGGGTGGCCTTTGCGGGGACGGTGAAGCCGCCCTGGTCACCGCGGGCCCCGTCGCTGTCGAGCACACCGATCAACTCGTCCTCGGAGGTCGACTCCAGGGGTGCGGGCTGCCACCGGGCTCGTCTGTCGTCGTAGAACTCCAGCATAAGTCGGGCGGGGTTCAGTCCGCGGTCCCGCGCGGCGAAGACGATCACCGGGTGGATGTTCCGGCAGGCCCGGGCGGTGCTGTTGGTCAGATCGACCGACCACTGTTCGAAACCGCCGCCCGGGTGGTGGACCATCGGGCCGCCGTGGATGCGGGTTCCGATGGGGAAGTCCTTGCCGGACGGTGTGCCGCAGCGGGGTTGCCGGGCAGCGGACGCGGAGTCGGCGGTGGCGCTCTCGACCGCTCCGAGGGGGAGCAGGATGGCGGCTGCGGCGACGCCGCCGCTGGTGAGGACAGTGCGCGTGCGCATGGGGCGGCCTTTGCTGCTCGTACTGCTGCGGGCAGGTGGTGGCGGGGTGCCCGGGGTCGGGTGGGACGTCCGGGACTGGATGGGGCTGGATGGGGCGGTCGGGGCTGGATGGGTGGACGAGACGCTGGCACGGGTGGACGCGGCGGTGGGGGTGCCACGTCCGTGATGTGTCCGAAGAAGCTCGGAAATCCCCCCTATTAGCGTATTTTCTGATCAATGGGAGGAGGGTGCACCCGCTGGGACCCAGATGCCGACCGTCTCCGCCCCCTGCGAGCGCGAATGCACCGTGCAGGCCCGTGCAGGCCCGTGCCGGTCCGTAGGTGGAGCGGCGGTCGACGACCAGCCCCGGCGCCCACGGCGGGCGAAGGGCGCCTTGCACGTCGCAGCCGCCACGCACCACGGGCCCGTCCCTGCTTAAGTGGGAGGCATGACAGCCACGGCCAGCCCCCTGCGCGTCGGACTGATCGGCTACGGAGTCGCGGGCTCCTTCTTCCACGCGCCCCTGATCGCGGCCACACCGGACCTGACCCTGGACACGATCGTGACCTCGGACCCGGAACGGCGCGAGCGAGCCGCCGCGGAATTCCCCGGTGTGCGCTTCGCCGCCGGCGCCGACGAGTTGTGGGACCGCCCTGACACCCTCGACCTCCTGGTGATCGCCTCCCCCAACAAGACCCATGTGCCCCTCGCGACCGAAGCCCTCGGTCGAGGACTCCCGGTCGTCGTCGACAAGCCGCTCGCCGGCACGGCGGCCGAGGCCAGGGCGCTCGCCGCCCTCGCCGACGAACGCGGCCTACTGCTCTCGGTCTTCCAGAACCGGAGGTGGGACGCCGACTTCCTGACGCTGCGCAAGCTGATCGAGGACGGCGCCCTCGGAGACGTACAGCGCTGTGAGTCCCGGTTCGAGCGCTGGCGCCCTCAGCCCAAGGGCGGATGGCGGGAGTCCGGGGATCCGCAGGAGATCGGCGGTCTCCTCTTCGACCTCGGCAGTCATCTCGTCGACCAGGTGCTCACCCTCTTCGGTCCGGCGACGCAGGTGTACGCGGAGACGGACGTCCGTCGACCGGGCGCCGAGGCCGACGACGACACCTTCATCGCCCTCACCCATGCCTCGGGGGTCCGTTCGCATCTGTCCATGAGCGCCACAGCCGCCCAACTCGGCCCGCGCTTTCGCGTGCTCGGCAGCACCGCGGGCTTCGTGAAGTACGGGCTCGACCCGCAGGAGGGCGAACTTCGCGCGGGCAGGCGTCCCGTCTTCGGAACCCCCTGGGGAGTGGAGGACACCGCCCACTGGGGGCGCACGGGCGCCGGCGAGTCACCGCTGACCGGCGGCGGCACCCCGGTGGAGACGGTCCCGGGCGACTATCCCGCCTACTACACGGCGATCGCCCGCGCCCTGCGGGACGGCACCGCTCCCCCGGTGACCGCGACCGAAGCGGCTGCCACGCTCGACGTACTGGAGGCGGCAGCGCACTCCGCCCGCGAAGGGGTCACCGTCACCCTGCGCAGCTAGCGTCGCCGGGGGTCGCCCGGTTGACGGACGAGCGTTGCTTCTGGTCTTGGTGTCGGCAAGAGACACGGGGCATTCGTCGCCGTCGCCGAGCGCCATCAGCGGCGGTCCGCTCGGACACCCCGTCGCATCGCACTCACCGGGGCAGAGATCCGAGACCTACGCTCGGGGTGTGCTGTCCCAGCGCCATGCGGTCGGACGAGGACGCCCGGGCAGATCGGCGCGTCCGGTGGCCCACAACAGGGTGGGCCACCGATCCGTGGCCCCAGGGGCGTGCGGGAACAGCCGGTCGAGCACCCGCGAGCACAGATCGGCGGGTGGGCTCCAGGCCAGCCCGAGTCCTTGCGCCAGGTCGTGCGTGTGCACCAGGGTCTCCACGATCCCCATAGCGGCGAAGCCCTCGGCGTCCGAGACGCCGTGGACGTGGTAGGCGCGTACCTGCGGTGACGCGGTGCGCACCATCGCGACCAGCAGCGCCCCACTGGCCTCCAGCACCTGTAGCAGCCCGGCGGGCCCTGCCGTACGGTCCGCGTGAACGACATTCGCCGGGCCACCGGGCCGTCGTCTCTCCCACACGAAGGGCACCTCGCCCTCCAAGGGAGGTGTTCTGGGGCCCATCTGGGCGGCGTACGCGAAGAGGTCGTCGCTGAGGTGCTCGACGGTCTCCCAGCAGTCCCATTCCAGTGAACCGGCCCTGCCGCCCCACGCCAGCGGGGGCGCCTCACGAAGGACGGCCACCGCTAGCTGAACCGCACGGTCGAGATCGTCCGCGGTGACGGGGTGCCGGACAGGGCCGATCGCAGCTGATGGGGACATGGCGAGACCGTACCGCGACCCGGCGACGACCCTGAACGATCACGGGCGAGCAACCGGGCGCATCCGTCCGTTCACAGCACAGGTCGCCGGGGACCCGCCCGGTGCCCGCCTCACAGGACGGAGTTCACGGCGCCCGCCACCGGGGCGTCCCGGTAGAGCACGGCGCGTTCCACCGCCGACCACAGGGTGGAGGTGACGACGTACAGCGCGGCGGCCAACGGCACCACCGCCACCGTGATCAGCGTCGCGAAGGACAGCAGGGGCAGCACCGAGGTCATGGCGCCCATCCCGGGCAGCACGTCCTGTTGCGCGGGGGCCGCCGCCAACTGCTGCTTGGTGCGGCGGTAGTTGAACACGGAGACCGCGGTGACGATCGCGAAGAGGACGAGATAGACCAGCCCGGCGTCCCCCCAGGGACCGCCCTGCCCCAGGGCGTCGCTCCAGCGGTCGGCGAGCGGTGCGGCCAGCAGCGTGTGACTCAGCAGCCCATTGGGTTCGCCGCCGATGTGGGAGCTGGAGAACAGGTAGTACATCAGGAAGAACGCGGGCAGTTGGAGCAGGCTGGGCAGGCAGCCCGCCAGTGGAGAGGTCCCCTCCTGCGCGTACAGCTTGGTCAGGGCCTCTTGCAGCCGCTCCGGGTTCTTCGCGTGCCGGGTGCGCAGTTCGGCGATGCGCGGGGCGAGTTTGACCTTGGCCTGCTGGCCACGGGCGGCGGCGCGGGACAGGGGATGGACCGCGAGCCGCACCAGAGCCGTGAAGAGGATGATCGCGGCGGCCGTGGCCGAGGTGTGGAACAACGGTTGCAGCAGGTCGGCCAAGCGCTCGACCAAACTGGCGAAAACGGACATGGGGGAGCCCTCCGAGGGGTCTCGTCGTGCCGGAAGTGATGACTGTCGGCAGGACGAACCGCGTAGGGAGAAAGAGAGGAACCGTGGAGCTGCTACGCGGCCGTCGGGAGGGCGTACCCCGGGGCCCGGGGCCTGGTGCGCCCCTTGGCGTCGGGATCACGCTGCGGCAGGAAGGCGGTCCGCTGCTCTCGATCGCGCAGGGCCGTCCGCACCCGAGTACGGGGGACGACCGGGGCGCAACGTGCGCTGATGACGGCGCACACGACGAGAGCCGAGCCGGCCGCTGCGGTGGCGGTCGCGGCCAGGGCGACGGCGGCGGAGAGGCTGCTGCCGTCCGCGATCAAGAACTCCAGGACGAACAGGAGGGCCAGTACCGCGGGCTGGAGTTGGCGTGCGGAACGACGGATGACACCGTTCACACCTGCCTCCTCCGCTGCTCGTCGTACTGCCCGTTATACAGGACCCCGATGAGGGCGGGCAGGTTGCCCGACTGCCGTCGCCTTCGCCGAGGTCATCGTTGGTGCCGCGAACGGTGAGGCAGTTCACCACGGAGAGCCGGTGTGGACGCGGTGGTTCCGCGTTCGGAGTGCACACCGTGGCCTCCGCCCGGTGTGTAAGGAGGTGGGCCCATCCGCCCGGCCCGCCGGGAATGGTGTCCCCTGCAACGTATGGGACGGGGGTGATAGCACTGAAGTCAACACCCGTGCACCTCCTCGGGGGAGTGCCCTACGCCACTCCTCCCCACCCCCGTACGGCAGTACGGTGTTCAGCATGCGCCCCGACACGCCCGCCGATCACACTGCCGAAGCCGAGCGCCTGCTGCGTACCGCGACGCAGTACCCGCAGGACAACGAACCGCTCCTCCTCCATGCCGCAGCCCATTTGGAACTGGCCGGGGACCGCGAACGTGCCTCCACCCTCTACGACAGCCTCCTGGCGTCCGGGACCGAGCACCCCCTGCTGGTGAAGGCGTTCCAGGCGGCGAACCTGTGGGAGTACGGGCACGAGGCCGAGGCCCGGGCCCTGATCGCGGGCATCCGCGCCGCCGCTCCCACCGATCCGGCACCGTGGGAGATCGTGGCGGAGACGCTGGAGACCCACGATGAACTCGAAGCGTCGCACGACTGCTTCACCACAGCTCTGACCCTGCTCCTCACCCCGGACGAGGAGGAGGTGCCGTACGAGATGCAGGCCCTGCTCAACGGCCGTCATCGAGTGCGCCGGCTGCTGGGTCGCCCCCATGACGCATGGGACCTGCTCGCGGACCGGGTGCACACGGCCCAGGCGCCCATCTCCCTCGACGAGCTCCACGATCCCAAACGCCTGTGGTCCCTGGGCTCGGAGAACCCCGCCGAGCTGCGCGCCGAGATCGCCCGACTCCGCTCGGAGCTCGGCTCCTTCCGGTCGGCGCTCTCGCGGCCCTTCCCGGTGGCGGTGCTGCACTGGCCAGAGGCGGAGTTGCGGGAGCTGCTGACGGGCTACCCGGTCCTGACGGTGGAGTATCCGACGCACGCGGACCATCTGACGGGCATCGAGGCGTCGCTGCGCGACTTGGCGTCGACGGGCACAGGCAATCTCGGCATCGTGACGGGCACGGTCCCCTCGTACGAGGCGTTCGCCGCATCCGAACAGTCGTCGCCGGCCCATGCGGACCTGCTGCCGCAGTACGCGACGACGCTGGCCGCCCGGGGGCGCGCGGTGGCCTGGCCGCCCGCGAAGGGCGCCTCCTGCTGGTGCGGCTCGACCGTGGCGTACCGGGAGTGTCACGGCGCGCAGTAGCCCTGCGCTCCGAGGCGACCGCGATCGAGCGGTGGCGGGCGGGTCCTCACACCGCGGCCGGGCGATGGGCAGCGGCTCTTTCGGAATGCCCGCCATCAGCGCTCAACGCAGCGGCTGGTTCGGGGGGCCGGGCGCCGGCGCTGAACACGGCCGGGCGCCCTTGCGTACTCCGAGGCACCTCCCCTGGTAGCCGGGTGCGTGATCGATGTCGGGACGACCGACGAACTTCGGTCACGCACGCGGCGGCCCTCAGCCGCCCAGTGCGTGCGCGACCGAATAGATCACCAGCCCGGCCAGGGCGCCCACCACCGTGCCGTTGATGCGGATGAACTGGAGGTCCCGGCCGATGTGGGCCTCGATCTTCCGGGAGGTGTGCTCGGCGTCCCAACCGGCGACGGTGTCGGAGATCAACGAGGTGATCTCGCCGCGGTAGGTCGTCACCACGTACACCGCGGCGTCCTCGACCCATCCGTCCACCTTGCGCTGGAGCCGCTCGTCCGTCGCCAGCCGGGCGCCCAGTGAGAGCAGCGAGGCCCGTGCCCTCAGCCGCAACTCGCTGCGGTCGTCCTCCGCAGCCGAGATGATCATGGCGCGTACGGAGGACCACGCGGAGGCGATCACGTCCTGCACCTCGGAGCGGGCGAGCAGATCCGACTTCATCCGCTCCACGCGGGCGCGGGTGTCCGTGTCCGACTGGAGGTCCGAGGCGAAGTCCGTCAGGAAACGGTCGATCGCACCACGGGCCGGATGGCCCGGCATGTCACGCATCTCGGTCACAAAGCGCAGCAACTCCCGGTAGACCCGCTCGCCCACCTTGCGGTCGACGAAGCGCGGTGTCCAACCGGGGGCCCCGCCCTCCACCGCGTCCATCACCGAGTCCGAGTGGGTAACCAGCCAGTCATGGGCGCGGGCGCAGATCAGGTCCACCGCACGGTGATGGGCACCGTCGGCGACGACCTTCTCCAGGGTCTTGCCGACGCCGGGGGCGACCTCGACGCTGTTGGCTCGCCTGGTGATGGCCTCGCCGACCACCGCCTGTACATCGGAGTCGCGAAGGACCGTCAGCGCGCCGCGCAGGGCGGTGGAGACCTCGGCCGTCACCCGGTCCGCGTGGGCGGGCTCGGCGAGCCAGGCACCGAGCCTGGCGCCGATACCGACGGCCCGCAGCCGGGTGCGCACCACGTCCTCCGAGAGGAAGTTCTCCCCGACGAAGGAGCCGAGCGAGGCCCCGAGCTGGTCCTTCTTGTTCGGGATGATCGCCGTGTGCGGAATGGGGATGCCCAGGGGATGACGGAAGAGCGCCGTGACCGCGAACCAGTCGGCGAGCGCACCGACCATGCCGGCCTCCGCGGCGGCTGCGACATAGCCCGCCCAGGGGCCGGCGCCCGAGTTCTTCGCCCAGGTGGCGAGCGCGAAGACGACGGCGACGAGGACCAGCAGACCGGTGGCGGTCAGCTTCATCCGCCGCACTCCGCGCTGCTTCTCCTCGTCGGCCTCGGTGTACGCGAAGGAGGGCAGACCGCTTCGACGCGGCGCACCCCCGGTGGCCTTGTTCGCGGTAGGTGGCGCCGCTGTCGCTGTCGACCCTGAAGTCCCAGACGGTTCAGAGGGCCCGGACGGTTCAGAGGGCCCGGATGGCGCCGAAGGGCCAGACGCTCCCAGAGGACCAGGCCGCGGTTCACCGCCCGTACCCCGATCGGCGTCCGAAGCGGAACCCTCGGCTGCCCGGGGCTCACCCGGCCGACCGGGAACCGCCACGGATTCTTGACCGGAACCAGAACCAGGACCGGAGTCCGCAGATGGGCCCGGACCGGACTGCGCCGGGTCGCCCCCGTCGCGCCCCCGCCGGCCGGAGCTCTCACCCGCCCCGGGCGAGTGAGCCGCCCCCTCCGACGCCGAAGCCGGATCCGGCTCCGGTTCTTCCCGATCTGTGCTGTTCATCCGCTCCACCCGTCCGCGCGTACCCGGTACGCATTGTCCCTACCTGAGGTACTCCCGGAGCGCATCCTGAGTTCCCGCGACCCACCGGCCGAACAACGACACCGCCCCACCACCGGTGACGACGGAACCTCAGCCCAGCTCCTTGCGGGGGCGGTCCTCGTCGCCGCCCTGCTCCAGCCGCTCGCGCTCGGCGGCGCGCTCCGCCTTCAGCCGCTGTTTCTCGGCCTTCGTCCGCTTCCGCTCCACACCGACCCCGCCCATCAGCGCGAACCCGGTGATCCGCACCCGCGGCGCCGAGGGATCGGGAGCCTGATCACCGCCGTGCTCACCAAAACCACCCATGAAGCCGAAGCCGTTGACCTCGACATTGAGGTCCGGCGGCACGACGACACTGACCCCGCCCATGATCGCGAAGCAGCGGATCACGACATCGCGGTCCTCGAAATGCGCTTCGCGCAGATCGAGCTCACCGCCCCCCATCAAGGTGAAGGTGGTGAACAGCCGCGGCACCGTCCACGCCCCGCGCCGCCCGAACCCGCCCCAGAGCGCGAACGCGAACCTCGACGGGTCGACCGTACCGCCAATCCGCTCGGACCAGGACAGGGCACCCGACGACGCTACCGGGGCCACCACCGCGCCTGACACAGATGGCAGATCGCTGACCAACGGCTCCAACTTGCCATGGGTACGCGCCCGATAGGCCGCGTCCAGACGCTCCTCGAACTCCTCCATCGTGAGACGCCCTTCCGCGACCGCCTCACGCAACCGCTCGGCGACCCGCTCGCGCTCACTGTCCGAGGCCCGCATCTCAGGGAGTTCACTCATATGCACCAGTTTAGAGGCCAGGCCCCGTACGGCCTCCGAGCGAACCGCGCCCGTGCGACGGGGTCCCGGCCCCGGTCAACGCACCGTACGTTCCGAGTACATCTTGGCGATCACGGCCTCGATGTCCGGCTCGCGGATCGACAGGTCCACCACCGGATACCGGTCGGCGAGCGCGGCCACCAACGGTGCCGCCGACTGGGCAGCCGGAAACGCCAACCACTGCCGGGGCCCCTCCACCCGCACCGTACGGGCCGACTCGATCACCACCGGGGGCAACTCCCGCTCCAGATCGACCACCAGCGTCCGTTCGCTCTCACCCACCTCGTGCAGACCCGCGAGAGCCCCGTCGTACATCAGCCGCCCATGATCGATCACCATCACCCGTCGGCACAGCTGCTCGATGTCGGTGAGGTCATGGGTGGTCAGCAGCACCGTCGTACCGCGCTCGGCATTGAGATCCCGCAGGAAGTCCCGGACCTTCGCCTTGGAGACCACATCGAGCCCGATCGTCGGCTCGTCGAGGTACAGCACCTCCGGATCGTGCAGCAGCGCCGCCGCGATGTCACCGCGCATCCGCTGCCCGAGCGACAGCTGCCGCACCGGAACGTCCAGCAACTCCCCCAGGTCCAGCAGCTCCACACAGCGGTCCATGTTCTCCTTGAACCGCTGGTCCTCGATCCGATACATCCGGTGCATCAACCGGTAGGAGTCCTTCAGCGGAAGGTCCCACCACAGCGTCGTCCGCTGCCCGAACACCACCCCGATCCGTCGGGCCAAGCGGGTGCGCTCCCGCGCCGGGTCGATGCCCGCCACCCGCAGCCGCCCACCGCTCGGGGTGAGGATCCCGGTCAGCATCTTGATCGTCGTCGACTTCCCCGCACCATTGGGTCCGATGTAGCCCACCATCTCCCCCCGGGCCACCGTGAAGCTGATCCCGTCCACCGCGCGCACCTGCTTCTTCTCCCTGCGCAGCAGACCGGCACGGCGGAAGGTGTCGAAGACCTTCTCCACCCCGTCCAACTCGATCAAAGCGTCCATGCTCGGCATCAGCTCCCTGTACTGCGGTACGAACGAAGGCCGGCCCGCCACGCCAACAGGGCGAGCCAGCAGCAGATGGCCGCGACCAGCGGCGGCAGATAGGCCATCCAGTGCGGCACATCGAGCGGATACGGCCGCTCCAGCACCGCCAGAGCGGGCAACCAGTTGACGAAGGCGAGCGGCACCACGAAGGTCACCCCGCGCACCAGGTCCTTACCGAAGACCGTCGGCGGGTACTGGAGGACGGTGTTGCCGCCGTACGTGACGGCGTTCTGTACTTCGGACGCGTCCTGCGCCCAGAACTGGAAGGCCGCACCGGCGACGAACACGGCGGAGAAGATCACCGCCCCGCTGAGCACCATCATCGGAACCATCAGCACCTTCAACGGGGACCAGTCCACCTCCACCGACGCCAGGCCGTAGCCGAGGACCACCAACCCCTGGGTGATCCGACCGATCCTGCGCAGCGCGAACCGGTCGGCCGCCACCTGCGCGAGCACGGGCGCGGGCCGCACCAGCAACGTGTCCAGCGTGCCGTCCCGCACCCGCCGCCCGAGGCGCTCGGTCGACCCCATGAACAGGTCAGACAGACCGAAGGACGTCGCCGCGGCACCGTAGAGGAAGGCGATCTCCGGCAACCGGTAGCCGCCGAGGGAATCGATGTGCACGAACATCAGCAGGATGGCGAGGAAGTCAAAGCCGGTGATCGCGAAGCTGGTGATCACCGTCATCACGAAGGACGCCCGGTACGCCATCGTCGAACGCACCCACATCGCCACGATCAACCAGTAGGCGCGCAGCCCATCGACCGCACCAGCCCACCGTCCCCGTCGCTCCCACGGATCCAAGGGCACCAGGGGCGCCCGTACGTCCTCGTCCTCCGGGCCGAGGACGACCGACGTCCGCGAGGACTCAACCACCCTGCACCACCACCCTGCGCGTCGCCGCCGTCTGCACCAACCGCCCGAGCGCCAGCAGGGCCAACGCCCAACCCGCCTGGAACGCGTACGCCTCCACCACGCCCCAACCGGTGCGCTGGCCGAGGAACACATCGGCCGGCACCTGCAACAGCGCCGACCAGGGCAATGCGCGCGCCAGTTCGCCCAACACCCCGGGAAAGAGGGTCAGCGGCAGCAGCATCCCGGAGAAGAACATGCCCGCGAGCCAACTGAGCTGGGCCACGCCCGCCCCGTCAAGCAGCCAGAAAGCCGACAGCGCCACCAGGAACCGAAGGGCGAAACTGACCACCAGAGCCAGGGCCACGCACCCCGAGAACGCCACCCAGGTCAACACCGAACCGGGAAGCGCCAGATCGAACGCCAGAGCGCCGATCGCCATCGGAACGACACCCCGACCCACCAGCTGGAACAGCCCCCGACCGAGGTCGCACGCCAACCACCACAGCTGGAGGTCGGCGGGCCGGTACAGATCGATGGCGATGTCACCCGTACGGATGCGCTCGATCAGCTCAACCTCGAACCCGCCGCCCATCAGGGCACCCGCCGCCAGGAGGGCCTGCCCCAACCAGACATAGGTCACCGCCTGCGACACGTCGTACCCGCCCAACTGGGGACGCTCGTCCCACAGGGCGATGTAGGCGTACGCCATGATGAATCCGAAGACGGTATTGGTGAACACCCCCGCGGCCGTCGCCATGCGATAGGTCGCATATCGCCGAAACCAACCGACCAGAACGACCCCGTAGAGTCGCACGCCCTCACCCCTCTTCCGTACGGCCTCAGCGCACGACACCAAAGCGCAAGACCGTAGCCCAATCGGGCCGACCACCGCGACGCAATAATGACGACGGTCCGGGAGATATCCGACTGAAAGTGCACTATGGGCATATGAGTCAGGAGCCCCAGCAGGGTTGGACCCCCCGGGACGAGACCGTCTCGGCACCCGGGCAGCCGCAACCGCGCGGGAACCGGCCCCGACGCACCGGCTGGCGGCGTCTCGTACCCACCTGGCGGGCCGTCATCGGCGCGATCCTGCTGATCGCACTCCTCCTGATCGGCGGATTCGCGGCCGGATACCTGCTCGTCGACATCCCGCCCGCCAACGCCACCGCGACCGCCCAGTCCAACGTGTACCTCTACGCGGACGGCACCCAGATCGCCCGGGACGGCGAAGTCAACCGGGAGAACGTCCAACTCGCCCAGGTCCCCCTGACGGTGCAACGCGCCGTCCTGGCCGCAGAAGACCGCAACTTCTACTCCGAACGGGCCGTCGACCCCAAAGCCATGGTCCGCGCCGCCTGGAACACCCTCACCGGAAAGGGCAAACAATCCGGCTCCACCATCACCCAGCAGTACGTGAAGAACTACTACCTCGGCCAGGAGCAGACCCTCTCCCGGAAATGGAAGGAATTCTTCATCTCGATCAAGCTCAGCCGTGAGCAGAGCAAGACCGAAATCCTCCAGGGATACCTCAACACCAGCTACTTCGGACGCAACGCCTATGGAATCCAGGCCGCGGCCCAGGCGTACTACGGCAAGGACATCGAGGACATCGACACCGCCGAAGGCGCCTACCTCGCCTCGCTCCTGAACGCGCCCAGCGCCTACGACGTCACCACCCACCCCGAGAACCGGAGCGCAGCCCTCGGCCGCTGGAACTACACCCTCGACGGCATGGTCAAGGAAGGCTGGCTCAGCGAGGGCGAACGGGCGGCGATGACCTTCCCCGCACCGCAGGAGGCCAAGCCCGCCATCGGGCTCTCCGGACAGCGCGGCTATGTCGTCCAAGCCGTCGAGGAGTACGTGACCAGCCACGACATCATCGACGAGAACACTTTGGCCGCCGGCGGCTACCGCCTCACCACCACCCTCCAACGCGCCAAGCAGGACGCGTTCGTCGAAGCGGTCGACGACCAGGTGACATCCCGACTCGACCAGGACCGCAAGGCCGACCGCAACGTACGCGTCGGCGGTGCGGCCATCGACCCCGAATCCGGCAGGGTCGTCGCCCTGTACGGCGGCATCGACTACACCCGCCAGTACGTCAACAACGCGACCCGCCGCGACTACCAGGTCGGCTCCACGTTCAAGCCCTTCGTCTTCACCTCCGCGGTGGAGAACGACTCACGAACCCAGAACGGCCGCCGCATCACCCCCGAAACCATCTACGACGGCACCGACCGACGACCCGTCCGCGGCTGGAGCGGAGGCCGCTACGCCCCCGAGAACGAGGACGGCGTCTCCTACGGACCCATCACCGTCCGCGAGGCCACCGACCGTTCCGTGAACTCCGTGTACGCCCAGATGGCAGTCGACGTGGGCCCCACCAGGGTCCGCCAGACCGCGATCGACCTGGGCATCCCGGCCACCACCCCGGACCTGACCGCCAGCCCCTCCATCGCCCTGGGACCCGCGACCGCCAGTGTGCTCGACATGGCCGAGGCGTACGCCACCCTCGCCAACCACGGCCGTCACGGCACCTATGCCCTCGTCAGCAAGATCACCAAAGACGGCACGGCCGTACGACTCCCCCCGACGAACACCCGACAGGCCGTCAGCCGAGAGGCCGCCGACACCACCACCTCCATCCTCCAGAGCGTCGTCGACGACGGCACCGGCACCGCCGCCCAGTCCGCGGGACGCCCGGCGGCAGGCAAGACCGGAACCGCCGAAGAGGACAAGGCCGCCTGGTTCGCCGGCTACACCCCCCAGCTCGCCACCGTCGTCGCCGTCATGGGCCAGGACCCGGAAACCGGTGCGCAAAAACCCCTGTACGGGGCGCTCGGCCTCCCCCGGATCAACGGCGGCGGGGCACCCGCACGCATCTGGGGACAGTTCACCGGAATGGCACTGGAAGGCACGGAGATCACCGAGTTCGACCTGGAACTGGAACCCGGCGCCAACGAACCGGAACCCATGCCCGAATCACCCGACGAGGAATCGTCCCCACCCCCGTCCGAGCCCGACGAGGACAGCGCTTCGCCCGAACCCAGCGAAGAAAGCCCAGACGAGAGCCTCGCACCAAGCGAGAACCCCTCCGCAGACGACACGGGCACCGCGGACACCGGGGACGGCGACACGGACGGGGGCGACAGCAGCGCACCCCAGGGAACCGGACCGGCAGGCCCCGGCTACGACCCGCGCCCCGGCAGCCGTCGCGACGGCCCCGGCGACCACAGCAGATTCCAGGACACCGGCCCGGGCCCGCGAAGGCCCGACGGCCACACAGGAGAAGAACAGCTGGGCGCACCGGCACCGAACCACCACAACGCGCCGATGCCCCAGGGCCGGGCCAACGAGAAGGGGTGACGAACGCCCTCGGCGCCGCCACCCCCACTCACCAGCACGACCTCAGTGGCCGGATGTCACCTTCAGCCCGACCACGGCGACCAGCAGCAGCGAGACGAAGAAGATCCGGGCGGCCGTCACCGGCTCGTTCAGGGCCACCATGCCCACGATCGCCGCACCGGCAGCACCGATACCGACCCACACGCCGTACGCCGTACCGATCGGCAGCGTCTTCGCCGCCTGCGCCAGCAAGAACATGCTCGCGACAATGCCCGCGCCCGTGAACACACTGGGCCAGAGCTTGGTGAAACCATCGGTGAACTTCATACCGATCGACCAGCCGACCTCAAGCACACCGGCGATGATCAAAAGAACCCAGGCCATGACGGCACCTCCGAGAGACACGATTTCAACGGGGTGCGTCGTCTTTGCCAGCCCGGTACGGCGCGTCTCGTCGGGGTTGCTTCCACCGTAGCAAATCAACGGCGAAAGGGCTGGTGAGATCAGTCACCGGCCCCATGGGCCACCGGAACCCAAGCCGCAGCGGATCAGAAGGCGGTTCAGAAAAGAGCAGGTCAGCGAGGAGCGCGGCGGCAAGCCAGCGAAAGGCACAGTGCAGCCAGGCCCGGATCTACAGTGCAGGCAGGCCGGGATCTACGGGGGTCCAGCCCAGGTCAGAGGTAGAGCCCGGTGGAATCCTCAGAACCCTGGAACCGATCAGCGGCCACCGCGTGCAGATCGCGCTCCCGCATCAGCACGTACGCCACGCCCCGGACCTCGACCTCGGCCCGGTCCTCAGGGTCGTACAACACCCGGTCACCGGTCTCCACCGTCCGCACATTCTGTCCGACCGCAACCACCTCGGCCCATGCGAGGCGCCGGCCGACCGCCGCGGTCGCCGGGATCACAATGCCGCCCGTGGAACGACGCTCACCCTCCGGACCGTCGGTGCGCACCAACACGCGGTCGTGCAGCATGCGAATGGGCAGCTTGTCGTGCTGGGTGCCGTGCTCATGACTGTTGGGGCTCACCCGATGAACTTACCTGCCCCCGGGCGGTTCACCCGCCCACGGGTCACCGACGGCGCTTGCGTCCGGTGGAAACGGCCATCAGTCCCACCAAACCGACCACGGCAACCGCCAGCGGCACCAGCCGTTCCAATCGCGGTGCGCCGTCGGCCGAGACGAACACCGACCGTACGTCCACCACCTTGCGGTTGACCGTGGCGAAGGCCCGGCCCGCGGTCCGATCGACCGTGGAAGCCGCCTTGGCCTTCGCATCGCCGATGATCGTCTTGGGGTGCACCCGCACCCCGATCTCGTCGAGCGTCTCGGCAAGCTGGTCGCGCCTGCGGACGATGTCCGCCTCGATCTGCGCAGGGGTCCTCGCGTCCGACACCGCGCTGCCTCCGTGGTCGTGTCCAGTGTGTTCTTCGTCGACAGTCTGTCAGCTCTGCCGCGCACCTACCCGCCGGCACCCCTATTACGCTCGACGGCGTACACCCGCACGGCTTGACGAGGAGAACCATGAGCGAGCGACTTAAGCCCGGCGATCCGGCCCCTGACTTCACCCTCCCCGACGCGGACGGCAACGAGGTGTCGCTCGCGTCCCACAAGGGCCGCAAGGTGATCGTGTACTTCTACCCGGCGGCCCTGACCCCCGGGTGCACCAAGCAGGCGTGCGACTTCACGGACAACCTTGAGCTGCTGGCCGGCGCGGGTTACGACGTGATCGGCGTGTCGCCGGACAAGCCGGAGAAGCTGGCCAAGTTCCGGGACAAGGAGGACCTCAAGGTCACCCTGGTCGCGGACCCGGACAAGGAAGTCCTGACCGCGTACGGGGCGTACGGCGAGAAGAAGTTGTACGGAAAGGTCGTCACGGGGGTCATCCGGTCCACGGTGGTGGTGGACGAGGAGGGCAAGGTGGAGCGTGCGCTCTACAACGTGAAGGCGACCGGGCATGTCGCAAAGATCATCAAGGATCTGGGCATCTAAACCCCACCCCTGGCCCGGGGCCTCCTTTTCGCTGACCGGTTCGGGTTCGACCATCCGACGGCGCCCGAGGGGGCCTCACTCCTTCGACCAAAGCGGGAGCGGCAACTCCACATTTCGCACGTAACCGCTTCGAATATCGGTTCGTTAGTCCGTTCGGGTCGCAGAACCGCGATCCGGACGGAGGAGCCATGGGCAAGAGCCCCTATACGGAGGATCGCCTCGCCGCGGCGGCACAATCCTCGCGAACGCTGACCGAGGCACTGGTCCGCCTTGGAATCGACCCGAAGAGTCCAACGCGCAAGTACATCAGCGAGCGGATGAAGCGGCTCGGAATATCCACGGACCATTTCGAACGTGAAGGGGCACGGTGGACGCGAGACGTCCTTGAACCGGCTGTGGCGGCTTCGACCAGCGTGTACGAGGTACTGCGGCGGCTGGGCATCGAGGCGGTGGGAGGTCACCACACGAACATCAGCCGCCGTATCAAAGCCTATGGAATCGACACTTCCCACTTCCGGCCCCCGCCGCCCAACGGAAGGACTCGACGACGCGCACCGGCATCGCTGCTGGTGAAACAGCCCTCTCAGAGCGCTCGGCGCATCCGGGGCGAGCGTCTCAAACGGGCCCTCGCGACCACCGGTGTGCCCAACCGATGCGCTCTGTGCGGCACTGGCCCGTTGTGGCGCGGGCGCCCTCTTCCGCTGGAGGTCGATCACATCGATGGTGACTGGCGCAACAACCGGATCGACAATCTACGAATTCTCTGCCCCAACTGTCATTCGGCCACGGACAATTACCGAGGCCGAGGAAAGGGCGGGCGAACAGCCGTCGCCCACCGCGCTGAGGCCAGGGGGACCGAATGACTTCTGCCGCCAGGCGCTATACGCCCGCAGAACTGAGGACGGCAGCGAAGCAGTGCACGAACCTGGACGAGGTCATCGCATTCTTCGGCACCTCCCCCTACGAAGGACTGAAGCGCCATCTGCTCCGCTGCTTCGAACAGAACGGCATCGACGTCTCACATTTTCCGCGACGCCGACACAGCGGACCGCGGCCCTCAAGCGCCGAACTGCGCACGGCGGTGGCAGCCTCACACTCCTTGGCTGAAGCGCTGAGACGACTCGATCGGCGGGACAACGGTGTTCAACGAGCGGCTTTGCGCAACTGGATAGCGGAAGAAGCCCTCTCGACCTCTCATTTCCTGGGCCAGGCACAGGGGCGAGGAAGGCCATCCACCACGCCAAGGGCGAGCGCGGTGCACGTACTCACGAAGCGTAGGGGCGGCCACCGAACGAAGACGGCCCGGTTGCGTCAGGCCCTGCGTGATCTCGGGTTGCCGGAGCAATGTGCCGACTGTGGCACTGGACCTGCGTGGCAGGGTCGGACGATGACGCTGGAGATCGACCACATCAACGGCGACCGACTGGACGACCGTGCGGAGAACCTTCGACTGCTGTGCCCCAACTGCCATGCGGTCACCAGCACATGGTGCCGGGGCGGTAGACCCCGAGACGCACGGGCAAACGAGGGCGGCGAAACTCCAGAGCAGCCGCTACCATAACGGAGGGCTGGCGGCCGTGGCGGAATTGGCCTACGCGCGACATTTAGGATGTCGTGGGAGAAATCCCTTGAGGGTTCGAGTCCCTCCGGCCGCACACCTTGGAAACGAAGGCACGCTTCTCGGCAATCGAGGGCGTGCCTTCGTTCTTTCCATCCGAGGGCTCTCAGCCCAGCAGTTCCCCGATGGCCGGGACCAGGGCCCGGAATGCCTTGCCGCGGTGGCTGATCGCGTTCTTCTCCGCCGGGCTCAGCTCCGCCGCCGTACGGGTCTCGCCCTCCGGCTGGAGGATCGGGTCGTAGCCGAAGCCGTTGGTGCCGGCCGGGCGGTCGCGCAGGGTGCCGAGCATTCGCCCCTCGACGACCCGTTCCGTGCCGTCGGGGAGCGCGAGAGCCGCAGCGCAGAAGAAGTGGGCTCCCCGGTGCTCCGGTGCGATGTCGGACAGCTGGGCGAGGAGCAGATTGAGGTTGGCGGTGTCGTCGCCGTGTGTTCCGGCCCAGCGGGCGGAGAAGATTCCGGGTGCGCCGCCGAGGACGTCGACGCAGAGGCCGGAGTCGTCGGCGACGGCTGGTAGTCCGGTCGCTTGTGCGAGCGCGTGTGCTTTGAGCAGGGCGTTCTGGGCGAAGGTGACGCCGGTTTCCTTGACGTCGGGGATCTGGGGGTAGGCATCCGCGCCGACGAGTTCGAGCGGCAGTTCCGCGTCGGCGAGGATGGCCCTCAGTTCGGTGATCTTCCCGGCGTTGCGGGTGGCAAGGATGAGTCGGGTCATGCACCGATTATCGGCGAGTGCCGTGTGGGGGTGGACCCGGGTGGTCAGATCAGGGGCTGCAGACCTTGCCGATCTCGGAGGCCGCGTCGGTGACGGGCTTGAGGTCGGGGGTGGCGTCGCCGCCTTCGATGGCCTTGCGGACGTTGTCGACGCCGGCGTTCAGATCGTCGACGGCCTTGGTGAGGTCGGCGTTGTCGGTCTTGTCGCTGAGGCTGTCGAGCTCTTTGTCGATGTCGTCGAGGGCCTGGCGGGCCTGGGCGGGGTTCTCGGTCGCGTTGGAGGCGGCTTCGGTGAGCTTGTCGACGCTGGTCGCGATGGCCTCGGCGGTCTCCACACAGTCGAGGGCCTTGTCGATGGCGCTACAGCCCACGGTGATCGGGATGATCAGGGCGGTGGCAGCGAGCGTGAGTGCGATACGGCGGCGCGCAGACATGGAACGGTCCCTCCCGGATACGGCCGGGCGCACGGTTTGGCCCGTGCGCCCGTGTCCTTAACGACGCCCGCTGGGGCGTTCTTGGTTGCTTCTTTACCCAGTCGGCGTGCCGGGCAGTGGGGTGCCGGTCCGGTGGAGGCTTCCCCCCTGCTGAAGAGGGGTGAAGAGGAGCGAGGAAGCGAGCCGCCCGTGCGCCGGGGTACGGCGGGGCGGTTTCGGCCGGTGTCCGTCGCTGGGTGGGGTCATGACCGATGTGTTCGCCGCCGCGACGGCCGCGCAGCGGGTGCGGGTCAGCCCGTGGTGTCCGTGCGGCCGAGTGCTTCGAGCTGGAGGGCTGCGAGGTCGGTGCAGCCGGCGGTCGCCAGGTCGAGGAGTGCGTTGAGCTCCTTGCGGTCGAAGGGCTCGGCTTCGGCGGTGCCCTGGACCTCGACGAAGCGCCCGTCTCCGGTGCAGACGACGTTCATGTCGGTGTCGGCCCGGACGTCTTCCTCGTAGCAGAGGTCGAGGAGGGGTTCGCCGTCGACGATGCCGACCGATACGGCGGACACGGTGCCGGTGAGCGGCTTGCGTCCGGCGCGGATGAGCTTCTTCTGTTGGGCCCAGTTCACGGCGTCGGCCAGTGCGACGTAGGCGCCGGTGATGGCGGCGGTGCGGGTGCCGCCGTCGGCCTGGAGTACATCGCAGTCGAGGACGATCGTGTTCTCGCCCAGTGCTTTGTAGTCGATGACGGCTCGGAGGGACCGGCCGATGAGTCGGCTGATCTCGTGGGTGCGTCCGCCGATCTTGCCGCGGACGGATTCGCGGTCGCCGCGGGTGTTGGTGGAGCGGGGCAGCATCGAGTACTCGCCGGTGACCCAGCCTTCGCCGGTGCCCTTGCGCCAGCGCGGTACGCCTTCGGTGACCGACGCGGTGCAGAAGACTTTGGTGTCGCCGAAGGAGATGAGGACGGAGCCCTCTGCGTGCTTGCTCCATCCGCGCTCAAGGGTGACCGGGCGGAGCTGTTCGGGGGTGCGGCCGTCGATGCGAGACATGGGGGTGAGCCTATCGGCTGTGCGGAAGGGCCCCGTCCCCTGGTTTTCACCGTGGGGATGAGGCCCTTTCGCATGTCTGTGCCAGGGTTGGGCTGAGGGGCGGTCAGCTCACATCATGTCTTCGATGTCGGCGGCGATGGGGTCGGCGTCGGTGCCGATGACGACCTGGATCGCGGTGCCCATCTTGACGACTCCGTGGGCGCCGGCGGCCTTGAGGGCGGCTTCGTCGACCTTGGCCGGGTCGATGACTTCGGTGCGGAGGCGGGTGATGCAGCCTTCGATCTCCTCGATGTTCTCGATGCCGCCGAGGCCGGCGACGATCTTCTCAGCCTTGCTGGCCATGTTCTCTCCCTGCGTTCCTAGGGCGCCTTGAGTGGTCGCCCGGTGCTGCGTCGGCCCACCAATGGCCCGCTTTGTCACGTTAACGCACGGTTGGCCCAACTTCACGGGCGAGTGACCGGTTCATCGCTGAAGATAACGATCACCGGCGTTCCGTAGATGACCGAGGGCACGGGCCCGACCGAGGGCGCGACATCAGTCATGGGTGACCCGGAGCCTTGCCGCAACTGGTCTACACCAGTCTGCAACACCTGCCAACCGGGCCAGTTCCAGGAGGGACGTCGATGAGCTCCGAGAGCGCCGCCGCCGCCAGATCGCAGCCGTCCTGGGGCAGCAAACTGTTCCAGGGACTACAGAAGATGGGGCGCAGCCTTCAGCTCCCCATCGCTGTGCTGCCTGCGGCCGGCATTCTCAATCGCCTCGGCCAGCCCGATGTCTTCGGTTCGGACGGGCTGGGCTGGAACGACGTGGCGAAGGTGATGGCGGGCGCGGGTGGCGCCCTGTTGGACTCCAACATCGGTCTGCCGCTGCTGTTCTGTGTGGGTGTCGCCATCGGCATGGCGAAGAAGTCGGACGGCTCGACGGCGCTGGCGGCGGTGGCGGGCTTCCTCGTCTACTACAACGTGCTGAGGCAGTTCCCGGAGGACTGCCCCGATCAGGCGCAGGCCGTGGCGACGGGGTGTCAGGCGCCGGACAATTCGGTGGCGGCCTTCACCTATCAGAACCCCGGGGTCTTCGGTGGCATCGTGATGGGCCTGCTGGCGGCGTACTTCTGGCAGCGTTTCCACCGGACGAAGCTGGTGGACTGGTTGGGCTTCTTCAATGGCCGCCGGCTGGTGCCGATCATCATGTCGTTCGTCGGTATCGCAATCGCGGTGATCTCCCTGTGGGTCTGGCCGCCGGTGGGCCGGGGCCTGGAGAGCTTCAGCGACTGGTTGGTGGAGTTGGGCCCGTGGGGTTCGGGCATCTTCGGGGTCACCAACCGGGCCTTGCTGGTGATCGGTCTGCATCAGTTCCTGAACGTGCCGATCTGGTTCCAGCTGGGCAGTTACACCAAGCCGGACGGCACGGTGGTGCACGGTGACATTTCAATGTTCCTGGCGGGTGACCCCGATGCGGGTCAGTTCACGACGGGGTTCTTCCCCATCATGATGTTCGCCCTGCCCGCGGCTGCTCTGGCCATCACCCATTGCGCGCGACCTCATCGGCGCAAGGAGATCGGCGGGTTGATGCTGTCGGTCGCCCTGACATCGTTCGTCACGGGGATCACGGAGCCGCTGGAGTATTCGTTCCTCTTCGTGGCGCCGGCGCTGTATGCGGTGCATGCGGTGTTGACGGGTGTCTCGATGGCGGTGACATGGGCGTTGGGGGTGAAGGACGGTTTCAGTTTCTCCGCCGGTCTGATCGACTACGTCATCAACTGGTCCTTGGCGACGAAACCTTGGCTGATCATTCCGATCGGGCTCGGTTTCGCCTTGGTGTACTACGTGGTGTTCCGGTTCGCGATCATCAAATTCAACATCCAGACGCCGGGGCGTGAACCGGAGGAAGTTGGCGATGAGATGGAACGCGAGAATGTGAAGTAGCAGCACATCCGCGACGGCATTCTTCCGGTGCGGGCACAGGGAATGGGGCGTGTTTCCCGGGCCGATTCAGGTTGGCCGGGAGGTTGAATTCCCGGCATCAGACGGTTTCCGTGGCGGGCTGGTCCGCGTGTGTTCCGGCGATGCCGGTGGTAGAAGGGCGAGTTTGAGGGCGGGAAGCCTCGACGGCTTCCCGCTCTTCTTCTCTTGCCCTGGCCGCCTTCTTCTCTTGTCCTGGCCGCGCGGTCGGTGCCGGGTTCGTCGTGTCTCGCACTGCCTGCCGTTGCCCGCTGGCGATTTCCGGCGTCCGGTCGTAGTGCTGCCCTTTTCCCAGTGCCATGGGCGGCTTCGAGTAGCCTCACCGACCGCTCAGCGTGGGTGCGAGTTCCGATCGCCGCGATGTCAGGCTCTCGCCTTTCCGATGCGTTCCCATGCGTTCCCATGCGTTCCCGATGTGTTCCGGCCCCGCATCCATGATCGAATCCATTCACCCGCGGAGCTCGCTCCGCGGTGTTGGAATTCACATATCGCACGTCACATTCGACGCTTTTCCCCTGTTCCTCATCGACTCCCCCCATGTTAAAAAGGTCTACACCACTTAGTGGTGTAGACCATGCGGATCGCCGCACCCCCTTGTAGACGCCGCCTCCCCGCTTCTCGTCCTCGCGGCGCCTTGCTCCCCTGGAGGAAGTTGATGTCCACCGCCAGCACCGCCCCGGCGGATCGGAAAAAGTGGGGCGCGGGCGCGATGGCCGTCATGCAGCGCATTGGCCGCAGCCTGATGCTCCCCGTCGCCGTCCTCCCCGCTGCCGCGCTCCTCGTTCGACTCGGCAATGACGACATGCTCGGCCGTGAGTCGTTCCCGTCCTTCCTCACCGAGATAGCCGGCTATATGCACGCCGGCGGCAACGCGATCCTCGACAATATGGCGTTGTTGTTCGCCGTCGGCATCGCCATCGGCTTCGCCAGGAAATCCGACGGCTCGACCGCGCTGGCGGCCGTCACCGGCTATCTGGTCTTCAAGAGCGTGCTCGGTACGTTCACCGACAAGAACCTGCCGAAGGTCGCCGAAGTCGTGGACGGCGCCATCGTGATGCGGGAAGCACCCGTGGACGCCAAAGTCCTCGGCGGTGTGGTGATGGGACTGGTCGTCGCCCTGCTCTACCAGCGCTTCTACCGCACCAAACTGCCCGACTGGGCCGGCTTCTTCGGCGGTCGACGGCTGGTTCCCATACTGTCCGCCTTCGCCGGACTGCTGATCGGCATCGCCTTCGGATTCCTCTGGCCGGTACTCGGCACGGCCCTGCACAACAGCGGTGAATGGCTGGTCGGCTCCGGCGCGGTGGGCGCGGGCATCTTCGGCGTCGCCAACCGCGCGCTCATCCCGGTCGGCATGCACCATCTCCTGAACTCGTTCCCCTGGTTCCAGGCGGGTTCCTACGACGGCAAGAGCGGCGACATCGCCCGGTTCCTGGCCGGTGACCCGACGGCCGGGCAGTTCATGACCGGCTTCTTCCCGATCATGATGTTCGCACTGCCCGCGGCCTGTCTGGCGATCGTCCACTGTGCCCGCCCGGAGCGGCGCAAGGTGGTGGGCGGAATGATGTTCTCGCTGGCGCTGACGTCGTTCGTGACCGGTGTGACCGAGCCGATCGAATTCACCTTCATGTTCATCGCGCCGGTGCTCTACGCCGTGCACGCGGTACTCACCGGGGTCTCCATGGCGCTCACCTGGGGCCTGGGGATGAAGGACGGTTTCGGCTTCTCGGCCGGTGCGGTCGACTTCCTGCTGAATCTGGGGATCGCGTCCAACCCCTGGGGCCTGGCACTCGTGGGGCTGTGCTTCGCAGTCGTCTATTACGTGGTGTTCCGCTGGGCCATCACTCGGTTCAATCTGCCGACTCCGGGGCGGGAGTCGGACGAGGAACTGGCTGACCTCATGAAGGCGGAGGCCAAATAGGCCGCTCACCACCTCCGCCCGTGCCCCTGGTTGCCGCGCTGGAACCGGGGGCTTCGGCCCTGTGTGACCACCTGTCATGAACAGCCGCGGCCGGCCCCGGAAGCATGTCCGGCAACGGGGTGCGGCCTCCGCGGGCCGGCAGATCGACCTCGGCCGGCGGCTGTCCGCAGGCAGCGGGCAGCTGGCAGGGGGCCGCCGGCTCAGACCTCGTACACGGCGCCCGGTACGGCGATCTCCGCAGGTCCCCGGTACTCGGCGCGGGCATCGGCGAGATTGCGCTGCCCGTCCGTCCACGGCGGTACGTGCGTCAGCACCAGCCGACCGGCCCCCGCCCGCTGTGCGTGGGCACCCGCTTCCCTGCCGTTGAGATGGAGATCGGGCACGTCTTCCTTGCCGTAGGTGAAGGACGCCTCGCACAGGAAGAGGTCCGCCCCTTCGGCCAACTCGTCCAGCGCATCGCAGACGCCCGTATCGCCCGAGTACGTCAGTGTCCTGCCGCCGTGCTCCAGCCTGATGCCGAACGCCTCGACGGGATGCGCCACCCGTTCCGTTCGCACGGAGAAGGGGCCGATGTCGAAGCTTCCGGACTTCAGGGTGTGGAAATCGAAGACCTCACTCATCGAGGACGGCGACGGGGTGTCCGCGTACGCCGTGGTCAATCGCTGCTCGGTGCCTTCGGGACCGTACACGGGCAGCGCTGGGCAGCGACCGCCGTCGTGCCGGTAGTAGCGCGCGACGAAGTACGCGCACATGTCGATGCAGTGATCGGCGTGGAGATGGCTGAGGAAGATGGCGTCGAGGTCATAGAGACCGACGTGGCGCTGCAACTCGCCGAGGGCGCCGTTGCCCATGTCGAGGAGCAGCCGGAAGCCGTCGGCCTCTACGAGGTAGCTCGAACAGGCCGATTCCGCGGACGGGAACGAGCCCGAGCAGCCGACGACGGTGAGCTTCATGGAGCCTGAACCTCCGTTGACGGGGAGGGCTGGGGTGGGGGGCGTGCGGTGGATCGAGCGTAAAGCGCAAAAGGGGGCACCGCTCCTTCGGGGAGGGGGGGTGTGGGGGAACTCACCTGCGCTGTCACCGATTCGGAGGGCGCGTGGGGCGTGAGGGTGGGAGCGCACGGGGCGTGAGGGTGGCGAAAAGCCCCGATCCCTTGGTAAAGGGACCGGGGCTCTTTGACGGTCGATCGGCGGGTTCCGCTTGCTCGGGGGTTACCCGGGAGCGTTCGAGCTGTGGTGCGGGGTCCGGCTGCTTCGGTGCCCCGGCCCTCGTCTTCGGTGAGGGTACGGTGCCGCGATGATCCGGGCGGTTGTCGCCGTCCGTCTGGCAACTGGGCTGCTGTGATCGGGCGGCTCGGCCGGTGGTTCGGACGGACGGCGACGGGTCGACTGCGACGAGTGGAGGGCCGGGGCTCGGTCGGCCGGGGCAGGGGTCGGCCAGGGGGTCAGGCCCAGAGCTGTCCTTGGAGGAGGTCGATGGCCTCTTCCGTGGTCTTGGCCGTGTACACACCGGTGGAGAGGTACTTCCAGCCACCGTCGGCGACGACGAAGACGATGTCGGCCGCCTCGCCGGCGTTGAGCGCCTTCCTGCCCACGCCGATGGCCGCATGGAGTGCGGCGCCGGTGGAGACTCCGGCGAAGATGCCCTCTTGCTGGAGCAGTTCCCGGGTGCGGGTCACGGCGTCCGCCGAGCCGACGGAGAAGCGGGTGGTGAGGACGGTCGAGTCGTAGAGCTCGGGGACGAAACCCTCGTCGAGGTTGCGCAGCCCGTAGACCAGGTCGTCGTAGCGCGGCTCAGCGGCGACGATCTTGACGTCGGGTACGTGTTCGCGCAAGTAGCGGCCCACGCCCATCAGGGTGCCGGTGGTGCCGAGGCCGGCGACGAAGTGGGTGATGGACGGCAGGTCCGCGAGGATCTCCGGCCCGGTGCCGGCGTAGTGCGCTCCGGCGTTGGCGGGGTTGCCGTACTGGTAGAGCATTACCCAGGAGGGGTTCTCGGCGGAGAGTTCCTTGGCGACGCGGACGGCGGTGTTGGAGCCTCCCGCGGCCGGTGAGGAGATGATCTCGGCTCCCCACATGGCGAGCAGTTGGCGGCGCTCCTCGCTGGTGTTCTCCGGCATGACGCAGACGATGCGGTAGCCCTTGAGCCTGGCGGCCATGGCGAGGGAGATACCGGTGTTGCCCGAGGTCGGTTCCAGGATGGTGCAGCCGGGTGTGAGCCTGCCGTCCTTCTCGGCCTGCTCGATCATGAAGAGCGCGGGACGGTCCTTGATGGAGCCGGTCGGGTTGCGGTCTTCCAGCTTGGCCCAGATGCGGACGTCGTCGGACGGCGAGAGCCGCGGTAGGCGCACCAGGGGGGTGTTGCCGACCGCGGCGAGGGGGGAGTCGTAGCGCATCAGCGCATTCCCGCACGCCACCGGGCGGAACGGGGGTGCGTCGCGGTCGATCCACCGGCGACGGCCGGGAGGATCGTGACGCTGTCGCCGTCGGAGAGTTCGGTGGCGATGCCGGCGAGGAATCGAACGTCCTCGTCGTTGAGGTAGACGTTGACGAAGCGGCGGAGTTCACCGCCTTCGACGATGCGCTCCTGGATGCCGTTGTGGCGGGAGTCGAGGTCGGCGAGGAGTTCGGCGATGGTGCCTCCGCTGCCTTCGACGGCCTTCTCCCCGTCGGTGTACGTGCGGAGGATGGTCGGGATGCGGACCTCGATGGCCATGGTGTGGGCTCCTGTCGGGACGGTGGCTCAGGGCGCGCGTCTGACCCCCGCGCGAGGGGGTGGTGCTCGTACGGTCGCGCTCGGCCTGGCGGTGCGGTTCGGGCCTGGGTCAGGGCGCGGTCCGGGCCGTACACATCGCGCTTGCGAGGCGGCACAGGTCGACGTGCAGCCGCGCCACGAGCAGGACTGTGCTCGGCGTCTTGTCGCTCACGTCATGGGGAACCATGCGGTCATCGTATCGATTCCCGGTCCGGATTCTGGAGTGTGATCTCAGATGATGGATGCATTCTGCTCACAGTGCGGGCATTGCCCGGTGCGGGACAGTGTTTCGGCCCTGTTGCGGGGTGCCGGAGGACCGGCTCAGTAGCTCTCCACGACCTTGATCTCCTCCTCGGTGATCACGCCGTCCACGATGCGGTACGAGCGGAACTGGAAGGGCCCCTCCTCGTCCTTGTCGGCGGTGGAGACCAGCACGTAGTGGGCGCCGGGCTCGTTGGCGTAGGAGACGTCGGTGCGCGAGGGGTACGCCTCGGTCGCGGTGTGCGAGTGGTAGATGATGACCGGCTCTTCGTCGTTGTCGTCCATCTCCCGGTACAGCTTGAGGAGGTCCGCGGAGTCGAACTCGTAGAAGGTGGGCGATCGGGCGGCGTTGAGCATGGGGATGAACCGCTCGGGGCGGCCCTCGCCGACGGGTCCGGCAACGACGCCGCACGCCTCATCGGGGTGATCGGCGCGGGAGTGGGCGACGATCTGGTCGTAGAGGGCCTGGGTGATAGTCAGCATGCCGATCAGGATAAGCAGCCCGTCCCGACCGGCTCGGGGTGGCGGCTCTGGTGGGCCCGTACACGGCCCGGGCACGGACACGGACACGAACACGGCAGAACCGGTCCAGACACGGGCACGCTCCGGCGAACCGGTCGCACGGCCGGCCGGGAGCGATCGTCCGCTCCCGGCCGGTCACTTCCTGTCCAGGCACTTCCTGTCCGGTCAGTTCCCGTCCGGTCAGTTCCCGTCCGGTCGAGCTCCTGGCCAGTCCGCTCATGTCCGGTCAAGCGCTTGATCGTGCGACGGTGCCGTGGAACGCCGTCAGCGTTTGGCGAAGGCGCTGCCCTGCGGATTGCGCTTCTTGAGTGAGCGATAGCTGACGAGCAGTCCGAGCGCCCACAGGGGAGCGCAGTAGAGGGAGATCCGCGCTTCCTCGTCGATGCCCATCATCACGATGACCATGCCGATGAAGGCGAGCGCGAACCAGCTGGTCCAGGGTGCACCGGGGGCCTTGAAGGACGATTGCGGCACTTCGCCGCGGTCGGCCTTGGCCCGGTAGCGGAGCTGGCTGATGAGGATCATGATCCAGGCCCACATGCCGGAGATGGTGGCGAAGGAGACGACCTTGTTGAACGCCTCCCCCGGCCACTGGTAGTTGATCCAGACGCCGATCATCATCAGTCCGGCCGAGAAGGTGGTGCCGATGAGCGGGGTGCCGTTCTTGGTGAGCCGGGTGAAGAGGGCGGGGCCCTGGTTGTTGAGGGCGAGGTCGCGCAGCATCCGGCCGGTGGAGTACATGCCCGAGTTGCAGGACGACAGGGCTGCGGTGAGGACGACGAAGTTCACGATGCCCGCGCCGACGGCGAGGCCCATCTTGTCGAAGGCGGCGACGAAGGGGGAGACACCGGGCTGGAAGTTCGTCCAGGACACCACGGAGAGGATCATGATGAGGGCGCCGATGTAGAAGACGGCGATCCGCCAGGGCACGGTGTTGATGGCCTTGGGCAGGGTCTTCTCGGGGTCCTTGGACTCGCCCGCGGTGACGCCGACCAACTCGACGGCGAGGAAGGCGAACATCACGATCTGAAGGGTCATCAAGGTGCCGCCGATGCCCTTGGGGAAGAATCCGCCGTCGCTCCACAGCAGGGAGACGGACGCGGAGTCACCGGCGTCGGAGAAGCCGAGGGTGAGGATGCCGAGGCAGATGAGGATCATGCCGACGATGGCGGTGACCTTGATCATCGAAAACCAGAACTCCAGCTCACCGAAGAGCTTCACGGAGATCAGATTGGCCCCGTACAGCACGAGGGTGAAGACCAGTGCGGAGATCCACTGGGGCACGTCGAACCAGTAGGTCATGTACTGGGCAGCGGCGGTCACCTCGGTCATGCCGGTGACGACCCAGAACAGCCAGTACGTCCAGCCGGTGGCGAAGCCGGCGAAGGGGCCGATGAACTCGCGGGCGTACTCCGAGAAGGAACCGGCCACGGGGCGGTACATCAGCAGTTCGCCCAGGGCCCGCATGATGAAGAAGATGACCAGGCCCGCGATGGCGTACGCGAGGATGAGGCTGGGGCCGGCCTTGGAGATGGCCTTGCCCGCGCCGAGGAAGAGTCCGGTCCCGATGGCGCCGCCGATGGCGATCATCTGGATCTGTCGGGCCCCGAGTCCGCGGTGGTATCCCTGGTCCGACTCGTCCCGGTGGGGTGTTCCGGTGTCCGGTGGGGTGACGACGGCGTTGGGGCCGCCCGGCCCGTTCTCGTCGCCTACCTGCACTGAAGTCATGTGATTTGCGCCCTTTCTCCATCTGATCCGCCCCGCTGCGGCTGGCGCGCGGGCGCGGATCAGGTCCTGATCCCCCCGGATGTGGATGGAGTGCCACCGGCGGTCGGCCGGCTCAAGCGCCGCAAGGGGCCGTGGGTGGGGTCCCTGGCGGTCGTGAAGATCTATCACGGCCGTTTTGACGATCGTCGACGGCGAGTGTGGGGCACACCACAAGCAGAAGGGGAGAAAGGTCCCTTGGCGCGGCAAACGGGACCGTTCAGGTGACGTGATCGTTATTCGGATTTGAGGGTGCGCTGAGCGTACGGGGGGTGCGCGGGCCGCCGCCTCGGACGGCGGTCCGGCTGTTGCGGAGGCATCGATGACCTCGGGGGCCTCGGGGGCCTTGGGGGCCTTGGGGGCCTTGGGGGCCAACGACGACTCCTGGGACCGAAGGCCCTTGAACGCGGACCGGCCCCGCGCCCCTCCGGTGGGAGGGGCGCGGGGCCGGTCGTGCGTCGATGGGTCTGCCAGGTCGGAGCGGGGCTGCCGGTCCGACCAGGCGTCGGGCATTCAGACGTCAGGCATCAGGCGTCAGGCGTCGGGCATCAGGGTCTCGACGAGCGTCTCCTGAAGCGCGCCGAGCCAGAGGTAGGCCATCACCATCGGCTTGCGCGGATCGTCGTCGGGGAGGTGGTACAGGTCGTCGCTCTCGTCGTCGTCGGAGACATCGAGCCGGGTGCCGATGGTGATGCGCAGGTCATTGAGGGCGCCGAGCCAGTTGAGGCACTCGTCGGCGGTCAGTTTGAGGACCGCCCCGCCTTCGCCGCCGACCGTGAGCCCGTCGAGGGTGCGGACGACGCAGAGGGCGTCGGTGCGCTTGCGGGAGCGCAGGTCGTTCTCGGTGAACCGTCTGAACTCGGCGGAGGCGGCTTGTAGCTCGTCGGTCTGGTCGGTGACGTCGGGGCCGGTGTACGCCTCGGGGAAGAGCCGGGCGAGCGCCGGGTCACTGGGCGGCTCGGACGGTCCGTTGGTGAACAGCGCCGCGAGCGGGTCCTCGCCCTCCACCGGCTCTTCGCCGGGCCCGATCAGCTCCAGGAGCTGTACGGCCAGGGAGCGCAGGATGGAGATCTCGACCTCGTCGAGGGCGACCGCGGCCCCGCCGCCGCCGATGGCTTCGAACTGTCCCGCCATCAGTTGCGGTCCTGGGAGAGGGTCGCCCACAGGCCGTAGCCGTGCATGGCCTGGACGTCGCGCTCCATCTCCTCGCGACTGCCGCTGGAGACCACGGCCCGGCCCTTGTGATGGACGTCGAGCATCAGTTTGCGCGCCTTGTCCTTGGAATAGCCGAAGTATGCCTGGAAGACATAGGTGACATAGCTCATCAGATTGACCGGGTCGTTGTGGACGAGCGTCACCCACGGCACGTCCGGCTCGGGGACAGCGAAAGGCTTCTCCGCGGACTCGGTGCGTTCGATCTCAGTGGGAGCAACACTCACCTGGTCCATGCTGCCACTCACGGGGCCTCGACGCACAAACGGCCCCCGCGTCCCAGCCAGGCTCTCGGCCTCGGAGGCGCCTCCCGGGCCTGAGGGGGACAGGGGGTCACGGCGGGAATCCAGCAGGTCACGGAAGCTGACCGAGGGGCCATCTCGTCAGATTGACGAAATGTGGGGTAGCATCCTGGCCATGGCTGGATCGCCCGGGGTCTTCCGGGCTCCGACGATGACAGAGCGAGGTTGAGTGCCGTGAACACTGCGGACCTGGGGCTCCCGGTGGATGTCCCCTCGACGGCCCTCTTTACCGATCAGTACGAGTACACGATGGTCCAGGCGGCCCTCAAGGCCGGCACCGCCGACCGCCGCTCGGTCTTCGAGGTCTTCACCCGCCGACTGCCCGGCGGGCGGCGCTACGGAGTGGTGGCCGGTACGGGCCGGGTGCTGGACGCCGTGGAGAACTTCCGCTTCGACGCGGGAGTGCTCGGCTTCCTGCGCGAGCAGCGGATCGTCGATGAGCCCACCTTGGAGTGGCTGGCCTCCTACCGCTTCAGCGGCGACATCTGGGGCTATCCCGAGGGCGAGGTGTACTTCCCCGGCTCTCCGCTGATGCGCGTGGAGGGGTCGTTCGCCGAGTGCGTGCTGCTGGAGACCGTGATCCTCTCCATCCTCAACCACGACTCGGCGATCGCCGCAGCCGCCTCACGGATGTCCGCAGCCGCGGGCGGGCGGCGACTGATCGAGATGGGCGCCAGGCGCACCCACGAACTGTCCGCAGTGGCCTCGGCGCGCGCTGCCTACGTCGGGGGCTTCGACTCCACCTCCGACCTCGCGGCGGGCTTCCGTTATGCGATTCCGACCGTCGGGACCAGCGCCCACGCCTTCACCCTGCTCCACGACAGCGAGCGGGACGCCTTCCGGGCCCAGGTCGACTCGCTGGGCCGCGGCACCACCTTGCTGGTCGACACCTACGACGTGGCCGAGGCGGTCCGTACGGCGGTCGAGATCGCCGGACCGGAGCTCGGCGCGGTCCGGATCGACTCCGGTGATCTGCTGCTCGTCGCCCATCGGGTGCGCCAGCAGCTCGACGAGCTCGGGGCGCAGAACACCAAGATCGTGGTCACCTCCGACCTGGACGAGTACGCCATCGCATCGCTGGCAGCCGCACCGGTCGACGCCTACGGCGTCGGTACGCAGCTGGTCACCGGCAGTGGTCATCCGACCTGCTCCATGGTCTACAAGCTGGTCGCCCGCGCCCGGTCCGCCGAGCCGGACGCGCCGCTGGAGCCGGTGGCGAAGAAGTCCCTCGGTGCGAAGTCCTCGATCGGCGGTCGCAAGTGGGCGGCGCGCCGGGTGGACGACGAGGGCGTCGCGGAGGCGGAGGTGGTGGGCCTCGGTCCGGTGCCCGCCGACCTCGTCGAGCGCCAACTGCTCGTCGAGCTGGTCAAGGGCGGCGAGGTCATCGGCCGGGAGCCGCTGGAAGCGGCTCGACAGCGGCACATCACGGCCCGGACCGGGCTGCCGATGTCGGCCATCCAGCTCTCCCGGGGTGAGCCCGTCCTCCCGACGGAGTATGTATGACGTACGTATGAACTGCTTGTCGGTGGGGAGCCTCTTCCCATGCGGCGGACCGGGTGACGGGGCTCGGCTGCGCCGCAGGAACCCCGCCATCACCCGTCCGCCGAGCAGCACGCCCAGCACTCCCTAAGGACAGCCGCCATGCACCGCGCCTTGATCGTCGTCGACGTTCAGAACGACTTCTGCGAAGGCGGCAGCCTCGCGGTGAAGGGAGGTGCCGACGTCGCCGCAGCCATCACCGACCTCATCGGCCAGACCGTGCCCGCGGGCTACCGCCATGTCGTCGCCACCCGGGACCACCACATCGACCCGGGCGACCACTTCTCCGAGACCCCCAACTTCGTGACGAGTTGGCCGCGGCACTGCGTCGCCGGCACCGAGGGCGTCGGCTTCCACCCGAACTTCGCGCCCGCTGTGGCGTCCGGAGCGATCGACGCGGTCTTCGACAAGGGCGCGTACGAGGCGGCCTACAGCGGCTTCGAGGGCGCCGACGAGAACGGCATGACGCTGGCGCAGTGGCTGCGTGACCACGACGTCACCGAGGTGGACGTCGTGGGCATCGCGACCGACCACTGTGTGAAGGCGACCGCGCTGGACGCCGCCCGCGAGGGCTTCACCACCCAGGTGCTGCTGGATCTGACGGCGGCGGTCTCCCCCGCGACGACGGTACAGGCGCTGAAGGACCTGCGCGCCGCCGGAGTCGAGCTGTCGGGCAAGCCGGTGGACGTGGGCTGAGTCCGCCCCGAGCGCACCCGGGGGCCGGGCCCCTCTGCGGGCCCGGCCCCGGGTGCGCCCCAGGCGGCTTCTAGGCCGACGTGGGGGCCGGGACTGCCTCTCCGCCCGGCAACGGCGCCCAGTGGGCCCGCTCCCTCAGGCGGGTGCGTATCGGGTGCCAGAGCTCTGCTCCGCTCCCGGGCTGGGTGCGCCACAGCAGACCGTCCGGGTGGTGCAGCACCGCGGTGATCTCGTCCGGGGTGGGGGGTTCCGCGTTCCCCCGCAGATACACCGCCCGCAGCCCCAGGTTCCGTAGCCGGGTCAGCGCCCGCGCCCGGTTCGGCGCGTGCACCAGGAAGCGGGCCGGGCTCCCGTCGCCCAGCGGACTGGGCAGACTGAGCGCGACGACCACGCTGCCGCTCGGCAGCTTGCTGAAACCTCCGCCTGGCATGGCGAACCACTCCCCCGTGAGATGGCGTGTCAATAACGGTCTGGCACCACGCACCTAAACACGATCGGCCGCCGCCCGCCAGGGGGCAACGGCCGATCATGCTCTGACCTGGACTTATTATCTTCTACTTGGTGGAGGGACCGACCTTCACCGTGATCGTCGAGCCAGTCCGCGACTCCTTGACGATCGAGATCTTGGTGTTGGTGTCAGTTACCTTCACCCCGGCGGTCGGGGTCTCCGGGTACCAGTAGACGCCCTTGCGGTCGTCGAAGACCGGGTTGCCCGCCTTCGCCTTGATCGTCGTCGGGACGTCCGCACGGTGCAGCGTGAGCGCATCGGTACGGAAGGTGCTGAAGGTGGAGTCGAACGCCTGGATGCGGTTGCGCATCAAGGTGCCGTCCGCCCACTTCAGCGGGGTGGCTTTGGCGTCGATCGGCAGCACGCGGCCCGATCCCGGGTGGGCGCTGGTGTTGTTGTCGCGCTGCGAGGTGTCCCACAGCCAGACCAGCAGACCGTTCTGGTACGGGTAGTGCTCGACCCAGGAGTCCTTCGGCGCCTTGAACCCGAAGTTGTACGGGCCGACCTTGAGGGTCTTGTCGTACGAGACGTACTGGCGGTTCTCCGCGAGGTAGTACTGCTCGTACTCCTGGGTGAAGGACTCGCCTATGCGTGAGAAGCCCTTCGCGGTCCAGGCCGCGTCGGTCGTCTCGGCGTTGTCCGTGAACAGCGCGGCGCCGTCCGCCTTGACCGTGATCTCGTCGGCCGCGAAGCCCTTGCCGCCGGCGCCACCGTCCGTCTGGTAGCGGAAGCGGACGTCGACCTTCTTGCCCGCGTAAGCGTCGAGCGGGTAGACGAGCTTCTTGTAAGCGCCCGACACGTCGGTCAGCGCGGGTGCGTTGCTGGCGTCGCGGGTCAGGGGCGCGCCGTCGGCCGTGCCGTCGAGCGCGGTCCAGTTGGCTCCGCCGTCCGTCGACACCTCGGTGTAGAGGTAGTCGTACCCCTTCTCGATCTCCCACCAGCCGGAGAGTTCGAGGGAGGCGCTGGACTTGCCGGTCAGATCGACCTGGCGGGAGAGCGTGTTCTTCAGGTTGTCGCCCTGGTTGCTCCACCACTGGCCGGTGCCCTGGGCGGGCTTGACGATCGTCCGCGTGACGGGCTTCTTCGGCAGTTCGACGATCAGCGCCTGCGGCCGGGTGGTGTTGTAGGCGGCCACGCCGAGGGTGTGCGTCGACTTGGTCGCCGCCTTGCCCTTGGTGTAGTTGAGCCAGCCGAGCTGGAGCTTGTCCCAGGCGGTCATGTCGCCGGGGAGGTCGCCGATGGAGTCCTTGCCGTTGCCGAGCCAGGAGCCGGACGACATCAGGGTCCAGAAGCCGGTCGAGTTCTCGCCGCGGCCCGAGGTGTCGTAGTGGTCGGGCAGACCGAGGTCGTGGCCGTACTCATGGGCGAAGACGCCGAGGCCGCCGTTCTCGGGCTGCATCGTGTAGTCGCCGACCCAGATGCCGGTGTCACCGATCTGGGTGCCGCCGGCCCTGTTGTGGGCCGGTCCGGTCTGCCCGGCGTCGGTGCCGTACGCGTACCAGCGGTGCGCCCACAGGGCGTCCGGGCCCTGGGCGCCGCCGCCCGCGGACTCGTCCTCACCGGCGTGCACGATCTGGAAGTGATCGATGTAGCCGTCGGACTCGTTGAAGTTGCCGTCGCCGTCGAAGTCGTAGCGGTCCCAGAGGTCGTACTGGGCGATGTCGGCCTTGATCTGGGCGTCCGTGCGGCCCTTGGCGCGCTGGTCGGCGACCCAGGCGGTGACTCCGTCGCGGACGGTGTCCCAGACGTTGTCGCAGTTGGAGTCGCCACAGTAGTTGGAGCCGTAGCGGGCCTCGTTGTGCTCGACCTTGACCCAGTCGGAGACCGTGCCGGCGACCGAGTAGCGGCCCGATGAGGTCTTCTCGTAGTAGGTCTTCAGGGACTCCTTGGGCTTGCCGGCGGTGTCCTTGCCGGAGCCGAAGTAGAGGTCCTGGAAGTGCTGACGGTTGTAGTCGGCCTGCCAGGCCGTGGAGTTGTCGACTGCGCGATCGGGCTTGGCGATCGTGTTGTGCAGCGGACCCGGGGTGCCGCCGTACTTCTTGACCGGGGGCTGAGGGCCTCCGGGGCCGTCCGGGTCGTACATCGTGGTGTCGTCGACCTTGTCGCCGAACTCGACCAGGATGGTGAAGATCTTGTCGGTCTTCTCCCGGCCCAGCTCGACGTACTTCTTGTCGTCGAGCTTGACGACCTTGGACGCACCGCGCTGCTGCACGGTCGCGTCCCCGGCTATGACCTGCTCCAGCGCCGCCTGGCGCTCCATCTCCTGTTGCTTGCTGAACGGGCCGTCGAGATCGTGCTCGACATGACCCTTCTGCGGAGCCGGGTCGTGGCGCTCAATGGCTGTCGGCGCCGCCTTGGCGTGGGACCCCTGATCCCCCGCCTGCGCGGTGCTGAACGCCGAGGCCGTTGCGGTGGCCGCGGCAAGCGCAACGAGCACCGCGGACGCTCTGATCGTCCGTCGTCTGGTGGTCACTTGGTGGTGTCCTCCCCTGCGTTCCTTCGCCGCGGACCGATGTGGGGTTGTTGTCCGCGGGAGGCGTCGCGTCACAAGTGACGGCATTCGACCGTAGTGGAGGAAGAAAAGACAGACCTTGACACGGACATTCCAACTGCACTATGCAGAAGCCCAGTTCCGATTTTCGGACAGGACGGCTGCGCAAAACCGGCGCATGGAACAGGCCAAGTCTTGCCCTGTATGAATCCGTGCGCCCCCTATGCACCGACCCCTGACCTGCGCCGGGTCAGGTGACGCTTACCCCAGGTTCCGTCCGGGCATCGAGCACCGTAGAGTCTTCTGTCAGTGCGATTGCGTTGTGTCAGACCCTCGACCGTTTCCCGACCACCATGCCTCCCGGCATAGCCCCAGGACGGATACCGTCATGCCTCGTCCGACTGCCGCACAGCTCGCCTCCGGTTCGGCCACCGTCGTGCTCTGTGCACTGGCCCTGCTGCTGCTCACCGAAGCCACCGGCCTCCTCGCGATCGCGGCCATCGGCCTCGGTTCGATGGTGCTGGGACTGACCGTCGCGGTGGCGGTACCCATCGGCCGGGCAGCACGGGCGGCCAAGGCCGCCGGGACGGCCCGCTCGCTCTCCGCGAGCTACCGCGCCGCAGCCGGCCGCACCACGTCGGCGCCCTCCGCTGACGGTCTGACCACCCGGGTCCGCTCCTCGCGCGAGCACTCGCTGCGCCGCTGACGCGCCCGACCCATCGCCGTGGCCGCGGCCTTGAGCGCCCCGGACCGGGCTCACCCCGCGGTCACCGGGGGCACCGCGACCACCACCGTCTTGCCGGCCTTGTCGTGCAGCCCCTGTTTGTAGGGCTTGTCGGCGAGGATCGTGGCGATGATGACGATCCACCAGACGCAGAAGCAACACACCAGCGCCGGCACCCAGAGCACCGCGGCCCGAAGCAGCGAGGAGCGGGTGTCCGGGGTGCTGCCGTCGTTCAGCATCGCCACCCGGATCTTCAACAGCCGCTTGCCGATGGTCTGGCCGGACTTCTTCACCATCCAGGTGTCGTAGCCGACATAGGCGATGAGGGAGATCGCGGACCAGATCCACTGCCGACCGGTGTTCACGTCGTTGGCGATGTCGTCCCAACCGTCACCGCTGTCACCGTTCACGTTCCAGCCGCCGAAGATCAGCGACAGCAGGAACAGCGGAATGAAGATGATCAGGGCATCGATGATCCGGGCACTGAACCGCTTGCCGAACTCGGCGAGCGGCGGCATTCCGGCGAGCGGATCGGGTCCGCCGCCATAGGGCCCGCCGTAGGCGTTGGGGTCGTACGGGGGCGGGGTCCCGCCCCCGCCGCCGTAGGGGCCGCCGCCCTGACCCGGGCCCTGTCCGCCGTAGGGGGAACCCTGGCCGGCACCCCCCTGCCCGCCGTACGGAGAACCCCCGGGTGGAGGCGGGGGCGGCGGAGGCGGAGGCGGCTGATCACCACTGCCCGCGCCGTCCTGCGGAGGCTGCTGCGGCTTCTTCAGGAAGGGATCGTCGTCGGGGCTTCCCGGGCCGGGGGGCGGAGGCTGATCGTTACTCATGAGGGCAGTGCATCGTGCCCCGGAGAAGTCCGCAAAAGCTGACACGCCGTTCGGGGGACCCGTTGCTGATGACGGGTCAGCCGGTCAGGCCCGGGTGACGAAGGTGTGCGCCGCCTTGTCGTGCCAGCACTGCCGCCACGGACGGTCGAACAGGCACCACAGCACATTGAGCAAGCCGATGGCGAGCAGCCCGAGTCCGCTGTAGAGGAGCCAGCGGCGCAGGGCGCCGCCGAAGGTCGGCGGGCCGTGAGACTCGATGTCGACCACGGCCAGCCCACAGACCTTCTTGCCGAGCGTGCGACCCCACTTGGCCGTGGGAACGGCCTCGTAGACCACGCCCAGCAGGAGGAGCGCGCCGAGCACGATGGCCAGATGCACCCCTGTGGTGCCGTCCAGCAGCCAGACGGTGACGGTCTGCCCGGACTGCTTCGCCGCCTCGATCTTGTCGTCGATGTGGGCGAGAGCCTGGGTGCCCACCGGTACGGCGACCGCGCCGACGAGGGCTCCGAGCACCACGGTGTCGATCAGCCGGGCGATCAGTCGCTTGCCGAGCGGAGCGGGCCGGGCGGCGGCGTGTGCTTGGGCGGCCTGGAGGAAGGGGTCGTCGACCGGGGGCTTCCACGGGACGACCGGAGGGTCACCGACGGTGCTGCCCTGGGCGAGTTGGTGGACCTGCTGCGGCCAGGAGGCGGAACCGCCACCGGCCCCGGACGCGACTGTCGTCTGCTGTGGGAAGTCGGAGCCTCGCGACTGGGCGGGTGGGTTCATCGAGCGGGAGGTCAGGGGCTGCTCGGCCTGCGGCGCCGACTGCTGGGCACTCGTGGGTGCCGTCTGTCGGCCCTGCGGCACCTGCTGCCCGGGTCGTCCTTGGGAGTGCGGGGGCTGCTGACCCTGGGGTGAGGGGGAAGCCTGTCGGCCCGGACTTGCGTCGGCCTTCTTCTGGGCGACCCGGGCGCGCAGCGCGCGGATGGCCATGGTGCTCTCGGCGGAGGGCTGGGGCTCCGGGCCCTCGGTGTTCCTGCGCTGCCTGACTGGCAGACCCGTGGCCGGTGCAGCATCCGGAGCCGGACTACTGGATCGCACCCCGGGCAGGGCGCCACCGGAGGGATCACCCTGGGCGGGATCGGCGGCCGGGGACTGGTCCTGGGCGGGCGGGCGCTGGCCCTGCTCACCGCCCCACGAGACCAGGTTGTCGCGTTCGCCGCCGAATCCGGTCTGCCGGGAGGTGTCGGCCTGCCAGACGCTCGCGGGTTCCTGGCGCACGGGCTCGGCGGGCGGGTCCTCGTCGAGGAAGACCGGACCGGTCTCCTCCACGCGGGTCTCGGGGGAAGGTGCGTGGCGTTGCTGCGGCGGAACCGCTGCGGTACCGGACCCGCCCTGCCCCGGCCCTGCGGGCATCGCCTCGCCGTCCTTGGGCGCGGGCCGACTCGTACCGGGCACCCAGGCGGCGCCGTTCCAGTACCGGACGTAGCCGGGAATGGAGGGGTCCGGGTAGAAGCCCTGCGCCGGGCTGCCGTCACCTGGAGGAGTAGCCAATGCCCCCAACTCCGTTCGTTCACTGCCTCTGTGGGCCGCCCGCGATGCCGGACACGTGCACGGGCCGTGCGACCTACGACACCCGGCATGGGAGCGGATGCTCCCGGCTGTCCTCCGGCTGTCCAAGGAGGACAGTAACGAAGAACGAGAGGCACTGAAGAAGGAGACCGCGAGATTGGGCGCGTTCGAGGGACGGAGTACGGCGGTTTGGAGGCACGGGCGAAAGTCCTGGGCTCCGGCCGTGGCCGTGTCGCCGGCGCGCCCGGCAGTCGCAGGCCGTCGACGGCGGCGGGGGAGAGCACGGAGGCAGGAGGTCCGGTCGGGTCGAGCCGGATCGCTTCGCACGTAGTCCGCCCCGGCCTCGGGGTTGACGGCCGGGAGCGGGACGGGACTTCGAAGATCCGACCTAGCTCGGTCTGGGGAGGGTCAGTTCGGCCCAGACGGCCTTGCCCGGGCCATGGCGAGGGGTGACACCCCAGGCGTCGGACAGTTCTTCGACCAGCGGCAGTCCGCGTCCACCGGTGGAGTCGAGGCCGGTGGGTACGACCCGGGGCAGGAGGTGGGAGGCGTCGTGCACCTCGATCCGCACACCGCGCCACAGCGGCGCGTACCGGGTCTCGATCTCCCGTCCGGGCACCTTGGCGTGCCGTACGGCGTTGGTGAACAGTTCGGACAGCACGATCAACGCGGACGCCTCCATGGGGGCCAGGCCCCAGCCGTCGAGAGCCTTGCGCAGTTCGGCACGGGCCAGCCCCACGCTCCGAGGGCTCTGCGGCCACCGGTACACCACGGGCCCGTTGCTGCACGATTGCGTCATCGAACCGCACCCGTCGTTCGCGGTGGAGTTAAATTCCCTTCTCTCAATGGTTCGAAAAAACGAGCGAAAACATCTGCCATATCGGCACCTCTTCAGCTGCGCAGGAGAAAGGCCGCGATCGACCAAGCGATCGCGGCAGTGCGTCTGAACTGCATCGTGCCGATGAACAGAGACCGGAAGTATCAGAGGTCATTGATAGCGCGGGCCAGGAATTCACGGGCAGTCACATTCCGAGCCAGGCACCAAAACTGTTGAGCGTCTCGGGCATCCGTCGCTTCGCAGATTCAAGAGCGATGTAGGTCTCCCGCACGGTGGGGCTGTAGCGGGTCTGTTGCGGTGCGAGCTTGCGAGCACGGCGGAGGTTCGCGAAGGCTTCTCCGGTGTTGCCGGTCCACAGTTGCGCCTGTGCTAGTTCGGCGTGGTGATGAGCTAGTCGGGATGGCGGCCAGTCACTCGGGAATTGCAGGCCGGCTGCGGTCTGGACCGCCTCCGGGTACCTGTCCAATTCCGCGAGGACGCTCATCCGGTGGGCTCCCACGTTCGCCGGGCCGAAGGAGAGCCAATGCACCTTTTCGGCAGGTCCGGTCGACTCGGCCAGTCGCTGCGCCTCGTCAAGGTGGTCCATGGCCAGGGCCTCGCTCTTGCTTCGTGCCGCCAATACCGCCGCGCCCAGATGAATTTGACCGGTGACGACATCGCGTTCCTGCCCGGCAACGGCCAGCCCGAGTTGCTGAAGTCCGATCTGAACCAGCCGCGCCCCCGTTCGGTAGTCACTGGCTCGCAGATACGCAAGCGCCCGCAAATACTGGCGCATTCCTCCTATGACCGGGTCCGACGCCCGTTGAGCCGCCCAATCCATACGATCGAGGGCAACCATGCACAGATCCTGGAATCCCAGCTTCGTGGTCACGTCATAGGCCGTGCGGTAGGCACCTGCGAGCAGCCGCCAATTGCGGTCCTCCGGTCGGCGGTGCGCCACGGTGGTCGCTTCGGCGATCAGCGCGGGCAACTCGATCGCAACCTGCTTGATGTTGCTCTCCCGCACGAGCGCACACAGTCGCTCGGACTGCGCTTCGAGCTGTTCCGTCGGTCGCGGGGTGAGTTCGGGATCGGCGCCGAGGTCATAGAGGTTGAGGGCCTCACGGATCGGCTGGATGAGGCCGTCGAGTTGATCCCGCCGCAGTTCCTCCAGATAGGGCTGCCCGGTCAGCTGCGTCACCGGGACCGCAAGCGCCCGGGCGAGGGCACCGAGCACCGACGGACTGGCGGGGATCGCACCCTGCTCAACCTTGGTCAGGGTGCTGTAGGAGACGTGCGACAGATCGGCCAACTCGCGCTGGGTCAGCATCCGCGCCTTGCGATTGTGGGCGATTCGCGAGCCTGCGTGGTCGTTGAGGGACGGTGTCATGGGGGAGACCTCCTGATCCATGACCGAAGGTACCCACATTCCCCAGACCATGGCTCATGGTCCGGTACCGGAAGCACCCACCGGGTCGCAGCCTCTACGAGGTGACTCTGCAAGCGAGTTCGGGAGCGGCAACCGGTGCGTCGGGCGGCACCGGGCCGCCCACGAGGCAATAATCACTCTGTGCTACTGAATAAATGCAGAAAGTTCTTACCGAAAGTCGCGTCATAGTCGTGTGACCTGTCGCTCTCTTCTCACAGGGCTCACCCAAGGGCCTCAAAACAGGGTCGCCCGTACGTATACGTGCACACACGGAGTCGTACGGACGGGACACAGAAGAGAAGAGGGCCGTTGCTATGCACTCGATGGTGGAACGCGAGCTTGAGTTGAAACTGGTGCTGTCGCCGGAGCGGAGCATCCTGGTGCCCGCCCTGCTGACCTACCGTTCGGATGATCCTTTTGCCGTCCACGTCACCTTTCACATCGGGTCGGAGAACCCGGTGAAGTGGACCTTCGCCCGTGAGCTGCTGGTGGAAGGGGTGTTCCGGCCGTGTGGGCAGGGTGACGTGCGGATCTGGCCGACCAAGGTGGACGGTCGCAACGTCGTGCTGATCGCGTTGAGTTCTCCCGATGGAGACGCCCTGCTGGAGGCGTCGGCCGCGATCGTCTGCGCCTGGGTGGAGCGGACCCTTCGGCTGGTGCCGCCCGGGACGGAGTCGGGACAACTGGGCATCGACACCGCACTGGCGGACCTGCTCGCACCTCGCCGTGCGGACGGTCTGTGGGCCCGGGGGCACCACCCCGCGGGCGGCAAGGACACGCCGGGACCGCTGGATGATGCCCAGGATGGCGATGGCTGCTGACGATCGGTCCCGCGCCGAAGAGTGTCGTCGAAGTCCCGTCGCCCGACCGGAGGACCGGCAACGGACGGACGGGGCTTCGACGACACGGCCTACGGGGCGTCCGCGGTCAGAAACTCCAGCAGATGTCCATCGGGGTCGTCGATGTACACCCCGTGGCTTCCGGGGCGGCGGAAGATCTCCCCCGATGTCTGGCGGGCCGGGTCGGCCCAGTAGGTGATCTTCCGCTCGACGATCCTGGCGAAGATGCCGTCGAACTCCTCATCGGAGACCCGGAAGGCCAGGTGCTGCGAGGGCTGGGGGCCCTCGCGCTCATCGAGGTAGTCGAGGGTGACATCGCCGTCCAGGGTGAGGGCGACGAAGGGGCCGTTCGGCACGGGTTCGGGTCCGCCGAGGAGTTCGGAGAGGAATCGGGCTCCGGCGAAGCGGTCGGACACGTGGACGATGGTGTGGTCGAGACGGGCGGGCATGGTTCCTCCCGGGAGATTGCTCGAAAGCACCGCAGTGCGTGGTGAGTTCACCCTAGGAAGGGAGGCCGCGGCCGGGCATCGGGCGAAGGCCCTAGAACCGGGGGCATCCGTCGTAGGACCCCGGTCGGCACCGCACCGGTCCGACGGACGAGTCGCGTTCGAGCCAGTTGGCTCAGAAGACCTTGCCGGGGTTGAGGATGCCCAGGGGATCGAACGTCCGCTTGATGCCTTGCTGCAACTCCACCCCCACCGGGCCCAGTTCCCGTGCGAGCCATTCCTTCTTCAGCACTCCGACGCCGTGTTCTCCGGTGATCGTGCCGCCGAGGGAGAGGCCGAGCGCCATGATCTCGTCGAAGGACTCACGGGCGCGGCGGGACTCGTCCGGGTCGGCGTGGTCGAAGCAGACCACGGGGTGGGTGTTCCCGTCGCCGGCATGGGCGCAGACGCCGATCGTCAGGTCGTACTTCTTCGCGATGGCGGCCGTGCCGTCGAGCATGGCGCCCAGTCGGGAGCGCGGGACGCAGACGTCATCGATCATCGTGGCCGTCCTGACGGCCTCCAGGGCGTTGAGGGAGATCCTGCGGGCCTGGAGGAGCAGTTCCGATTCGGCGGGGGTGTCGGCGGGGACGACCTCGGTGGCGCCGTGGGCCCGGCACACCTCGGCGACCAGGGCCAGATCGGCGGCCGGATCGGGGGTGTCGAAGGCCGCGAGCAGCAGGGCTTCCGTGGACTCGGGCAAACCCATCTGGGCGAGGGCGTTGACGGCCCGTACGGTCGTGCCGTCCATGAGTTCCAGCAGCGAGGGGGTGTGGCCGCCCTCCATGATCGCGCACACTGCGGCACAGGCCGCCGCTGCCGAATCGAACTCGGCGGCGAGCACCAACTGTTGGGGCGGCTTGGGCTTCAGGGCGAGCACGGCCCGGACGACGACACCGAGGCTGCCTTCGGAGCCGACGAACAATCGCGTCAGGTCGTAGCCGGCGACTCCCTTCGCGGTGCGGCGGCCAGTGGTGAGGAGGCGTCCGTCGGCGAGGACGACATCGAGGCCCAGCACGTACTCGGCGGTCACTCCGTACTTGACGCAGCACAGCCCACCGGATGCGGTGCCGATGTTCCCGCCGATGGTGCAGGTCTCCCAGCTGGAGGGGTCGGGCGGATAGTGCAGTCCGTGCTTGTTCACCTCGCGGGAGAGCACGGCGTTGATCACTCCTGGTTCGACGACGGCGATCCGGTCGACGGGGCTGATCTCCAGGATGCGGTCCATTTTGATGAGCGAGAGGACGATGCAGCCGTCGGAGGCGTTGGCGGCGCCGGACAGACCGGTGCGGGCGCCCTGCGGAACGACGGGGACGCGCAGGGCGGTGGCCGTGCGCATCACGTGCTGGACCTGTTCGACCGTGCGCGGCAGGACGACGACGGCGGGCAGGCCCGCGTCGCAGAAGCTCGCCATGTCCCGGCCGTAGGAGACCATGATGTCCGGGTCGCTGATCAGGGCCTCGGCGGGGAGCCCGGCGCGCAGCCGTTCTAGGAGATCGTCCATGCTGCCAGCGTCGCACCCGGGGCCATCGGTGTGAACCCGTACGCCTTCCGACTCACACGGCGGGGAGCGTTCTTCGTATAGACCGACCGCTGACGCAGAGTGAACGCCATGAGCGGTGCGTCCGGTAGAAGCGGTATGAGCGGTAGAAGCGGTACGAACGGTCGAGACACTGAACTCAGTGGGAGCAGTGGCCTCACTGGCAGCGGCATGGACGGGGTCGCTGGTGGGCGTCGGCTGAACGCGACGATCGGTGCGTTGGTCGCCGCCGCCCTGGTCGGCGGAGTGTGCGCCATGGCGGTCGGCGGGGGCGAAGCCCCACCCCCGGCTCCGGGCCCGGTCGCCCGGGCACAGAGCGCAGCGGCCCTGGGAGCGCCGGCCGCGCTGAGCGACCTCGACGCCTTGATCGCCGATCGTTCCGGGTGGCTGCGCAAGCACCCCCGGGACGAGGAGTCCTGGGCGGTCCTGGGAACCGCACAGGTCGAAAGAGCCCTCCGGCTCGCCGACTGGGACGCGCTGTCCGAGGCGGAGGGCGCGCTGGAGCGTTCGTTGGAGATCGTGTCGGCGGACGCGGGCAACACCGAGGCGCTCCTCGGGCTGGCGGCCCTCGCGAACGCCCGGCAGGACCACACCACGGCACGCGATTGGGCCCGGCAGGCGCAGAAGCAGAAACCGCGGCGCTGGACGGTCTACCCGGTGCTGATCGAGGCGTACACCGGATTGGGCGACTACACGTCCGTCGGCAAGGCGTTGGAGACGTTGCACAAGCTGTACGCGGGGTCGCAGGCGCGGGTCGTCACCGCCCGGGTCTACCGGGACCGGGGCTGGCGGGAGGACGCGTCCGCCAATGCGGAGGACGCGGTGGGCAGCGCGGAGGGCGCAGCGGAGAAGGCGGCGGCGCTGTACGCGCTCGGGGAGCTGGCCTGGGAGCGGGGTGAGCCGCAGGAGGCGATCAAGCGGTACGACCTGGCGCTACGGCTCGCCCCCGACCACCATCCTTCGCTCGCGGCGCGCGGGAGGGCACTGACCGCGCTGGGGCGAACGGAGGCGGCGCTGCGCGACTACCAGTCGGCGCTGGCCAAGCGGCCCCTGGCGGAGTACGCCTTGGAGGCGGGCGAGTTGAACGAGTCGCTGGGGCTCGACGGCGATGCCGAAACCCAGTACGCGTTGGTGGGCGAGCTGGCGCGGAAGGCGACGGCGGGCGGCCGGAACGAGGAGCTGGTGGTGGGGCGGTACGAGGCCGACCACGGCGATCCGCAGGACGCGGTCGAACTGTTGCAGGCCGAATGGGACGGGGGTCGGCGCAGCATCCAGATCGCGGACGCACTGGGGTGGGCGCTGTTCCGGGCGGGCCGGGTGAAGGAGGCCCTGCCGTACGCGAAGAAGGCGACGGGCGAGGGGCTGCGCAGTCCGCTGTTCGCGTATCACCGGGGCGAGATCGAGCGCGCTTCGCAGCGGTATGGGCCGGCCCGTCGGTACCTCGGTCAGGCGCTGCGGATCAATCCGCACTTCTCCCCGCTGCTGGCGCCGGCTGCACGGGACGCGCTCGATGCCCTGGGGCAGCCGCCGCCCGGTGGACCGCGGAAGGTGACGGGGAGGGAGGGGATGGTGGTGAAGCCTAAAGCGGGCGGGGGCGCGGTGAACCCGGGCGGTGGCGGAACACCGTCGGGTACGGGGCAGGGGCGCGGCGCGGGGTCGGGGGCCGTGGGCGCTCCGCCCGCCAGACCGGCTGCACCTACGGAACCGGCGGAACCGGTCAAGCCCGCCAAGCCCGCGGAGCCGCAAGCGCAGCCCCGGCCGGTGCGTCCCGCGGCGTCCGGTCAGCCGGCGGGATCCGGCGGGGTGGGCACGTCGACGGGCGGGGGTGCGGGTCGGGAGTGAAGCGGCGCGCGGGCCAGGGCCGGGGTGTCCAGAGCCGGTGCACGGGCTTTCTTGGTCCTGCCTGTACAGGGCCGAGGGCTCAGCCCAGGGTCGCGTAGACGATGAGGTTGTCGACCGTGTGGCCTTCGGCGTCGTAGGCGCCGGAGCAGGTGACCAACCGTAGCTCGCGGCCGTTGGTCGGGCCGTAGACCTTCTTCGTCGGGAACGCCTTCTTCTTCACCGACTCGGTCCCGGTGACGGTGAAGCGGTTGGTGGCGCCCGAGGCGCTGCGCACGGCGATCTCCGCCCCTTTGCGGAGCTTTCCGAGGTCCTGGAAGACCGCGGGGCCCGACTTGGTCTCATTGTGGCCGATGATCACCGATGCGCCGGGTTCGCCCGGGATGGCGGCCCCCGTGTACCAGCCCGCCGTCATCCCTTTCTCCGCTGGTGGGACCTCGACCGTGCCGTCGCCGTTGAGCCCCAGCCGCATCAGTTCGCTGTCGACGCCGATCGAGGGGATCGAGACATGTACCGGGTCCTGGACCTTGGTGTCAGCCGCTGGTGCGGCGGCGGCGCCGGCCGGAGTGTTCGGAGCGGCCTTCGTCCCTTCCTTGCGCTCCGGGCCCTGCTCGCCCGAGCAGCCGGAGAGCGCGAGCGTGAGGCAGACGGCGAGGGCCGTGAGGGCGGGGGCGTCGCGGCGCCGGACGGGTGCAGTGATCATGACGGCTCCTGGGGGGACGTGGGACCGCAGTGGCACCGGTCGGCCGGTGCCACTGCGGGAGGAGGCTGTTTCAGTGGTGTCAGACCTGGCCGTCGACGGCATTGCGGCGGCGGATCACGAGGACGCCCGCACCGGCCAGGAGCAGGCCCGTGGAGGCCGCCAGCAGCGGCATGCTCACACTGCTGTCGTCGCTGGCGGCTGCTGTGGGCTGCTCACCGGCGGCCACCCCGCCCCGCGGCATGACCGCGGGGCGCGTGGCCTTGTCGGCTCCGGGGCGGCTCTCGGATGTGCCGGACCCGTCGATGATGACGCGCTTGACCTTCTCCGAAGGCGACGGCTTGACGGTGGCGTCCAAGGAGACGACCGGCGTGGGGCTGGAGTCGGCCACGGCCACGGCGGCGGGGGCCAGCAGGGCGCCGGCCGCCGTGACGACGACGGCGAGAGCACGCAGGGACAGGCGAGGGGACGACATAGAGATGGCTCCATTCCAGTTCATTGCGTGAGCACCCGGGCCGCTCGAAGGCGGCGCCCGTGCAGCCCGGCCGGCCGTGCCGTGCTGCGGAAGTGCTCCGTATGCCCGTAAGGCTGGACTGGAGATATGAAGAACCTGTCAGATCGTTGTGATCCGGGGATCAGGGCCTTCCACCGGGTCGGCGGCGGCCGTCGGAAGTCGCAGGGTGAACGTGGAGCCCTCCCCCACCCGACTGCGGGCATCGACCGTGCCGCCGTGGGCCTCGGCCAACTTCCGTACGATCGCCAGCCCCAGACCGCTGCCTCCGGTCCTGCGGTTGCGGGACTTCTCCGCCCGCCAGAACCGGTCGAAGACATGCGGCAGGTCTGCGGCGGGGATGCCGGCCCCGGTGTCGCTGACCGCCACGTCCAGCCGGCCGGCGGACCCCTGCGCCCGGAGGGTGACCGAGCCACCGCGCGGGGTGTGGCGCACGGCGTTGGAGACCAGGTTGCCGATGGCCTGACGCAATCGCACCGGATCGGCGAGCAGCGTCGGAACGTCCGGGTCCACGCGGACGTGCAGGGCGACGCCTTCCGATTCGGCCCGCGCCTGGTGGGCGGCGGCGACCTGGCCGAGGAGTTCATCGATCCGTACCGGTTCGGGATGGAGCCGCAGCGCCCCCGCGTCGGCTTCGGCCAGGTCCTGGAGGTCGTCGATGATGTGTTGGAGCTGTACCGCCTCTTCGAGGAGCGAGGAGACGAACGCCGGGTCAAGGTCGGCGATTCCGTCCTGGGCGCCCTCCAGCCAGCCGCGGATGTTGCTCAGCGGGGTGCGCAGTTCATGGGCGACGTCGCTCACCATCGCCCGGCGCTGGGCTTCGAGGAGGGCGCGATGGGCTGCCATGTCGTTGAAGGCGACGGCCAGCCGTCCGATCTCGTTGTCCGTGGTGACGGGTACGGGAGCGGTCCGCTCGCCGTCCTTCATCCGCTGGGCGGCTCCGGTGAGCGCGAGAAGGGGCCGGACCAGTCGGGTGGCGGCGAGCACGGAGGCGCCCACGGTCAGGGCGAGCACCAGCGCGGCGACACCCGCGATCTGGACGGTGTTCGCCGGTGAGAGGTCAAAGCCGGGCGGCTCGGCTCCCACCGGATCGTCGATGAACAGAAGCGCGGGCGGCGAGACATGGGCGCGGAGCTGCGCTTTGCGAGCGGTGTTCACACACGTGGCGGTGTCACGGTCCGCGGCGCTCTCCATGTGTCCTGGTGGACTCGGCATGGGTGATGCGATGGTGATCACGGGCATGCGTGATTTGGACAGGATGTCCTTGGGGCCGCGCTGCCAGGAGAGGTCGAGGTCGACGTTGACCGGTGCGTGGCCCTTGTCCTTGAGGCACTGCGTGGCCAGTTCGTTGAGTGCGGCGAGTGCCGTGCGTTCCGTACGGGTGGGGGCGTCCAACTCGTCGAGCCCGATGACGGCGCAGCGAACGCCGTGCACGCGTTCACCGTCCTGGCCCACGACCTCGATGCTCGGGCGTCCGCTGGGGGTGGGGACCACATCCGCGGCGACACCGTTGTCGGACAGACAGCTGACGATCCGCTTGGCGATCTTCTCCAACTTGGTGCTCTCAGCCGCCGTCAACCGGAAGGGGCCGACGGCCCTGGGGTCGATGCCGTCGGTCGTGCCCGCTCCGGTCCTGCTGGTGGCGAGCCCGGTGTCGGCGGCGAGCGGGTTCAAGACGGCAGCGTTCCGGATGGGTAGCTCGGCCGGCTGGGCGGCGGCTTCGGCGGAGTCGGCGATGGGCTGCCGGTTCTGGGTGGTGAGCACGATCCGGCGGTCGTACTTGCCCGCGAGGGTCTGCACGGTGTTCTGGACACCGTCCCACCGCGGATGGGTGGCGGCGTAGGCGAGAAGGGTGTCGTAGATGTCGGTGTCGTCGGTGAGGTTCTGGCCCTGCTGCTCCTTGATGGCACCGGAGGTGCTCTGGACGGCGAGCCAGGCGGTGGCGGCCACCGAGCAGGCGGCGACCAGGGTGGAGACGGCGAGCAGCCTGCCGAGGAGGCTCTTGCGCAGGGGCAGTCTGGTGCGGCCCTCGCGCGAGGGGGCTTTAGGACCGCGCATCGCGCACGCCCGAAACCGGTCGTATCGGCCGCTCGGGCGCTGCGGCTCGGCCGCCGTGCGAGACCGCGGACGGCTTGGGGGCGGACAGTTTGTAGCCCACCCCGAAGACGGTCACCAGCCGCTGGGGCCGTCGGGGCTCGGGTTCGATCTTCTTTCTGAGGTTCATGATGTGGACGTCGACCGTCCGGTCCCCGATGTACCGGGTGAACCCGTGCAGCTCCTCCAGCAGTTGCTGTCGGGTGAAGACGCGGCCCGGCTCGGCCGCCATCGCCGCCAGGATGCGGAACTCCCCCGGGGTGCACTCCACGTACTCGCCGTCGACGGTGACTTCGTGGCGCTCCGGATCGACCGCCAGGGCGCCCACGGTCAGCGCCGTTCCGGTCTTCGGCTCGGCCGGGTCCGCCACTCGGTTGCGGCGCAGCAGCGTCCTCACCCGGGCCATCAGCTCACGGGGGCTGTACGGCTTGGTCATGTAGTCGTCCGCCCCGAGGTCCAGTCCCAGCAGGAGATCATCCTCGGTGGAACGGGCGGTGAGCATCAGGACCAGGAGGTCGAACCCCTCGGCGCGCAGGATGCGCAGCACGTCGAGACCGTCGCACTTGGGCATCATCACATCGAGGATGAGCAGGTCGGGCGGCTGTCGGCGCACCAGGTCGACGGCGGCGCGCCCGTCGCGTACGACCGTGGCGGTGTGCCCTTCCCGTTCGAGATAGCGGCGGACCAGCTCGGCCTGCTTCTCGTCGTCCTCAGCGATCGTCACATGTGCGCACACACGGCCGATCGTATGCACCCGCGTCGAACGGGACGGTGGGCGGGACCCTCACTGGTCCCGCCCACCGGTGCCGTACGGCCCGAAGGCGCCGTGCGCCCGCCGCTGAGGCGTGCGCCCCCGCTGGGCCGTCAGAGATTGCCGCGCTTCTCCTGCTCGCGCTCGATGGCCTCGAAGAGCGCTTTGAAGTTGCCCTTGCCGAAGCCCATCGAGCCATGGCGCTCGATCATCTCGAAGAAGACCGTCGGTCGGTCCTGGACCGGCTTGGTGAAGATCTGGAGCAGATAGCCGTCCTCGTCCCGGTCGACGAGGATCTTCAGCTCGCGCAGGGTCTCCACGGGGACCCTGGTCTCACCGGCCCACTCGCCGAGGGTGTCGTAGTACGAGTCGGGGGTGTCGAGGAACTGGACGCCGGCGGCGCGCATGGAGCGGACGGTCGCCACGATGTCGTTGGTGGCCAGCGCGATGTGCTGGACACCGGCGCCGCCGTAGAACTCCAGGTACTCGTCGATCTGCGACTTCTTCTTCGCGATCGCCGGCTCGTTGATGGGGAACTTCACCTTCAGCGTGCCGTCGGCGACGACCTTCGACATCAGTGCGGAGTACTCGGTGGCGATGTCGTCGCCCACGAACTCCTTCATGTTGGTGAAGCCCATCACCTTGTTGTAGAACGCCACCCAGTCGTTCATCCGACCGAGTTCGACATTGCCGACGCAGTGGTCGATGGCCTGGAAGGTCCGCTTCGCCGGGGGCTCCACGATGGGCGCGGCGGCGGCGAAGCCGGGGAGGTAGGGGCCGTCGTAGCGGGAGCGCTCGACCAGGGTGTGCCGGGTCTGGCCGTAGGTGGCGATGGCGGCGAGCACGACCGTGCCGTGCTCGTCCGTCACCTCGTACGGCTCGGTGACGCCACGGGCGCCGTGCTCGGTGGCGTACGCGTACGCGGCTCGGGCGTCCGGTACCTCGATCGCGAGGTCGACGACGCCGTCACCGTGTTCGGCGACGTGCTCGGACAGGAAGCGGCCCCACTCGGTCGCCTCCTTGATGACGGAGGTGAGGACGAACCGCGCCCCACCGTTCTCCAGCACGTAACTCGCTGTCTCCCGGCTGCCGTTCTCCGGTCCGGAGTAGGCGACGAGCTTCATGCCGAAGGCCGTGGAGTAGTAGTGGGCGGCCTGCTTGGCGTTGCCCACGGCGAAGACGACCGCGTCCATGCCCTTCACCGGGAAGGGGTCGACCTTGCTCGCGGTTGTGGGGTGGTGATCGATGGTCTCAGTCATAGCGACAGACTCCTCTCGCTCCACAAGGTGCGCAATAGTTCGTCACAACGCTAGGCAATCTGCACTATCAGGGTCCACGATGGTCCGGCTTTCTGTACAGGATGACCACCCAAAGGCCCCATGGGAGTGCAGTGTGGCGATCGATCATTTGGACGGCCGGCTGATCGAGCTGTTGGCACGTGAACCGAGGATCGGCGTACTGGAGGCATCGCGCCGGCTCGGAGTCGCGCGGGGGACCGTACAGGCGCGGCTCGACCGGCTGCGCACCCATGGTGTGCTGCGCGGCTTCGGGCCCGATGTGGACCCGGCCGCGCTGGGGTACCCGGTCACGGCCTTCGCCACCTTGGAGATCAAGCAGGGGCAGGGGGCGGACGTCAGGGCACATCTGGCCACTGTTCCGGAGGTGCTGGAGTTGCACACCACCACCGGGCAGGGGGACATGTTGTGCCGACTGGTGGCACGGTCCAACGCCGACCTCCAGCGGGTGATCGACCGTGTGGTCGGGTTCGAGGGGATCATGCGCGCTTCCACGGCGATCGTGATGGAGAACCCGGTGCCGCTGCGGATCATCCCGCTGGTGGAACAGGCGGCCCGGGAGGGGGGCCGGCCGGGGCCCGGGCGGCCCGAGGAGCCGTCCGCCTGAGGAGCCTTCTGCCGCTCTCACGGTGGCGCGTGACGCAAAGCAATGCTTGCAAAGCTTTGTTTGCAACCTTACCTTTGCACCATGCACGAGCATCAGCCGGATTCCCGCTACCGCCCTCTGGACCCGCGGTCGCTGCGGGGCATCGCCCACCCCCTGCGGCTGCGACTGCTCACCGCATTGCGCCACGACGGACCGGCGACCGCATCACAACTGGCGGAGTCCCTGGGTGAGTCCAGCGGTGCCACGAGCTACCACCTGCGCCAACTCGCGGCGCACGGCTTCGTCGAAGACGCCCCGGACCTCAACAAGGGGCGCGAGCGCTGGTGGCGGGCTTCCACCGAGGGCACGAGCATCGACCACTCGATGTTCCACAGCGAGGACCCGGCCGTCCGTGGAGCCGCCGGCCTGTTCATCCAGGAGGTCGCGGCCCAGCACGCGGAGGAGGTCAGCGGCTGGCTCGACACCGCCGACGAGTGGCCCGAACAGTGGCGTCGGGCATCGGACCTCAGCGACTTCACGCTACGCCTGACCCCGGAAGCGGCCAGGGAGCTGAACCGGGAGGTCCATGCACTGATCGAGAGCTACCGGGACCGTGAGCCCGCGCCCGAGGACACGGACGAACTCGATTTCGAGCGCCGCGCGAACCCCCAGCACCCCGAAATGTCCAGCAACCCCGAAGGCTCCGCCCGCTCTGCCCCGGCCACCGCACGAACGGACGCCGATCGAGCCGCCCAGGTGCGCATCCACCTCCATGCCTTCCCCCGCACCCCTCGCACGGCCCGGGCACCTCGCGCCCCCGGGTCAGCAACCGAAGGGACCCCGCCTTGACCACCGGAGAGACCCCGACCGAAGCAGCTGAAACACCAGAAGGGCCCGGCCCGGCCACGAACGACGCGACCCCGGGCGGCCCTCATCGACGCGGCCCGCTCGCCCATGTGCTGGCGGCCAACGCCGTTTCCATCACCGGTAATTCGCTCACCCTGGTCGCCGTGCCCTGGTTCGCCCTGGAGACCACCGGCAGCCCCGCCAAAGCTGGTCTGGTCGCCTTCTGCGCCACCCTGCCCGTCGTCGTGGCGGCGATCGCGGGCGGCCCCATCATCGACCGCACGGGCCGCCGCCGGATCAGCATCATCTCGGACACCGTCTGCGCAGTCTCCGTCGCGACGATCCCCTTACTCCACTACGCGGACCTCCTCCACTTCTGGATGCTGTGCGCCCTGATGGCGGTGACGGGCCTCTTCCACGCCCCCGGCGAAACCGCGCGCTATGTCCTGCTGCCCCAACTCGCCATGGTCGCGGGCACCCCGATCCCCCGGGCCGCGAGTATCTTCGACGCGGTGTCACGCGGTGCTCGCATGGCCGGCGCCGCCCTCGCGGGCGTACTGATCGCCCTCACCGGCGCGGAGACCGTCCTGCTCCTGGACGCCCTGACCTTCGCCGGCTCGGCCCTGCTGATCTACTTCGGCGTACGGAACGTCGCCGCGGCCGAACCCAGCAAGAACACCCAACCCGTCTCACTGCGCACCTACACGGGCGAACTCCGCGAGGGGTACTCCTTCCTGCTGCGCGACCCCCTGCTGTTCGGCATCACCCTGATGATCATGCTCACCAACGGCCTCGACCAGGCATGGAGCGCCGTACTCCTGCCCGTGCACGCCAAGGAGAACCTCGGCGGGGCCGGTGAACTGGGCATGCTCGTCGCGCTCTTCGCCGGCTGCGCCCTGCTCGGAGCACTGCTGTACGGAGCGATGGGCGAGCGGTTCCCACGGCGGGTGGTGTTCACGGTGGCGTTCATGATCGCCGGAGCACCGAAGTACGTGGGGGCCGCGCTGACCGACGGGACCGTACCCCTGGCCCTGATCCTGGCGGCCGGCGGGATCGGCGCCGGAATGATCAACCCGATCCTCACCACCGTCGTGTACGAGCGGGTCCCGGACGCGCTGCGCAGCAGGGTCGCGGGCGTCACGGTGGCCGGAGCGCTGCTGACCACGCCCCTGGGCGGACTCGCGGCCGGCTTCCTCATCGAACAGGTGGGGCTGTGGACGACCCTGTGGGTCCTCGGAGGGATCTACTTCGCGGCGAACCTGGCGCCCGCGGTCTTCCCCTGTTGGCGGGAGCTGAACGCACCCCCCGTGAACGCACTCAGCAAGACGGCACCTTCCCCCCGGCGTCCAGCGCGCGAAGGGACTCCACGGCGCCCTGGAGCGAGGTGACCGGGATCAGTCGCAGCTCCTTGGGCGCCTCGGCGAGAGCGTCCGAACACTCCCCCTCCGGCACCAGGAAGACCGTTGCGCCGTCCCGGGCCGCGGCCTGCGTCTTCAGCGACACCCCGCCGACCTGACCGACCTTGCCGGTCGGGGAGATCGTGCCCGTACCCGCGATGCTGCGGCCACCGGTGAGATCGCCCCCCTCGCCGTTGCCGTCGAGTTTGTCGACGATGCCGAGCGAGAACAGCAGTCCGGCACTGGGACCACCGATATCGGCGAGCCGCAGGGTGACCTTGACCTTCGCGGGGTCCTCGTCCAGGTAGGCGAGCGCGGCCAAGGTGGCATCGTGCTGCGATTCCGTCATGTCCTTGAGATTCCGCTCGGCGACCTCCCCGGTGGACTTGCCGCTGGGGTAGACGGAATCTCGCGGCAGCACCGAACGGTCGGTGCGGAACCAACCGTCGACCACCTCTCCGACGCGGATGTCGGCGGCCGGACCCGTGGCGAGGATCGTGGTCATCCGCAGGGCGCCCTCGGGGGTACGGACGGGGGCGCCACTGATGGAGATCACGGGCGTGCCCTTGTGCGTGCCCAGCACATTCGCGGTGTCCCCGGGCTGCGCGATGACGTACGGCAGCGGTGCGAAACCGACGACGCCGAAGAGGGCCACGAGGGGAACGGCACTGAGGATGAGCGCCCGCGGGCGCGAGAGACGGGAGAGCACCGACCCAATCTATCCGGGCCGGGCGGGGTGCCGGGACCGCACGGGGGCGCAGCCCGCACCCGCCGAGCTCATGGCCCCACGGGCGGGGGAAGGGTCAGCGCAGGGCGTCGGCGACCTCGCGGGCGGCGTCGACCACCCGTGGGCCCACTCGCTCGGGAACCGAGTCGGCGAGCATCACCACACCCACGCTCCCCTCTATCCCGGTGACTCCCACGAGCGGTGCAGCCGCGCCGCTGGCACCGGCCTCCAACTCGCCGTGGGTGAGGGTGTAGCCGGGGTCGTCGGCGTGGCCGAGTCGCGCGGCCAGTATCGCCTTGCCCGCCGCACCCCGGTCCAGCGGATGACGGAAACCGGCCCGATAGGCGACGTGGTAGTCCGTCCAGGTGGGCTCGACGACGGCGACCGCGAGGGCCTCCGCGCCGTCCACCAGGGTGAGGTGCGCGGTCGCACCGATGTCTTCGGCGAGGGCCCGCAGCGCGGGCATCGCCGCCTCGCGCACCAACGGGTGGACTTGTCGACCGAGCCTGAGCACACCGAGGCCGACCCTGGCCCGCCCGCCCAAGTCCCTCCGGACCAGGGCGTGTTGTTCCAGGGTGGCCAGCAGACGGTAGACCACGGTCCGGTTGACACCGAGCTTGTTGGACAGCTCGGTGACGGTCAACCCGTGATCGGTGTCGGCGAGCAGCTTGAGGACGCGCAGTCCTCGGTCGAGCGTCTGGGAGGTCTCCGCGGTCACGACGCCCTCTCCTTCGGAGTGAGTGACGGCGGATCCTCGCGGTCGTGTCCGCGGTGCCGGTCGCGTCGGCACCGCACCCAGAGGCCGCCGGCAGGCCATGGCACACCGGCTGGGCTCCGCGGCTCGTGCTGCCACGGGAGCGGTTGTATTGCCCGGACAGTAGCGATCCGGTCCGCTCAGCGGAAGACCTCGTCCAGAATCCGGATGCCCACCCGTGATATTGGGTGGGTTGGCAACCGTTCGAACAGTACATCCGCCCCCGACCCGCTCATACCGGATTGCGCCAACAAGTACCTGAGCACGGCTCATCGCCCCCTGTGCTCGGGAGAAGTGGGAGTGGCACCGGGTCGAGGGCCTGGGCAAGTGGGCTCGAAGGGGCGAACCACCGCCCCGGGAAGAGGTCGATCGCGGCCGTGTGCCAGTCGATCGTGGTCTGTGCGGCGGGCCGGACCAGGCGGTGGCGGTGGGTCCTGGGCGGACGGTCGCGGTGGGTCCTGGGCGGACGGTCGCGGTGGGTCCTGGCCGGACGGGCGCCTCGCACGGGCAGCCGTCGCCGCCACGCCCGGTACGCACACCGGTACCGAATCCCGACCGTCGGCGGATATCCGCAGACGGCGGCAGATGTCCGCACCGGCCGAGATCAGTAGACCTGCCTCCGCGGGTACGGCACATCTGCCCTGACGTACGGCATGCACCGCACGCCCGTCGAGCGTCCGCCGGGAGCGCCTCAGCGGTCCCGGACGGACGGTCACATCAACGCATCCGCGTGGCCCACTCCTGGACCTTCTTGATCCGCTCACGGATCTGTCCGGCCGTCGCCTCCGCGCTCGGCGGCCCGCCGCACACCCGGCGCAACTCGGTGTGGATCACACCGTGGGGCTTGCCGCTCTGATGGACGTAGGCGCCCACCATCGTGTTCAACTGCTTCCGCAGTTCCAGCAGTTCCTTGTGCGAGACCACCGGACGGCGCTCGGCAGGCAGCTCCAGCAGATCGGCCTCGGTATCGGGCTTCTTACGGCTGTGGGCGATCTGCCGCGCCTGACGCTTCTGCAACAACATCTGGACCTGATCGGGCTCCAGCAGCCCTGGGATGCCGAGGTAGTCCTGCTCCTCCGCGCTGCCCGGATGGGCCTGCATCCCGAACTCGGCCCCGTTGTACATCACCCGGTCGAAGACGGCGTCCGACTCCAGCGCCTCGAAGGGCAGCATGTCCTGATCGCCGGTGTCCTCGTCCTGCTCCCGGTTGGCTTCGTCCATCTCCTTCTCGGACTCGGCGTACGGGTCCTCATCGCCGTTCTTCTTCGGCCGGTCGAGCACATGATCACGCTCGACCTCCATCTCATTGGCGAAGGTGAGCAGCATGGGGATGGTGGGCACGAAGACCGATGCGGTCTCGCCCCGCCTTCTGGACCGTACGAAACGGCCCACCGCCTGGGCGAAGAACAGGGGGGTCGAAATGGTGGTGGCGTACACGCCGACGGCCAGCCGGGGCACGTCCACGCCCTCGGAGACCATCCGGACCGCGACCATCCAGCGGTCCTCGTTCTCGCTGAACTCGTCGATGCGTTTTGAGGCACCGGTGTCGTCGGAGAGGACGACGGTCGCCTTGGACCCGGTGATCTCACGGATGAGCTTGGCATAGGCGCGGGCCGAGTCCTGGTCGGAGGCGATCACCAGACCGCCCGCGTCCGGGATGGACTTGCGGACCTCGGTGAGCCGTTGATCGGCGGCCCGCAGCACATTGGGCATCCACTCGCCGCGCGGGTCGAGCGCGGTGCGCCACGCCTGCGAGATGGCGTCCTTGGTCATGGGCTCGCCGAGGCGGGCGGCGATCTCGTCCCCGGCCTTGGTGCGCCAGCGCATGTTGCCGCTGTAGCTGAGGAAGATGACGGGCCGCACGACGCCGTCCCCGAGGGCGTTGCCGTAGCCGTAGGTGTAGTCGGCGGCGGATCGTCGGATGCCGTCGTTGCCCTCCTCGTAGGTCACGAAGGGGATCGGGTTGGTGTCCGACCTGAAGGGCGTACCGGTCAGTGCGAGCCGACGCGTCGCCGGGTCGAAGGCTTCGAGGCACGCCTCGCCCCAGGACTTGGAATCACCGGCGTGATGGATCTCGTCCAGGATGACGAGGGTCTTGCGCTGCTCGCAGCGGTTGCGGTGGAGCATGGGGCGTACGCCGACACCCGCGTAGGTGATCGCGACGCCGTGGTACTCCTTGCTGAGCGGGCCCGCGCTGTAGTCGGGGTCCAGCTTGATCCCTATCCGCGCGGCTGCCGCGGCCCACTGCTTCTTCAGGTGCTCGGTGGGCGCGACGACGGTCACCTGCTGGACCACGTGGTGGTGCAGCAGCCAGGAGGCGAGGGTGAGCGCGAAGGTGGTCTTCCCCGCGCCGGGGGTGGCGACGGCCAGGAAGTCGCGGGGCTGTTCCTGGAGATATCTCTCCATCGCCCCTTGCTGCCAGGCACGCAGCTTGCTGGCGGTACCCCAGGGGGCCCGGCCTGGGAAGGCGGGCGAGAGGTGGTGGGAGTGGGAGGCGGTAGTAGTCACGGTCTCCGGTTCGACGCTCGTCCAGGGCACGACGCGGCGGGGGGTGCCACGGGTGGTGTACGGGTATGACAACCGGGCCACCCTACCTGTGTGACCACGCCGGTCCGCTCCGGACGACGCCCCCGCGGACGGTGAGATGGACCTCACGGGCATCCGCCACGACGGCCCACTTCACCCTCATCGGGGGATTCCTCCCGGGTGTCGACCACTCCCCCGGGTGGCGAAGACCACCACGGGGAGAGGCTTGGACACCGAGGGTCGTGGATCCGTGTCGATGGGCGGATTCGGGCTTAGTGAGCGGATTCGGGGTCAGTGAGCGAATTCGGGCAGCCGGGCAGCGATCCCGGGCACATCCAGCGCGCCCTGGCACACCTCCAGCACAAACGATTCCGCACTGTCCACGTCGAAGGTCGTGGACAGCCGGTGGCCGTTCAACTGGAGGAAGACCCAGGTCGCATACCAGGCGATGCGCTTGTTGCCGTCGACCAGCGCATGGTTGCGGGCGAGCGACTCCATCAGCGCTGCCGCCTTGTGCCAGACGTCCGGATACGCGTCCTGGCCGAATGCACTCGACCGCGGACGGGCGAGAGCCGAGTCGATCAGTCCGTGGTCGCGCACCTCTCGGGTGCCGAGCCGCTCGGTGAGGTCCAGCAGCTCGGGGCGGGTCGGATGGCGCATCAGGCGAGCCTCCGGTTCAACTCCGCACTGACCTTCAGCACGTGCTCGGCCGCCTCGTCGAACAGCCGCGAGTGCTCCTGGACCGCCCGGACGATCGCGTCGTACGCGAACGACTGCGGACTCTTGCCGTCCGCATCGGCGCACGCGCGCAGTGCCCGGGACTCTTCTTCGGTGAGTTGTATGTGCAGACCGGCCATGCCCGGACGGTACCGGCCGGTTCGCGCCGCGTCACACGGGTTCTTGGACCCGGACCCGCGTCGACACCCATGCTCCGACCAGGGCGACCAGCGCCATGGGCAGGAAGACCACCACGAAGGCGGCCGGGTGCGAGGCACCGGCCTCGGTGATCGCGCCGTGGCCGGCCACCGAGGCGCCGCCGAGCGCCGCGAAGGCCGCGCCGCCGCCGGCGAGCAGGATGACGTTCGACAACCCGTCCGAGATCTGGAGCGCCGCCGAGTTCGACCCGGCCTCCTCGGGCTCCGAGAGCTTGAGCAACATCACGCTCGTCGACGCGATCACCATGCCCATACCGAAGCAGCCGATGGCCCACGAGACGGCCACGATCCACACCGGCACCCACTCGATCAGTACGGTCGGAGCACCGGCGATCGCCACGGCCACCAGCACCATCCCGAACACCATCAGCCGTTCCCGGTGCGGCTCCATCCGCGGCCGGGACTGGATGAACGACCCGAGCGCCCAGGTCACCCCGCCCGCGGCGAGCGAGAAGCCGGCCATGGTCGGGGACAGCCCGCGCTGGGTGACCAGCATCAGGGGGACGAAGGACTCGGCGGCGATGAAGGAGCCCGCAGAGATACCGCGCAGCAGCACCACGGACGGCAGCCCCCGGGCGGCCCTGTAGGTGCCCTTCGGCAGCAGCCCGAGGACCGCGGGCACCAGCAGCGCCGCGCCGACGGCCGCCGGCAGCAGGGAGAGCCACCGCAGGTCCTGTGCCGCGTACTGGAGGAGCGCGGCGCCGAGGGAGATGCCGAGGGCCAGTCGGATGCGCTGGGCGTCGAAGCTCAATCGGGGCGCTGAAGGATCGGCGGGCCCGGACGCCATGCGCCGAATCTGCGGCAGGGCCAGGGCGAGCGGGAAGACCACGAGCACGGGGATGCCGACGAAGACCCAGCGCCAACCCAGCTGCTCGGTGACCGTTCCGGAGGCCAGCGGTCCGACCACGGAGGGGATCACCCAACTCGCGGCGAAGGCGGCGAGTATCGCCGGCCGCAGCCGCTCCGGGTAGGCGCGCCCGATGACCACGTAGAGCGCGACGATCACCATGCCGCCGCCGAGGCCCTGTACCGCGCGCCCCAGGATGAACAGCCACATCGTGCTCGCGGTGCCGGAGAGCAGCAGTCCGACGCCGAAGGCGGATATGCCGGTCGCCAGCGGCCTCAGCGGACCGTCCCGGTCGGCCCACTGCCCGGACAGGACCATCGCGAAGAGGCTGGTGGTGAAGTACGAGGAGAAGGCGAAGGCGTACAGCCCGATGCCGTTCAGCTCACGGGCAGCCACCGGCATCGCGGTGCCGACGGCCGTCGCCTCGAAGGCGATCAGCAGGACGACGGAGACGATGCCCACGCTGAGCGCTCGATAGCTCCGGCCGAGTACCCCGCCCTGGGGCTGCTCGTCGATGGTGGGTGCGTCGGGCGCAGGGGTCGGTGTCGTGACGTCGGCGTCACGTGGGTCCAGGGCGGTCATGACCCAAGAGTAAGGGGCGTGGACCGGCTTGAACCCTGTCGCAGGGTCCGACCTGCCCTGGTCCCTTGGTCGTACGACTGTGAACGCCCTGTGGCGGCTGTATTGCAGTGTGCCCGGTGGTCTTGAGCGGGCGACGACCGACGGCCTACGGTCATCATCAGTAGCAACGCACGACCGCGTGCCCGAGTGGTTCAGGGACTCGACTGCAACTCGAGTTACACCGGTTCGAATCCGGTCGCGGTCTCCAGGCCGGGACGTCCCGGACTTCGGCTGAGGGGTTCCCCACAGTCGAAGTTCGGGACGTTGTCGTTGTCGGCTCCGAGCCGCAGACGCATGCCGTACCCGGCATCCGGCATCCGGCATCCGGCATCCGCGAGAGGGGAACTCACCTCCGTACCGGGCGATGGGGCTGCGGGCCCGGACCTCGCCCCGGTGCCGCGGTTCCCGGAGCGGCCCACCACTCCCCGCCCCGAGTCCGAGGTGAGTGACCTCACACTCCGAGCGTGGTGAACGGGCCGCTGTGTACGACGGGGATCACCCCGCGCGGCGGTGAGGGGACCGGGCCCGACTACGGACAGGTGCTGACCGACGCCTCGGGCAGCCGCGCGATGATCTCGTCCACGGTCTGCTCCGGCGTCTGCTCACTGGTGTCGAGCCACAGCCCCACCCTGGGCGTCCGTTCCCGGAGCTCCGCGTCCAAGGACTCCGCCGTCCACCCCTCGCCGTATCCGCTCTTCGGTCGACCCGCCTCCCGGACACCGACGACATCCGGGCGCGGCGCGAGGACGACCACGTACAGCGGACGGGTACGGACGAGGCGGACGTACCCGGCGAACTCCGAGCCGATGACGACATCCTGGAGGACAGCGGTGAATCCCGCCTCCGCATAGCTGTCGGCGGTCATGGCGGCGAGCCGGTACCGCAGCCGTAGCTGCGCGACGGCCTCGGGGTCGAGGTCCGGTCCCATCTCCGCCCGCCCCGAGACGACCATGCGCCGAAAGACGTCCCCGCGGACATGAGCGGCCCGCGGGAGACGTTCGGCCAGGCTCTGCGCAACGGTGGATTTACCGGAGGCCATGATCCCGGTGATGAGGACGACGGAGGACTTCAGTGGTTCGCTCATGTCCCAGGACGCTAACCATCCTCGTCGTCACTCTCACCCCGGTTTTCCGTCACGCCCCTCGGATCCGTTCACCGCAGGGGCCCAACTAGCCGGCGGTCGGCTTGGGAGCCACCGGCTTCAGAACGGGCGCAGCGGTCAGTCCGCCGTCTCCCGTACAGCCGAGCTTCTTGGCGACGGCGAACGCGGCCGAGTTGAGCAAGGTCATATTGGCCTCGCTCAGTTCACGCACGTCCCCACTCGGCTCCGATCTGACGCGCAACTCTCCCCGCACGACCGCGGGATCATCCTGGGTGCTGCCCAGCTTCGGGCTCGTACAAAGAAAATACTGGGAGGCGTAGTTGTTGCCGGCCAGCGCGCGGCGACCGAGCTGATATGCGGTCAGCCTGGCCGCGATGTCCTTGCTGTCGAGGAACTCGCCGTCGTCCAGGGCGAACGCCAACGACACGTCCTCCAGGTCGGAAGGCCCGTCTGCGTAGACATGGCAGACGCTGGACTCCCTCCCCTTGCTCGGACCGGACGACTCATAGTCGAAGACGATGTTGGAGACCGTCTTGTCCAGACCGTTCGCAACGCTGTTCTGTGCGAAGCGATCCGCATCGGTGACCTTGGTCAGGGCCTGACGTGCTGCGGGTGCGGTGAAGACCCCCTCACAGATCTCACCGGCGCCGACGAGCTTCTGGTCCGAGCCGTCACCGCCGTCGCCGTCCTTCCCCGAACAGGAGACCAGGGAAAGACCGAGCGCCCCAACGAGGAGCACGGATGCCGCCGCCTGCCACGCCTTGATGACCTTCACATCCCTCATGTCTGCGGGGTCGTGCCGTGTCGGCCCTGCCCCAGCGTTCCCTTGCTGTAGCCGTTGGTCAGCGCCTCTTCGAGGTCCTGACCGAAGTCGCTGTTCGGATCGATCCGGTGCTGCTGCATGAACTTCTCCATCGGAGACTCGGCCGTCATCTCACCCGCGCGGAAGATCTCGTTACGCGTCTCCTGGGTCTTCTCGGAACTGTCCTGCTGCTCGGTCTTGGTCCAGTCACCGATCACCTGACCGATCTGGGTCTCCAGAGCCCCGCTACCGGTCTCCACGGCCAGCGGTACGAGGATCGCCGCCGCCCCCGCGCCCGCGACGGTGGCCGGAAGGAAGGCGACACCCGCACCGATCGCCGCCGCGGCGCCGAAGTTGACCCAGGCCGAACGCTCCTCCAACGCCTTGTTGTACTCCTCGTCCTTCTTCTTGTTCGTCGCGTCGACCTGATCGGCGCGCGACTGGTCGAGCATGCCCTGCACCTCCGCACCGGTGCGGACCACTTCCCGGGCGTGGCCTTCGTTGACCTTCCCGCCCTCGCCGACCTGCGCTTCCAGCATGCTGGTGGTGTAGATGCGCTCGGCCACCGAGACGGAGGCGTACGCATCCGGATGCTGGCCGAGCGTGCTCAGGAACTGGCGCGCGTTGTCACGACCGAACTCTGCGTGCGCCTCGGCGTCCTTGCCCGGCGCGAAGAGGCTGTCCGGCTTGTTCTCGTTGAGCGCCCAGTTGATGTCGTCGACATAGCCGGCGCCCATGCGTCCGAGGCTGTCGGCCATCGCCTCCTGCTGCTTGAGGAGCCCCGCGTCGCCCCCGTACTTCTCGACGACCTCCTCCATGATCTTCGAGGAGGTCTCGTCCCGGATCAGCTTGGGGTTGGGGTCGTCGTAGGCATGGCCGAGCGTGGCGGCCTCCAGGGCATGCCCGAACGCGTCGGGCATGTGGTTCAGCGACTTGCCCATCTCATCGGGGTCATGGCCCGTGATGTCGGGGAAGGACTTGAAGTCCTTGTCACCGAAGTAGTCCAGATAACTCTTGATCTCCTTGCCGTCCTCGTCCTTCGGCAGACCGCCCTTGACGGTGCCGTCGTCGTTGAACGCCTTCGGATCAGAGGAGAAGAACTCCTTGGAGGCTTCGGGACTGTGCCCCAGTGCCTCCAACATGCTCAGCATCGGGTCATAGCCGGAGCCGTTCTTGCCCGAGGGATTGAACGGGTTCTTGTCCCAGCTCGACGTGCTCTTGTTCTCGGCGAACATGTACGGGTCCTTGGCATGGAGCTGCGTCACATGCTGGGCGATCGGGGTCAGGAACTTGGGGTCGTAGTTCCCGTACCGCATGATGCCGCCGAGGAGCTGATAGCCGAACGGGCCGTTGTGGTCGTACTTGGCAAGGGGAATGCGCTCGGTGCCCAACTTGCGCATCTCGTCGGACCAGCGCTGACCCCATGCGTCGTTCGCTCCGGAGGAACCGGTGGCAGTCGCCAGATTGAGGCCCAGATTGCGCTGGAGCTCCTGGACGTCCTTCAACCGCTCCTTGTCCTGCTTGCTGTAGTTGTAGGTGTCCGTGGACAACTGACCGAAGAACTCCAGCGACTTCTTCGGCCCCATGGTGTCGTAGAACGCCCGGGAGAACTCACGCGAGCCGTGGTTGTCCTTCAGCAGCTCGTTCAGCGCCTGGAGCTCGGTGTGGGTGAGATCGCGGCCCTTGTTCGCGAGATCGACCGCGCGGGCCGCCTCCTCCGCATCGATGCTCGTGTACTTGGGCGCGCTGAAGTTGTGCTGGTCGCTCGTGATGTTCGCCTTGAGCGCGTTGGACGTCGCCACATCGGCGTCGGTACACGTCTCAAGCACCGCTTCTATACGGGCCTGCATGGCTTCGACCTTGGCCCGCTGCTCCCTGAGTGCGGGTTCGTAGTCGGGATCGCGACGGTACGTGCGGTCCTGAGCCAGATCGTGCTGCGGACGAACCACTCCGTGCGCCCCCACGACGAGCCCCTGGGCTGGGGCGTCCACATCAACGATCTTCTTCAGCTCGTCCTGGGACTTCTTGAACTCACGATGGCCGTCCTCAAGGATCTGCTTGATGCCCTTGGCGGCCTTGGCGGCGTCGTCGAACTCCTTGGCCGTCTTGTCGATGAACGGCTTCGTGACCTCGGCGTTGACACCACGCCAGTAGTCGTCCTTGGCCTTGCTCGCCATGGTCGTACGCGCGTCCTCGGCGAGCTTCTCCAGCTTGGTCACCATCGCCGCCCAGTCACCGACCGCCGCATTCAGTTTGCCCAGCGGGGCCTGATACACATTGTCGAACGTCAGCATCTTCGGCCCCCGCCTTACTTGAGGAATTCGGTGATCTGAGACGTCCGGAAGGCCGTCTGGATGTCCTTCTCCTCATTGACGTGAGAGGCGGAGGTGTAGTCGAGGTGGTTCGATATATGGGCGCAGGCGTCAAGAAGCGTCTTCAGTTGCGAGGTCCAGGTCTTCTGCACGGTGCCGATCGCCGCACCGGTCTGAAAGCCGTTCACCGTCATGGTCGTACCGGCCTCGGTGGTGCTGGCTTCGGCATGCTTCCCGTCAGCCGAAAGCTGACCGTGCAGTTTGAAGGCGGCGCTCCCGAGCGCACCGAGCTGGTCCTGACTCACGCCGAGGTCCGCCCCTCCGCCGCCGCCACCGCCCCCCGACGACTCGACCTGGTTCAGCCGCATGCTGACGTTCACTGTGGAGGCGGAGCGAGTGGACACCCACTCTTGGTCGAACGACATGGAAAATCCCCGTTTGCTGTCTTGTGATGGTGCACGTCGGCGGAAGCGACGTTGGCCCCCGTCGGCCTTCCGGTGGGACGGAGTGGCCCCACCGTAGGACGGCGACCCGCACACATGATCGGCGTTTGGTGGGGATTCTGTGAAACCGCAGGCTCGGTGGCAACCCCGTCGGCCAGGACTCAGTCCATACGTCCGCAATCCAGCAATGCGTCACTGCTGTCCGGGATAAGGCGGGTTGTTCTGCTGCTGTCCCGCCGCCGGTGGACCGTAGGGCGGATACGTTCCCTGCTGCGGATACGACTGTCCGGGAGGCTGTTGTGCACCTGGATGAGCAGGGCCGTAGGACGGTTGGCCACCTTGATACTGCTGCTGCGAATAGCCGGGAGGCCCGGCCGGGACGGGCACCGGTTCCGCTGCGGCCCGTCGCCGTGACCGAACGACGGGAACGGCCACGGCCGCCCCGATGAGCACGGCAGCACCGACCCCGAGGGCGATCCACAGACCGGTGTTGCTGTCGTCCTCATCGGCAGCGGAAGCGGCGGCCTCGGTGGGCTGCTCCGCCTGCTTGCCGTCGGCCGGGGGCTTGGAGGCCGCCGCAGAGGGGGACTTGGGTGCGGCAGCGGCCAGATCGGGAAGCGGATACACATCGGCGGGCCCCGGGTCCCCGGGCTCGGTCAGCGCGATCCGCGGCCGAACCATGCCGTAGCCGATGACGTCGTTGCGCTCGGCACCACTGGTGGGCCCACCGGCGGTGTTGAGCATGACCCGGAGCACCTGATTGTTGGTCCACTCGGGGTACTTGGCCCAGATGAGCGCGGCAGATGCAGACGCTAGGGCAGTGGCTGCACTGGTGCCGTCGCCTTTGCAGTACTCAGTCTTCCCTGCATCTCCCATGCAGCCGAAGGTGATGCCTTCCCCTGGGGCCGCCAAGTCAACTTCTGAGCCATTGTGGGACTGCTTGGTTGCCTTGATCGCTTTGTCGACGGCGGCGACACCCACAACACCAGGTGTGGCAGCTGGAAACTCAACTGGAGAATCTGAACCGTCATTGCCGACCGAGGCAAAGATTAGCTTTCCTTTCCCAAGAGCATATTTCACAGCATCAGGGAGAAACTCCTCGCCGCTGGATGGGCTCCCCATGGAGATGCTAATGATCTTAGCTTCGGAGTCTGCCGCGTGTCGGATGGCCTGCGCGATTCCCTCGTTTGCCGAGAGGCCCCCTCCGCCACCCATAGGGACCCGAACGGAAAGGATCTTCGCTCCAGGCGCTAGCCCATAGGCTCCGTCACCACCCGGCCCCTTGCCAGTCCCTGCAATGAGGGACGCCATGCTGCTGCCGTGGTTGTCGTAGTCATCGCCCTCATCACCGGCGATGTTGGTGAAGTCTTTTCCGCCAGGAGCAATACGGCCTTCAAGCTCAGGAAGAGAACCGACACCGGTGTCTAGTACGGCAACCGTTATCCCATTACCGGTACTTGTCTTCCACATAGCGTCCGCACGCATGGTGTCGAGATGCCACTGCATGGACCGGATTGTCTGGGCATGGGCAGGTGTCGCTGCAACGCCTACCAGCAGCAAACCGACTGCACCCGACACCAATCCACCGTATCGAGCGACCCGACTGCTGCTGGTAGGCATCCGCTTCCTCAGACCATCTTCTTGTTGTGTGGGCGATTTTCAGTCGATGACAGGCGGTACGACGCGGCGATTGCTTTGCTGCCAGGTCTCTTCGTCTTCCGAAAGGTAGTCCGGCCGTTCGCCACTCTCATCTTCGCGGGAGGACGCGGACCTGTTCGCCCCAGTCGCGCCCGTACCCGCACGACCGGGCTGGTTCTGATCTCCGTGCGCCCGGACCAAGCCGGATCCACCAGGTGTGAACGGACGGGCGTTCGCTTGTCCCTGTTGTTGCCGACCTCCGACAACTCCTCCGGACTCGGATGCCAGCCGCCTACCGCCAGAGACGCCACTCTGGTCGGCGCCGCCCATTGAGCCGCCGTACATGCCTCCTGGCATACCGGCCATGCCACGCCCCATGGCACCGCCACCACGCGAACCAGTCGTGTTCTCCGTACCAATCACCGTCCCCCGAGGAATCGCGCCGGTCGGATTGTTGGTGGTGGGCATGACGGGCTTGCCACCGACGATCCCTCCTTCACGCGCTAGCGGCACACGGGAACCTGCGACACCGGACGAACCGACCTGCCCGACTGAGCCGATTGGACCCACGGGGCCGACCTGTCCAGGCGGAAGCGCACCACGGCCACCTGTGATTCCCTTGACCGACCCCGCTCCGGCACCCGATCCAGGCAGCCTGCTGGGGCCAGGGCTCTTGGCGAACGTCGGCGGGACGGAGCCAGGCACGGCTGTGGTGCCTACGTCGGGTTTGGAAGGCGTCGTCGAACCAGTGCCCGCCGGAGTCTGCGATGGAGTGGCGGGCGGCAGCGTATCCACACTGTCGATCTCCATACCCACCGGCTGACCAGTCGGATGAGTCACTGGTTGTTCGCCAGGTCGAACATAGTTCTGAGTGCCTGGAGGAAGAGCAGAGTTCGACGTGTCTTGCATGGTGCCGCGCTCGGCATCAGCAGATTGACCGACGTGTCGAGATCGTTCCGTATTCGGGTTGCCAAACTGGGCCTCGCGCTGCGCAGATCTGTCGATCCTGTCCATTCCTACACGACGCTCACCCGGCACAAAATCGTCCGGAGGCGGCGGGAAAGTCGGAGCCTCCGCAGCGCTGATCACGAACGTCGAGAGCGAGTACGACTGCGCAAGCTTGTTCATCTGCTGAACAGCCTGCGCCTTGTCCTCGCGCAGTTTGGCCTGTGCCGGGCCCAGTAGTTCCTTGTAGTCCGGCATGTTGCGGTACTTGTGCGCCGACTCGACGTTGCCCTTGGCCGTGGCGTCCACCGGGGGCATGTTCTGCTTGACCTCGCGGAGTGTCTGCGCCGCCAGGCCCATCCACTTGCCGCCGACGTTGCTGTACTCACCGAGTTGGAGCGTGGCCTTCCAGGCGCCCTCGCCCCAGGTCTCCATGGCCTTGCCGGCCTCGCCCTCCCACGGGACGGTGGTGATGTACGTCTTCAGGTCCTCACCGATCTCGGTGATGGTCTTCGCCGCATCCACCAGCTGCGCGGAGAGGGTCTCCAGCGACTTCGGATTGGCCGCCTCCACCATGGCCAGCAGCTGTTCGTGCGTGTGGGCCTCGAAATCCGTGGTTCCGAAGAGACTGCCCAGAATCCTCAGTGGAGAGAAGAAACCCCCAACACCAGGTGTCGACTCAGCGCCCATGACGTCACCCCACCCTTCCCCGTGTCCCCGTGGTCCCCGTAACTTTCACCATCAGGACGCTCCACCGCTCGTGTCGCCGGCCCCCGGCTGCGGAGGCTGTTCGGCCCCCGGCTGCTTCGGCTCGGCCGGCTCCGCTGGCTCTGCCGGCTCGGACCCGCGACGTTCTTCCTCGCGCCGGTCGTACGCCTCGCGCGCGTCCTTGCTGATGGTGCGCATCCGCTCCTTGATGTCCTCTTCGATGTTCTGGTAGCCCTTGGTCGAGCCATGGACCGCGATGCTCAGGCCCTCGATCTGGCCCGCCAGACCCTTCGACAGGTTCTGTAGCTCGGCATGGACCTTCTGATAGATCCCATGCAGTGCGGTCGCCTCGCCGAAGCCCACGCCGAGGTCACCCGCGGGGACCTGGCCGTCGGTCATCCTCGTCGGTGCGGCCGGTGAACTCTCCAGCTTGACCAGCAACTTGTCGACGCGGTCCTTGAACTTCAGCAGCTCTTCGGCGTCGACATCCAGGTCCTTGCCACTACCACCCTTGCTGGGCATCGGCGTCGGCCGGCCGTGTACCGGCCGCCCCGTCCCGTCGTCCTCTGCCACGAACGCCTCCCCGTTGACTTGCGTCTAGGGGAATCACTTTACCGAGCGCCGCCGACAGCCCGCACCTCTGGATTGCAGCTGCAATGCCTTACTGAGGTTATGAGTTGGGCACGGCGGACACGGCGGCCTGCGGCCTGATGGGGAGACGATTGATGGGGCGGCCCGTGGCAGCGCGTACCGCGGCGGCCACCGCGGCAGGAGAAGTGACCACAGGAACCGCACTTGCCGCCTTCGCCCCAAACGGGGCGACAACGTCACGTTCCTCCACCAGTTTCACGATGCGAATGTCAGGCGCGTCCAGAGATGTCGGGAGTGCGTACCCGGTGAGATCGGGGTGGCGGAGCAGTCCGCGGGCCGTGCGCAGGTTCTCGGTGAGGGCCGTTCCGACGCCCAGGGTCACTCCGGCCTCGATGCGGCTGGCCAGTTGGGCGGGGTTGAGCACACGGCCCACGTCCTGGGCCACCGCCATCTCCACGACCCGGACCGAGCCGATCTCGATGTCCACGTCCACCACCGCGCGTACCGCACAGAACGCCATGCCCACGAAGGCGTCGCCCTGACCGGACTCGTCCAACGGCTCGGTGGGGTGCGGGCGGCACTGGGCGGTCGCCCAGAGCTCCTTGCCGTCCAGGGCCTCGGTCACCGTCGTGGAGAGCACCCCGTCGTACGAGGTGATCTTGCCGTCGGTGATCTGAAGGAGTTCGGTCGACATCCCGAACTTGTGCGCCAGCGGCTGGAGCAGTTGCGTACGGACCATCTTCGCCGCGCGCTCGACCGCGCCTCCCGACACCCAGGTGTGACGCCCGTGGGCGGCCGGTCCGGCGGGGGGCTGGTCGGTGTCGACCGAGGCCACGTGGACCTCTTCGACGCCCAAGGTCTCCTGCACGATCTGGCGGGCCAGGGTCGCGAAGCCCGAGCCGGTGTCCACGGCCGAGCAGATGACCGTGGCGACGCCGTCCTGCACCTTCACCGTCGCCGTCGAGACCTCGTCGGTGCCTTCGGCGCCGAGCATGTGAACCATGCCCAGGGCGTAGCCGACGCCCCTGCGCACCGCGCCTGGTTCGCCCGCGCCCTCCTGGCCCCCGGGGAGCAGCCATTCGTCCTCGGGCGTGTCCTTGGGCAGGGGCGGCAGCGGGTAGTCCCGTACGGCCTGGAGGAGTTCGGCGACCGGGGCCGGGCAGGTGACCGTCTGGCCGGTGGGGAGGATGTCTCCGGTGGCCAGGGCGTTGCGCAGCCGGACGTCGACCGGGTCGAGGCCGAGTTTGGTGGACAGCTTGTCCATCTGGGCCTCGTAGGCGGCGCACACCTGCATCGCGCCCTCGCCGCGCACGTGGCCGGACGGGGGGTTGTTGGTGCGGACGGCCCAGCCCTCGATGAAGGCGTGCGGTACGACGTAGGGCCCGCAGGCGAAGGCCACGGCCGCCGCGAGGGACTCGGATGAGGAGTCTGCGTAGGCGCCGGCGTCGAGGAGGAGTTGGGCCTCCACCTTCACCAGTCGGCCTTCCTGGTCCGCGTGGTGGCGGTAGCGCAGGAGGGTGGGGTGGCGGTGGGCGTGCCCGAGGAAGGACTCCTCGCGGGTGGCGGTCAGTTTGACCGGGCATCCGGTCTTCAGCGCGAGAAGGCCGAGGGGCAGTTGGAAGCCCGGGTCCTCGCGGTCCCCGGTGGCGCCGGGAACGCCGGTGACGACGATCTTGACCCGGTCGGGGTCCAGCCCGAAGCAGGAGGCGGCGAGATCGCGGTCGGTGTGGGGGTCGGTGGAGGCGACGTACAGCTCCACACCCCCGTCCGGGCGCGGTACGGCCAGTCCGGCTTCGGCGCCGATCGGGGCGGGGTCCTGTCGGCCGATGCGGTAGAGGCCCTCGACGATGACGTCTCCGACGACATCCGGGTCGCCGTATCGCAGCGGGATATGGCGGATCAGGTTGCCGTCGGGGTGCAGGGGCTGTGCCTCGAAGGCCCGTTCGGGGTCGGTGACCGGTTCCAGGACCTCGTACTCGACGACGATGGCGGCGGCGGCCAGCCGTGCAGTGTCGGGGTGGTCGGCGGCGACTGCGGCGATCGCCTCGCCGTGGTGGCGGATGATTTCGGAGGCGAAGACGGGACGGTCGGCGATCTTTCGGCCGTACGAGGCGTCACCCGGAATGTCCTGGTGGGTGACGACGGCGCGAACCCCCGGCATGTCGAGTGCGCCGGAGGTGTCGATCGCGAGGATGCGGGCGTGGGCGTGGGGCGAGCGCAGGATGGCCGCCCACAGCAGACCCTCGGCCCAGAGGTCGGAGGCGTACGGGAAGGTGCCCTCGGTCTTCGCCCGGGCGTCCGCGGGCGGTAGCGAGATGCCCAGGCCCATGGCCGCGGGCTCGGATCGCGGGCCCCCCGAGGAGCCGGCGCCGGTGCCGGAGACCGAACCGGCCGCCAGGGGCGTCGCGGTGGTGGCCGCGTCGTTGCTCACGCCATGCCTCCGTCATGCGGGTGGGGCTGCACACTACCCGCACCGGGCGGCGCCTGGTGCGGAATGCGGGCTTCTGGAGCCGCGTCGGCGGCGGCTTCGCTGGCTTCGGCCGCGGCTGCCGCGCTGGCCTCGCGACCTGCGACGACCTCGCGCACGGCATCGAGCACGCCGCGATAGCCGGAACACCGGCAGAGGTTGCCGCAGAGCGCTCGACGGGTCTCCAACTCGGTGGGCTTGTGGTTGCCCTCCAGGAGGTCATGGACGGTCATCGCCATGCCCGGGATGCAGAAGCCGCACTGGACGGCCCCGCAGGTGGCGAGGGCGCGTTGGACGTCGGACGGTTCGCCGTCGGTGGCGAGGCCCTCGACCGTACGGACCTCGGAGCCCGCGGTGGTCGCGGCGGGGACGAGGCAGGAGGCGACGAGCCGGCCGTCCACTTGGACGTTGCAGGCTCCGCACTCACCCTGTGAGCAGCCGTCCTTGGCTCCGGCGAGACCGAGGCGCTCGCGCAGTACGTAGAGCAGGGATTCGCCGATCCAGGCGTCGGTGACCGGACGGTCGGTGCCGTTGACACGCAGGACATACGAGGTGGGCGGGTGTTCGTCGGCGGCGCTCGCCCGGCCGGGGTCCTCGGCCGTCGCGTCCTGCACGACCTCCGCTTCGAGGTCTTCGGCCGACTCGGTGCGTAGTTCGGGCGAGGTGTCCGGGCCGCCCGTCGAAGCGGTTTCGTCGGTGGGCTCCCGCAGTGCCGTCGGCTGTGGGCCACCTTCTGCGGTGGTCGGAGCGTCGGCGGCCTCGTCGTCGGTGCGTTCGTCTGCGTCGACGTCAGCGGGGGCCGGGTCGGACGGATGTCCCTCGGCGGACACCTCGGGCAGCGCAGCGTCCTCGGAGTCCGGGGATGTGTTCGCCGGTGCCCCGTCAGCCACCAGTGCGTGTTCGACCGGTGTCTCTCCCGCGGCGGCCTGCCGTGGGCGGTCGGGCTCCGGTTGGGCCGTGTCGGTGGGCGGTTCCTGCTGCTCGGGCCGGTTGGTCGCCCACGGGGCCGGGGCCCCTCCGGGCAGCGTGGCCGAGGGGTCGGTCGCCCAGGGCGCCGTTGCCCCTCCGGGCAGCGTGGCGGGTGCGGAACTCCACTGCGACTGGAGCATCGCGGTGGTGTACTCGCCGGTCTCGTCCGGTACGTCGTTCCCGGCCAGCGGGATCGTCCACTGACCGGTTGACTCGGGTGCCTGCGGAGGGTGCTCGGCGGTGGGGATGCTCCACTGGCCGGTCGCGTGCGGGTCCTCGTTGGGGGCGCCCTGCGGATGGCCGGCGGGGTCGGGCCAGCCGTACTCACCGGGGTGGCCCTGGGTGTGCTGGACCGTGGGCCACGCGGGCGCGGACGGAGGGCCGTTGGGCGTGGGCGGCGTGATCGTCGGCGGCACATAGCCGTGACCGGGCGCCTCCAGCGGTGCGGCGTGCGCCACGTCCTCGGCGGGCAGTTGGACGAAGGCCGTGCCCTCGGGATCGTACTCCCCGTGCGGCGTGGGCTGCCATCCGCCGTGCTCGTACGGGTGCCCCGGGGGTGCGGCCGGGTGCCCTTGCGGGTGCTCCTCGTTGCTCATGACAGCGCCCTCCCCAGTGCACGACGGGCCAGTGCGGCGACGGTGCGTCGCAGATGCAGTACGGCGGGCGGGTGTTGTGGCGGTTCCTCACCCGGTAGGGCCGGTTCCGGGTCCGGGATGCAGGCAGCGGCCACATAGTCCCCGAAGGCCGTCAACGCTTCGGTGGTCAGTCCGCGCCTGCCGTCCCAGTCGATGAGGGAGGCGATCCAGCGCTCCGCCTCCAGGGGGCGCAGCGGCATGGGGGCGATGGCTCCGACCGCGCAGCGCACTCCACGGCGCGCCGGGTCGAGGACGACCGCGACGGACGCGGTGGCGCGGCCGGGGCCGGTGCGGCCGGTCGCCTTGAGGAAGATCTGCGGGGCGTGCAGCAGGGGCACGCGTACGTAGCCGATGAGCTCCGCCGGGGCGAGCATGTCGCGGCCGGCGAGGAGATGGGCGACGGGGACCTCGCGGCGTGCGCCGTCGGGGCCTGCGATGATCAGGTCCGCTTCCAGGGCTGCGAGCACGGGCAGGGTGTCGCCCGTCGGCGCGATGGAGGCGATGTTGCCGCCGAGGGTGCCCGCGTTGCGGATCTGCGGCGGGCCTGCCGCGCGAGCTGCGGCGGCCAGGCCCGGGATGAGCGCGGCGAAGTCGGGGCGGCCCATGCGCGCGTGGGTGAGACCTGCGCCGAGCAGGGCGTGGCCGTCGAGGTAGCGCCAGCCGCGGATCTCGCTGATGCGGCCGAGGCCGACCAGTCCCGCGGGCCTGAGTTGGCCCTTGTTGACGGCTGCCATCAGGTCGGTTCCACCTGCGACGGGCACGGCCGCGGGCATGGCGGTGAGTGCTGCGACGGCCTCGTCGAGCGAGGTCGGCAGCGTCACCGACCGCGGTGTCTGCGGTGCGTGCGTGGTCACCCAGCTGCCCCTTCCCGGTGTCCGGCCATCCCGCCTGTGTTGCCGTACCGTACGTGCTCACGGTCCGGACGTGGCAACTCTGGCACATCTTCTGAGACGACCGGCGAGAGGGTCCACGAAGGATGCATCCATGACGGATGCACCTTTGTTGTGCTGTTGACCCGTTTTTGAGGCTGCTGTGGGGCCTTTTGGGGCTGCCGGGGGCGGATGAACTCCACGACACCTATGCAACTTGCCCGCCTTGCCCGCCTTGGGTCTTTTGACTGGTGGCGTGGGTGGGTCAGTTGACCGGGGCGAGGGCGCGCCCCGGATCGCCGACCGTACCGGGGGCGCCCGCCCGTGCCCGCGGGGCGATGGACCGGAACCCGACGGAGACATGCGGCAGGGGGCTCGATCCGGGGCGTGCGCCGGGGGCTCACACGGTCGGGGGTGCTCCCTCACGCGGGAATCCCTGCACTCCCGGCCGCTTCTGCCAGGGCAGCGGCCCGCCGGGCGGACGGTAGTCGACACCGAGGGCGTCCAGTCGCCGGTAGTGCTCGACCATCCGTCGCTCGAAGTCCTCGAAGTCCCGTGCCTCGGGGGTGGGCAGCGCGGACCAGGCGACCTCGGCGAAGGCGACGAGTCGGGGGAAGACCTGGTAGTCGATGCGGGAGCGGTCCTGCATGACCTCCGTCCATACATTGGCCTGGGTGCCGATCACATGGGCGGCGGCCTCCTGGCTCAGCCCGGGCGGCACGGGTTCGAAGCGGTAGACGTCCTCCAGGGTGCGGACGTAGCCGATGGGCATCGGCTCGTCGGTGCCACCGCCCTGACGGTGGTCGAGGTAGACCTGCTGTTCGGGACACATGACGACGTCGTGACCCGCTTCGGCAGCCGTGATGCCGCCCGCGTACCCGCGCCAGGAGGAGACGGTCGCGCCGGGAGCGAGGCCGCCCTCCAGGATCTCGTCCCAGCCGATCAGCCGTCGCCCTCGGCTGGTGAGCCAGCCGTCGAAGTGACGGATCATCCAGGACTGGAGTTCGTCCTCGTCGGCGAGACCGAGTTCCTCGATGCGGGCCTGGGCGGTCGGGGACTGCCTCCACTGGTCCTTGGGGCATTCGTCACCGCCCATGTGGATGAACGGAGAGGTGTCGGCCGGGAAGAGTTCCAGGACCTCTTCCAACACGCCTTCATAGAACTCGATGGTGTGCTCGGTCGGGGCGAGGACGTTCGGATTGACCCCCCAGGTCTCCCACGGCGCGAGGGCGGCCGTGTCGACGACATCGGAGTTTCCCAGTTCGGGGTAGGCAGCGATGGCCGCCTGTGAATGTCCGGGGATATCGATTTCGGGTACGACGGTGATGTGACGCGCGGCTGCATACGCCACGATTTCCCGAATGTCATCCTGTGTGTAGTAGCCACCGTACGGTTTCTCGTCCCAGAGGTCGGAGAAACGGTGGCCCCATTTCGTACGGGATCGCCATGCGCCGATCTCGGTGAGCTTGGGATAGCGCTTGATCTCGATGCGCCAGCCCTGATCGTCGGTGAGATGGAAATGGAAGACGTTCAGTTTGTGTGCGGCCAGCAGGTCGAGGTAGCGCAGGACGTCGGACTTGTGGGTGAAGTGGCGGGCGACGTCCAGCATCAGACCGCGCCAGGAGAACCGCGGTCGGTCCTCGATGGTCTGTTCGGCGATGACCGTGGGCTTGTGACCCATGAGCGGCGCCCGCCTGAACGCCTCGGGGCCCAGGAGTTGACGCAGGGTCTGCGCACCCCAGAAGACACCGGCACCGCTGCCGCCCCGCAGTTCGACGCCCTCTTCCGCACGGATCCGAAGCCGGTAGCCCTCGGGCTCCAGCGTCTCGTCCACGACGAGCCGGATGGTGTTGCGCACCGCCCCTGCCCCCTCGTCCCCCGGGGCCAGGGCAAGCCCGAGCGCCGGGGCGAGGGTGGAGCGCAACCACCGTTCGGTGGTCTCGGTGCCCGGCCCCGCGGACAGGGTGGTGCGGGCGTCGAGGGTGAATCCACCGCGGTGGGTGCCGTCGATGGCACTCGGCGCGGGGATCAGCTGCGCGGGGGTTTCGGGGGGCATGACGTCGGTCCTCCATCGTGTCGCGGGTGGGGCACACAACCCGAATCTCGGGTGGGGCTCAGTCCTTGACGGCGCCGCCGAGTCCGGAGACAAGGCGTCGCTGGACGAATATGAAGAAGATCAGTACGGGAACCGTCATGACGGTGGAGCCGGCCATGATGCCTCCCCAGTCGTTCTCATCGGGTTTGAAGAAGACCAGCAACGCCATCGGCAGTGTGGACTGCGAGGTGTCGCTGATGATGAACGACTTGGCGAACAGGAAGTCGTTCCAGGTGGAGATGAACGAGAAGACGCTGGTCGCCACCAGGCCCGGGAAGACCAGCGGAAAGAGGATCTGCCACAGGAATCGGGTGCGGCTGGCGCCGTCGATGTAGGCCGCTTCCTCCAGCGCCTCCGGAACCGCCTTGACGAATCCCCTCAGCATCCAGATCGCGAAGGGCAACGAGAAGGCGATGTGCGGAATGATCAGCGACCAGAGCGTATTGAGCTGACCGGTGTCCCGCATGAGGAAGAACAGCGGAATCGTCAGCGCTTCGATCGGAACCATCTGCGCCACCAGGAACATGATGAGCAGGGTCGTGCGGAACTTGAAGCGGAATCGGGTGACCGCCGTCGCGGCGAGAAACGCGATCAGCGCGGAGGCGATGACCACGACACTCGCCACGAAGAGGCTGTTGAGGAAGTACCGGCCGAAGTCCTGCTGCTCGAAGACCCGTCGGAAACTGTCGAGCGAGGGCGACAGCGTCCAGGGCTTGGCGTCGGTGGACTGGATCTCCCCCGCCGGTTTGAAGGCGGAGAGGACCATCCAGTACAGCGGGAAGGCCACCACGACGGCGATGACGAGCGCGGACGCCTCGGCGGCGAGGCGCCAGGGGCGGCGTATGCGCAGTCGGCTCATACGGCTCACAGTTCTTCTCCCTGACGTCGCAGCAGGCGCAGATAGACAAGGGTGACGGCCAGCAGGATCAGCAGCATGACGACGCCGATGGCCGAGCCGAGGCTGTACTGCGACGAGGCGAACGCCTTCTGGTACGCGTAGACGTTGAGCACGAGGTTCTGGCCCGCGACGCCTCCGCCGTTGGTCATCACATAGATCTGGGTGAAGACCTTGAAGTCCCAGATGATCGACTGGATGGTGACCACGACCAGGATGGGACGCAGCATGGGTGCCGTGATGGAGCGCCAGATGCGCCACTGGGACGCGCCGTCCAGCGAGGCCGCTTCCAGGACCTCGGCGGGGATGGCCTTGATGCCCGCGTACACGGTCACCATCACGAAGGGGAACGAGCACCAGACGACTTCGAAGAGGACCAGGGCGAAGGCGCTGTAGCGGCCGTAGGTCCAGGAGAAGTCGCCGAGTCCGAGGACCTTGTTGACGGGTCCGTAGTCGGGGTCGAAGAGGAAGACCCACACGGTGGAACCGGTGATCGCGGGAGTCGCCCAGGCGCCGAGGGCGGCCAGCATCAGCGCGAGTCGGGGGATCGCCCGGATGCGGGTGAGCAGGACGGCCATGGTGCAGCCGACGGCGAGGGTGGCGATCACACAGGCGGCTGCGAAGACCACCGTGGCGAGGAGGACCTGCCAGAACTGGTCGTCGGCGAACAGTTCCCGGTAGTTGTCGAGTCCCTTGAAAGTGGTGGGTTCACCACCGCTGACCTGGACTTGGGTGTATTCGAGGAAGGAGATCAGGCCGAGCTGGTAGATCGGGTAGACCAGCAGTCCGGCAAGGACGACGATCGCGGGCGCCAGATAGAGCCAGGGCGTCCAGCGGCTGCCGTGCCGACCCGTGGGGCGGCGCTTCTTGGAGCGGCCCTCCGGGGCCGGCGCGGTCTTGTCGACCGCGGCCGGCCCGGGGGCTGTCGCTTGGTGCGTCATGTTCGGTCAGCCGCTCGTATCAGCCTGCGGACGAGAAGGCGGCGTCCATCTTCTTGGCCGCTTCGCCCGAGGCGGTGGCCACGTCCTTCTTGCCGCTGACGATCTCCTGGAACATCGTCGGCAGGACGAGGGAGGCGTCGATCTGGCCCCAGCCCGCGGAGGCGGGGACGAACTTGGCGCCCGCGCCCAGCGTCTTGACGAAGGGCTCGACGAACGGCTCCTTCTGGGCCACCTCGGTACGCACGTCGGTGTAGGTCGGCAGGAAGCCCATGGCGTCGAAGAGCTTGCGCTGGCTGTCCTTGCCGGCGATGCCCTTCATCAGGTCGACCGCGAGCGTGCGGTGGCTGCTGCTCTTGAGGACGCCCAGGTTGTTGCCGCCCGCGAAGGCCGGGGCGATTTCGCCCGCCTTCAGTCCGGGCAGCGGAACCACCGCGTACTTGCCCTTGACCACGCCGTCCTCGACCGCCTGGTGGCTGAAGTCACCGCCGATGGCCATGGCCGCCTTGCCCGAGGCGAAGGCGGTGACGGTCGCGTTGCCGCCCATGGTGGCGCACTTGGCGGCCGGGCAGTTGTCGTCGCTGAAGAGCGAGGTGTACGCCTTGATGCCCTTCTGGGACTCGGCGCTGTTGATGGCCGACTTGTAGGACCCGGCGTCGCCGGTGGCCAACTCCCCGCCGTGGGACCACAGGAACGGCATGGCGCCGTAGGTGTAGGCGCCGCCGACGGCTATGCCGTACAGCTCGGGCTTCGCCTTGCGGATCTTCTTGGCGGTGGAGATCAGCTCGTCCTGGGTCTTGGGCGGCTGGATGCCCAGCTCCTTGAAGACGTCGGTGCGGTAGTAGAGCGCGCGCACGCCGACGAAGAGGGGGGCGCCGTAGACCTTGTCGTCGACGGTGACCGACTGGGTGGCGGTCGGGTCGGTGTCCTTGGCCTCGTCCCAGGCTTTGAACTCCTTGCTGATGTCGGCGAGCCCGCCGTCCTTCACATAGCCGGCGGTGTCCGTGTTGCCGTACTCGATGAGGTCGGGTGCGCTCTTGGGGTCGTTGAACGCCGCCTTGATGCGCTGGGCCCTGGTCTCGACGGGGATGTACTCGACCTCGACCTTGGAGCCCTTGTTCTTGGCGGTGAAGGCGGCCACGGCCTCGTCGACGACCTTCTTCTTGGGGTCGTTGTTGACCTCCTGGAAGAGCCAGACGCGCAGGGTGCCCTTCTTCTCGTCCTTCTTGGCGCTGTTGTCGGAGGTCTGGGGTGCACAGGCGGTGGCCGTGACGCCGGCCAGCACGAGCGCCGCGACAGGGGCGGCGAAGCGGGAGCTGAGTTTCATTGGGCGGTCCCCTACAAGTAGACGTTGCAAAATACGCAACGCGCGTTTCGTTCTCCACAACAGAGAGGAGGCTAGAGCGGGGACAAGACGGGGACAAGAGGTCTCAACCACTCTGTGACGTGCAGATGCATCCTCCGCAACGCGGCAGTTGAGTCACCAGGGGCTGGAGTGGCCTGCGCGTGTGCCGCCCATCGAGCCGCGACTCGGGGCTTCGACGCCTCGGAATCTCAGAGTCCGGATTGTCGGAGACAGGCCGGAAAAGAACTTCGGAGTCCGCAAAGTGGCGGCCGGGGCACGGTGATATCACCGGGACAGGAGTGAACCGCGCTTCCGACCCCGCTCCAGGAGACGCGTCCGAGGGGAAGACAAGAGGACCTGAAGTCCGTGAGAAGCCCAACGGCCATCGCGCGAGCCACCAGCCGGCTGCCCACCGCCCGCTGGTGGCTGGTGGCTGATGGCTGGTGGCTGGTGGCTGAGCGAGCGCCCCCGCCGATCGGCGGAGCTGAACCGGTCGGCGAGTCGGCACACACCAACCGATCGGCGCATACGAAACGGCTCCGGGGGCGTCGCGATGATCGCGCGCCCCCGGAGCCGAAACGTCGAAAAACCGAGGCGGAGCCGTCAGCCGGTCAGGAGTCCTTGCCGCCCTTGCCGCCCTTGCCGCCCTTGTCCCCACCGGGACCCATCGACTCGTAGATCTCCTTGCACATGGGACAGACCGGGTACTTCTTGGGATCGCGCCCCGGTACCCAGACCTTGCCGCACAGTGCCACCACGGGAGTGCCGTCGAGGGCACTCGCCATGATCTTGTCCTTCTGGACGTAATGGGCGAAGCGCTCGTGATCGCCGTCGCCATGCGACACCTGTGGCGTCGGCTCTACGAGGGTTCCCGTCCCAGTCCCGCGATCGGGCTCAAGAGTGCTCATGAACTCCAAGAATACCCGGGTGTCGACCCCCCCCGGGTTGCAGCGGCCCCGACCCGTCACCGCTCCCCTGCCCTGGCCGTCCGACGCGGCCCTCCCGACGGCACCGGCCCCGCCCGTCCCGACACCCCCGGGAACCTCGTACGACCGGGCCACCACCGGAACCGATCAGTTGAGCGAAGGGTCATCGGGGTACGTGGCGAACATGGCCAGTTCGCTGCGCTGTCGGCGCAGAACCTCCCGCCACAGGCCCTCGGGCCGCGGTGACGAGACATCCCCGGGCTCCGACTCGACGACGTACCAGGCGCCGTCCCCGAGTTCGCTCTCCAGTTGGCCAGGGCCCCATCCCGCGTACCCCGCGAAGATGCGCAGCGAACCGAGGGCGGGTCCGAGCAGTTCGGGAGGCGCTTCCAGGTCGACCAGGCCGATCGCCCCGTACACCCGGCGCCAGCCGAGGGGGCCTTCGTCTCCCGGGATGACCGCGATGCCGAGCGCCGAGTCCAAGGAGACCGGACCGCCCTGGAAGACCACCCCGGGGTCACCGGCCAACCCCGCCCAGGACGCGAGGATGTCACCGACGCCCACGGGGGTGGGACGGTTGAGGACCACGCCGAGGGAACCCTCGTCGTCGTGGTCGAGCAGCAGAACGACGGCGCGGTCGAAGTTCGGATCCGCGAGGGCTGGGGTGGCGACGAGCAGTCGGCCTGTGAGCGAGGACACCTCGGTCATGCGACACATGATCCCGCATGTTCGGCGTCCACGGGGGCAGGGTTGGCACAGTCGGCGAGGACAGGGCCGAGGACAGGACAGACCGAACCACCACGCTCCCGTACAGAGCGTGACACTGTGCAAGCCCTGGTGGACCCAGTGTGCTGTACCGAAGTCATTACGACGCTGAGGGTCCTCGCCCATACAGGACATGGGCGAAGGCCCCTTACCCTTTTCTCTGACCCTCTGCCCGCCATCCCCCTCGCTGCACTGGGGGACCCCCTCCGGAACGCGAGATTCATGACCGGCACAGACGATGTACTGCTTGTCCACGGCGGAACCCCGCTAGAGGGCGAGATCCGCGTCCGCGGCGCCAAGAACCTGGTGCCGAAGGCTATGGTCGCCGCCCTCCTCGGCAGCGAGCCGAGCAGACTGCGCAATGTGCCAGACATCCGCGATGTGCGGGTGGTGCGCGGACTGCTCCAACTGCACGGCGTGACCGTTCGCCCCGGTGACGAACCGGGCGAACTGGTGCTTGACCCGACGTACGTCGAAAGCGCCAACGTCGCCGACATCGACGCCCACGCCGGTTCATCGCGCATCCCGATCCTGTTCTGCGGCCCGCTGCTGCACCGACTGGGCCACGCCTTCATCCCCGGCCTCGGCGGCTGCGACATCGGCGGACGGCCGATCGACTTCCACTTCGACGTGCTGCGGCAGTTCGGCGCGAAGATCGAGAAGCGGGCGGACGGCCAGTACCTGGAGGCACCGCAGCGGCTGCGCGGCTGCAAGATCCGGCTGCCGTACCCCTCGGTCGGCTCGACCGAGCAGGTGCTGCTCACAGCCGTCCTCGCCGAGGGCGTCACGGAGTTGTCGAACGCCGCGGTGGAGCCGGAGATCGAGGATCTGATCTGCGTGCTCCAGAAGATGGGCGCGATCATCTCGGTGGACACCGACCGGACGATCCGGATCACCGGTGTCGACCGGCTCGGCGGCTACGCCCACCGGGCGCTCCCGGACCGGCTGGAGGCCGCGTCCTGGGCGTCCGCAGCGCTGGCGACCGAGGGCAACATCTATGTGCGGGGCGCCCAGCAGCGCTCGATGATGACCTTCCTGAACACCTTCCGTCGGGTGGGCGGCGCCTTCGAGATCGATGACGAGGGCATCCGCTTCTGGCATCCGGGTGGGTCGCTGAACGCCATCGCGCTCGAAACGGACGTCCACCCGGGCTTCCAGACGGACTGGCAGCAGCCGCTGGTCGTGGCGCTCACGCAGGCTTCGGGCCTGTCCATCGTGCATGAGACGGTGTACGAGTCGCGGCTGGGCTTCACCTCGGCGCTCAACCAGATGGGGGCGCACATCCAGTTGTACCGCGAGTGCCTGGGCGGCTCCGACTGCCGCTTCGGCCAGCGGAACTTCCTCCACTCGGCGGTGGTCTCGGGACCGACGAAGCTCCAGGGCGCCGATCTGGTCATTCCCGACCTGCGGGGCGGATTCTCGTATCTGATCGCGGCCCTCGCGGCCCAGGGGACGTCCAGGGTGCACGGCATCGATCTGATCAACCGCGGATACGAGAACTTCATGGCGAAGTTGATGGAACTCGGCGCCAAGGTCGAACTGCCGGGCAAGGGCCTGGCCTAGGTCGTATCCGGTGCGGCGGTCGGTGGTGTGTGCGCCACGGCCGACCGGCCGCACTTACCGGTTCTTCACACGGTGACGGACGCCGGGTGGGCTGGAGCTTCCAGCCCACCCGGCGTTCCGTGTTTCCACCCGAAAGGCCCCAGCAACGCGCTGCACGAGGGACTCGGACGCCCATGGCCCGCGGGACGGGCCGAGGAGTCCACGCCGCCCTCCCGGGCCTCGACCATCGGTTCGACGGGCCGTTCGGTGGCAGGCCCGACAACCGGTTCGAAGGCTGGTTGGAGCGCGGTCCCCCATGCCCCTCCACACCCTCATGACCCCACCGCCGGCCACGGGAGCACACGGGGGCCGATCCGTCCGACGCCGTGGGAGGGCCGGTCCAACGGGGAGCCGCGATCGACTCCAAGCGCTCAACAGGGCCTACGGAGCCCCGGCCCGCCCAGGGCCCCACTCCGGGTCGGCCGTCCCGCGGGAGAGCGTCCACGGGCGACACAGGGTCCTTGCATGGCATGCACAAGGGCGGCTCCCCACGGGGAGCCGCCCTTGTAGCGCCAAGTGGCGTAAGCAGTAACCGCTTACTTGCCCTTCGCCGCTTCCTTCAGCTTCGAGCCGGCCGAAACCTTCACGCTGTAGCCGGCGGGGATCTGGATCGGGTCGCCGGTCTGCGGGTTGCGCGCGGTACGAGCCGCACGGTGCGTGCGCTCGAAGGTCAGGAAGCCGGGGATGGTGACCTTCTCGTCGCCCTTGGCGACGACCTCGCCGACGGTCTCGGCGAGGGCGGCCAGAACGGCGTCGGCGTCCTTGCGGGTCACCTCGGCGCGGTCGGCCAGCGCGGCCACCAGCTCACTGCGGTTCATGTTCTTACTCCCGTGTTTCTTCTTGCCTATGAGGCGTGAGATCGAAGCCGATGCTGCCAGGGCCCACTGACAGTCCCCGGACCAGGGTCTACGTCAGACCCTCGCGCCCAGTTACGCATCCTGCCCCCACCAACGGCGGGAACGCCAATCCGGCACCCACCAGAGTCACACGAAAAGCGCCACTGCCACGTCGTGGTGACGTTCCGTCCACAGGGTGGGAACTCCTCGGAGCCACTGGGGCCATGGTCCGCCACCCTAGATCGGCGGTCAGGGCCGGGCATCTCGCGACGCGCCGTAGCTCAAGGAGACGTGGGACCCGTCACAGTGGCGCCAGCGGCCTTCGCGGCGGTGCGGACGGCTCCGGCGACCGCTCCCGCGACCTTGTCGTTGAAGACGGACGGGATGATGTAGTTCGGGTTCAGCTCGTCCTCGGTGACCACGCCGGCAAGCGCTGTCGCCGCCGCGAGCATCATCTCCGTGTTGACGGTGCGGGACTGGGCGTCCAGCAGTCCGCGGAAGACGCCGGGGAAGACCAGGACGTTGTTGATCTGGTTGGGGAAGTCGGAACGGCCCGTGGCGACAACTGCCGCGGTCTGCCGGGCGATTGCCGGGTCGACCTCGGGGTCGGGGTTGGCGAGGGCGAAGACGATCGAGTCCTTCGCCATGCCGGCGACGTCGTCGGCTCCGAGCAGGTTCGGCGCTGAGACACCGATGAACACGTCCGCGCCGGCCACGGCCTGCTTGAGGGTGCCGGTGACGCCCTCCGGGTTGGTGTTGTCCGCGATCCAGCGCAGCGGGGAGTCGGCCGCGGCGTCGCGCAGGTCCTCGCGGCCCGCGTGCACCACGCCGTGGATGTCGGCGACGACGGCGTGCTTGACGCCGGCCGCGATCAGCAGCTTCAGGATGGCGGTACCGGCGGCGCCGGCCCCGGACATGACCACCCGGACGTCACCGATGCCCTTGCTGACCACCCGCAGGGCGTTGGTCAGCGCGGCGAGGACGACGATCGCGGTGCCGTGCTGGTCGTCGTGGAAGACGGGGATGTCCAGGGCCTCGCGCAGCCGTGCCTCGATCTCGAAGCAGCGGGGGGCGGAGATGTCCTCCAGATTGATGCCGGCGAAACCGGGGGCGATGGCCTTGACGATCGCGACGATCTCATCGGTGTTCTGGGTGTCCAGGCAGAGCGGCCAGGCGTCGATGCCGGCGAAGCGCTTGAACAGGGCGGCCTTGCCCTCCATGACCGGAAGGGCGGCCTTGGGGCCGATGTTGCCGAGGCCGAGGACGGCGGAGCCGTCGGTGACCACGGCGACGGAATTCCGCTTGATGGTGAGGCGACGGGCGTCCTCGGGGTTCTCGGCGATCGCCATGCAGACCCGCGCCACACCGGGGGTGTAGATCATCGACAGGTCGTCACGGTTGCGGATGGGGTGCTTCGACGCCATCTCGATCTTGCCGCCGAGGTGCATCAGGAACGTACGGTCCGAGACCTTGCCGAGGATGACTCCCTCGATGCCGCGCAGACCCTCGACGATCTCTTCGGCGTGCGCGGTGGAGCTTGCGGCGATGGTGACGTCGATCCGCAGCTTCTCATGGCCGGACGCGGTCACGTCCAGACCGGTCACAGAACCGCCGGAGGACTCCACAGCCGTGGTGAGCTGGGAGACCGCGGTTCCGCTCGCGGGCACCTCCAGCCGGACCGTCATCGAGTACGAGACGCTGGGCGCCGTTGCCATGACCGGGTTCCTCTGCTTTCCCTAGCTTCATTGCTATGCCTCCGCGGCGGGGGCAGCCCCCGGCGGATGCATTCCGATGGTCGCACCTACCTGCGGGTAGCAGGTAATAATGGTCCTTTTGTTTCCGGAATCACTCTTCCACGATACGAGATTCATGGCCTCGATGTGGCCGTTCAGGTGATGGACCCGGCGTTATGAGGACCTCATGAGAGCTCCATCCGGCCCATATGTGAAAAGGCCCACGTCACCAGGTAGGTGATGTGGGCCTCACGGCGGAGCAAAAGAAGAGATGACACCGACCCGCCATGCTCGCCTCGCGGCAAGTGGTCGCTCGAAGCGACGAAGGTTGGGCCCGGGGGCTTGGATCGGGCCGGTGTCACAACCAGGCTAACAAACCACCCCGGTAAGTGATTCCCCCCGCGCACGTTGACTCCGTGTCAGTCACCAGGATGCCTCCGTTCGGCACGGGATCGAGGAGCGGGTCCCGCACGAAATCGAGGAGCGGGTCCACCGTGGCGTACTCGGACGGCATCGAAGGACCGGAGCGCGCGGCCCCGGAAGCCGGCCCCTACGAAGCCCGTAGGGAACCCGTGCAACGGCACCGTACGAGGAGACGTACCAAGAAAGACGCGGGACGTACGGAGGCGGTCACGCGGGACCGCCTCCTCGGGGCCCGCGCACTCCGTGCCCGCCGCTCTCAGTCCCGCCGCCCTCAGTCCCGCAGCAGCTCCGGCACGCCCTCGCCGTCGGGAGCGTCGCGCCGCCCCGACACCACCGTCAGCTCCTGCGTCGCCCGGGTGAGACAGACGTACAGCACCCTGAGACCGGCCGCGGTGTTCCCCGCGATCTCAGCCGGCGAGACCACCACCGTCGCGTCGTACTCCAGTCCCTTCGCCTCCAGCGAGCCGAGGGCCACCGCCCGTTCCCCCAGCCCCTCCAGCCAGCGCGCGGCCTCTTCGCGGCGGTTCATGGCGACCACCACACCGACCGTGCCGTCCACCCGGTCGAGCAGCCGCTCAGTCTCCTTGCGCACGACGGAGCCGAGGTCGTCGTCGCCCACGGCCGTGAAGCGCGGTACGACACCGGTGGAGCGGACCGCGGTCGGCGACTCCATATCGGGCATGGCGCGCGCCAGCACCTTGGCGGCCAACTCGGCGATCTCGGCGGGGTTGCGGTAGTTCACCGTCAGCTGGAAGCGGCGGCGCGGCCTGCTGCCGAGCGCCTCCTCGCGCGCCGCGACCGCCTCTTCGGGGTCGGGCCAGGAGGACTGGGCGGGGTCGCCGACCACGGTCCAGGTGGCGTGGCGTCCGCGCCGTCCGACCATCCGCCACTGCATGGGGGTGAGGTCCTGTGCCTCGTCGACGATGACGTGGGCGTACTCGGTCCGCTCCGCGGCCAGCCGTTCGGCGCGCTCCCGCTGGGTCTCCTCCCGCTGGGGCATCAGCTCTTCCAGGCCGGTGAGCTGGTCCAACGGGTCGAGCTCCCGCTTCCTGCGGGGGCGGTGCGGCGTGCCCAGCAGGGTGTGGAGTTCATCGAGGATCGCCACGTCATGGACGGACAGCGGTCCCTTGCCTTCCGTACCGGCACGCCGTAGCGACCGGGCGAGGCGGCGCACTTCGCCGGGGGTGAGGATGCGACGGGCCCAGCGTCCGAGCCGTCGTTCGTCCGCCATGGCCGCCAGTACGCCGCGCGGGGTGAGCTCGGGCCACCAGGCGCCCAGGAAGGCGATGAAGGCGTCCTCGCTGGTGATGTCCTCGTCGAAGGAGGAGCGCAGTTCGGCGGCGAGCTCCGGATCGGTGTGCCGACCGGAGGCGCCCGACTTCGCCCACAGCGCGTCCAGGAGCAGCCGACGGGCCCGGGGGCGGAGCAGGTTGACCGGTGCCGTGCCGCTGAGGACGGAGTGTCGGATGCGGCGCAGTTCCTCGGCCTCCAGCTCGATGCGGCGGCCGAAGGCGACCACGCGGAGCCGGTCGGGGGTGCCGGCGTCGGCTGACTCGTCGAGGGCGAGTTGTCCGTTGCGTACGGACACGGTGGGGCCCGATCGCTCCAGCGCCCCGCGGGCGACCTTGCGGAGCACCGCGAGCATCCGGGCCGAGCCCTTGATCCGGGCGGTCTCGGGCGGGTCGTAGGCGGTGGCCTCGGCACCGTCGACGAGGTGGCCGAGTGCTCGGATCGCGACCTGTCCCTCCTCGCCCAGTGACGGCAGCACGCCTTCGGTGTAGGCGACGAGCAGCGGGGTCGGGGACACGATCAGGATGCCGCCCGAGTACCTCCTGCGGTCCTGATAGAGGAGGTAGGCGGCCCGGTGCAGGGCCACTGCGGTCTTTCCGGTGCCGGGGCCGCCCTCCACATGGGTGACGGAGGCGGCGGGGGCCCTGATCACCAGGTCCTGTTCGGCCTGGATGGAGGCGACGATGTCGCGCATGGTGTGGCTGCGGGCCTGGCCGAGTGCGGCCATCAGCGCCCCGTCGCCGACCACGGCCAGGGGTGCGTCGTCGAGGGTGGCCGTCAGTTCGGGGCGCATCAGGTCGTCCTCGACCCCGAGGACCCGGCGCCCCTTGGACCGGATGACCCGTCTGCGTACGACCCGACCCGGGTCGACCGGGGTGGAGCGGTAGAAGGGCGCGGCGGCCGGGGCTCGCCAGTCGATCACCAGCGGTGTGTAGTCGGCTTCGAGGACACCGATGCGACCGATGTGGAGGGTCTCGGCGATCTTCGCGGTGTTCTGGGGTCCGATGGCGTCGTCGGCGGGTTCGATGGAGGTGTAGGCACCATCGGGACCCTTCTTGCCGTCCTTGCCGAGGAGGAGGTCGATTCGGCCGAAAAGAAAGTCCTCGAACTCGTTGTTGAGCCGATTGAGATGGACTCCGGCGCGAAATACCTGCGCGTCGCGCTCGGCGAGGGCGCCGGGGGTTCCGACCTGGCCCAGTTTTGCGGCGTCACGCATCAGGAACTCCGCCTCGTGGATGTTCTCTTCCAGTCGGCGGTAGACCTGGTCCAGATGCTGTTGTTCGGTGTCGATTTCGCGATCCCGGAGCGACTGGAGCGGGTCGTCCTGGAGCGAACCGCCCCGGGCGGATCTATCGCTCGGGTGTTGGTCGACAGCATCAACAGCGTCGACAGCGGCTTCCTGCGCGGCCACTGAGGGCCCCCTTCTGACGTGCACTGGGCAGCCGTCAACCGTACGCGAAGGGGGCGGTTCTGTCAGGCGTCGATTTCTACCAATTTCTTGTTGTCGAAGGTACGGACCTCGAAACGGTCGATCTCATTGCGCTCCATGGCGGCTCCGCCGTGCACATAGAGCGGATTCTTTGCGGCCTTGTGCGGACTGTCGACAATGCCGTATCCCCACTTCGGAACCGCCCAGGAGGTCACGACCTCCTCCTCGCCGGTCTTCGAGATGGCGATCAGGGAGCACTTCTGCGGCCCCTTGACGTTCTTGAGTTCCAAGACCGTGTGGGTGCCCCAGCCCTTCTTCTCCAGCCCGACGGTGGCGGTGACGCTCGTCGTCATGTCCGTCGCCTCGATCTTCTCCTCCATGTGGTTGAAGAAGGCGTCCTCGGCGGGGGACGTGGGATGGGCCTCGACCTTGGGACCGTGCTGGGGGTCGTCCGCGGTGGCCAGTACGGCGACCGTGGGGCCTGTGATGATCAGGGCGGCGGCAGCGGCGATCATGTACATCCCGCGCCGGCGTTTGGCGGCCCGCTTGGTCGCGACCTCGTCGAGGAGGCCGTTCAGCACCTTGGGGCCGGGCGGGACGGGCACCACCGGAATGGGCTTGGCCTGCTCGTGCCCGGCCGAGGTCGACCGGTGCGCGGGAGGAGGTTGCTGGAACCCGTTGGCCGACTGCTGGTAGCCACCGGGCGAAGGTGGCGGGAATGGCTCGCTCCATCCGGCGGATCGAGGCCCCGGCAGGTTCACCACATTGGGCCCTGACGCCTGGAACGGCACCGAAGGGACCTCAGCGAGCATCGCGAGCATCGGTTCCATGCCCGCGAACTCTTCGAGGTGGGTCGCGCAGATGTCGCACCCCGCGAGGTGCATCTCGAACGCCGAAGCGTCCGCGTCGTCGAGTACGCCGAGCACATATGCGCCGACGGCGTCGTGCACGGATTCCGGCTCAGGCGTGGTCATGCCGTGACCCCCCTTTCCTCCAGTGCGAGTTTCATGGAACGAAGTGCGTAGAACACACGGGACCGCACCGTCCCGCTGGGTATGCCGAGTGTCTCGGCCGCCTCATTGACCGTACGCCCCTTGAAGTACGTCTCGACAAGTACTTCCCGGTGGGCGGGTGTCAAATCATCGAGCGCATCTGCGAGCGTCATCAGCCACAACGCCTTGTCGATCTCGTCCTCCGCGGGCATGACCTCCAGCGGCGACGGGTCAACCTCCTGCGGCCGGGCCTGCCGGCTGCGGTGACCGTCGATGACGATGCGGCGAGCCACCGTCACCAGCCAGGGTCGGACAGAGCCAGTTGCTCGGTTGAGCTGACCGGCGTTCTTCCAGGCACGGATGAGCGTCTCCTGCACCACGTCCTCGGCACGCTGACGGTCTCCCGCCACGAGGCGCAGTACATAGGCGAGCAGAGGACCCGCATGTTCGCGATACAGCGCACGCATGAGTTCCTCGTCGGGGACGGAGGAATTCGAGCGTGGCTTCTCGCTTCGATGGCGGGCCCTGTGCGGACGGTCATCGGCCACGGCCGCATCTTTGCGCACCTGCAACCTCCCGGTCGAGACCCTGACTTCGGCTGACTCTTGTCCCCCTCCTCTACGGGGGTGGGCGTCGAGTCATTCAATGCCGGGCCAAAAATGTTTCATGTTCTTTCCGGGGGCCGACTGGTCCTATTCTGTTGTGGATAGCGGCAGTTGACGGCCTTTCATATGATGAGGATGAACGACTTGGTGCCGCTTTGTCGCGGTGCTGTCGGGGTGCTGAGGCTCCGTCAGGCCCGGGCTACGGCCGCTGCCCGGCGTCGATGCCGGGCGACCCGCTCCCGGTTTCCACAGACCTCGCTGGAGCACCAGCGCCTTCTGCGCCCCCGGGACGTGTCCAGATAGATACGTCGACAGCTCTCCCCCTCGCACTGCCGGAGCCTGGAGAGCGCCTGCGGGTCCGTCAGCAGATCCAGCGCGTCCCGGGCCACCGCGGCGAGCAGCGCCGTGCATTCGGGAGTGCCGCCGAGGGTCCGTACGAGCGAGCCGTTCCCGTCGCGCACCGCCCTGATCGAAGGTGGTGAAGCAGTGGCCAGGGCGTTGACCCGCTCCAGGGCCGAGTCCGCGAAGCGCCCGCCGAGCTCGGCTCGGACCAGTTGATCGATCCACAGCCGCAGTTCGACGAAGCGGTCGGCCCACGGCCCGTCCACGACGCTCACCGGGGTGCCGGCCGGGAGGAGACCCGCGTCGAGCAGCCAGCGGCCCAGGAACCCCCGGTTCAGCAGGAGTTCGGGGCCGGCGCCCGGCGCCGATGTCGCCATGAGGTCCAGGCAGGTGCGTCCGGAGTCGAACCGCCAGTCGTAGTCAGCCGTACCGGTCGCATCGGTCGTCATCCGCCTGTCACCGCCTCAAGGTCACTGCCTCAGGTCACTGTCCGGGGAGCCACTACCCGCTCTTCGCCCTCCAGAGTGCCTGCCCGGACGGGCGGTCGGAACCCCTCCTCCCGGAGCTGATCCGACCGCTCGCCCGAGGGACCTCAGTCCCGCACGACGTCAGGAGCGATGTCCTCCCGCTCGGCGGGGGCCGTGCTGCGCGCCGACTTGGCGACCGGAGCACCGCAGAAGACGGCCTCCAGCGTGCGCGGCAGGGTGTTGAGGACGGAACCGTTGTTCGAGGTGTTGGCGACCGAGGTCACCGAGCGCTTGCCGTCCGCAGAGGTGAACGAGAAGGTGTAGAACCCCTGGACCGTGCCCGTGTGGCCGTACACCGACACCCCGCAGGAGAGGTCCCGTCGGCGCAGCCCCAGCCCGTAGCCCTGGGTGCTGTTGACCGTCGTCCACTGCTGCATCTGCGACAGCTGGGCTTCGGAGATCACCTTGCCGCGGTTCAGAGCGGAGAAGAAGGTGTTCAGGTCCTTGGCGCTGGAGATCACGGCGCCCGCGCTCTGCCCCCAGGACACGGTCTGCTCGGTGGAGTCGACCAGCGGGGCGCCGGCCTCGTCGGGGCGCAGATAGCCCTTGATGTGACGGCCGGGGATGGTCGTCCGGGGGTGGACGTAGAAGGTGCTGGAGAGCTTCAGCGGCTTGATGATCCGCTTCTTGAAGTTGGTGGCCACGGACCGACCGGTGAGCTTCTCGATCAGCATGCCGCCGACCACGAAGTTGGTGTTGGAGTACGAGTACGCGGCTCCCGGCTGGACGGTCCTGGGCTTCGCGAGGGAGAGGTCGAGCAGTTCCTGATTGCTGAAGACTCGATTCCGTACGGCTTCGAAGCCCGGGACGGTCGCGGCGAACATGTCGTTCGTGTAGTCGTACAGGCCGCTGCGGTGGCTCAGCAGGTGCCGCACGGTGATCCGGTCGTCCGGCAGCAGGCCCGGCAGATAGGTGTTCACGGGGGCGTCGAGGTCCAGCTTGCCTTCGTCGACGAGTTGGAGGAGCACCACCGAGGTGAAGGACTTGCTCACGCTGCCGACGCGGAAGCGGTCGTCCGCGCTCATCGCCCGTCCGGTGCCCCGGTCGCCGATGCCTTCGGTGACCTTGTGGACGGTGCCGTTGTCGTCGACCCGGGCCATCGCGCCCGGAGCCCCGAGGGCGAGCGCGCTCCGCAGGGCTTCGCGCAGGGCCGTGAGGTCGGGGGTGGCGGATGCGGCCCGGGTGACGGTGGTCGAAGCCGTCGAGGGCGCGGCGGACACCGTCTGCGCGGGGACGAGGGCGACCAGCGGAGCCAGCAGAGCAGCACCCAGCGCCGTGCCCTTGCCCACCATTCCTGAGACCATGTGAGTTCTTCTCCCGTGCATCAGAGCGAGCCGCGCCGCGGAATGCGGGCGCAGCCACCGGCTCTACGCACGGGGGCACCAGGAAGGTTGCACCGGGCCCAGGGGGATCTGCTCCGGATACGGAGGTTCATTTGCGGGCCCCGCGGCGATCAGGGCTCCGGGCGGTGAAGTGCCCCGCAGGCTGAGCACCTGGCCCAGAACGTCCACGAGGCCCACCCCGGCATGCAAAAGACCCCCTGGCCTGGCGAAGTTCTCGCAGGTCAGAGGGTCTTTATACACATGGGGTGGTGGAGATGGCGGGAATCGAACCCGCGTCCAACGGTGCAGAATCAGGACTTCTCCGAGCGCAGTCCGCTGCGATTTTCTCGGCCCCGGAGATCACGCGGACAAGTCTCCGACGGGCTCAGTCACTGTTTGATTTCCCTCAGGACCCCGTGACCGGGCCTAGAGGTTTAGTTCCCTTGATGACGTTAGGAACCGGGTCGGGAACAGCCCCGGGCTAACGCTCCATGAGTGAAGGTTCGCTCTTACTGCTTATTAGGCAGCGAGGGCGAAGGCTTCGGAGTTATCGCGCTTAGAATCGGCGATTATTGGTTGCGACATATGGTTTACGAGATCATTGCCGCTTCCTCGGCTCGCTTCTCCTGCTTCGACATCCGCTGTCGAAACCGATCATCCCCATGTTGATTTTTCAATGCACGTCCCCGCTGTGGAGGACTGCTGCCCATCGTACGTGACCAACGCGGGCGGGTGCCAGCGTATTCCGTGCGGCCTCGCCCGAAGGGCGCAGATCAGGCCCGCTGCTGGCGGCGCACCGCCGACATGACCTTGTCCGCCTCGCGCCGGTCCTGGCGCTCACGCATCGTCTGGCGCTTGTCGTACTCCTTCTTGCCACGCGCCAGTGCGATCTCGACCTTGGCCCGGCCGTCCTTGAAGTACAGCGCCAGGGGAACGATCGTATGACCGGTCTCCTGGGACTTGGACTCCAGTTTGTCGATCTCCGCGCGGTGCATCAGCAGTTTCCGGCGACGGCGCGCGGAGTGGTTGGTCCAGGTGCCCTGGCTGTACTCCGGGATGTGGACATGGTGCAGCCACGCCTCGTGGGAGTCGATCTGAACGAAGCCGTCCGCCAGGGACGCCCGTCCCTGGCGCAGGGACTTCACCTCGGTACCGGTCAGCACGAGACCGCACTCGTAGGTGTCGATGATGTGGTAATCGTGCCGCGCCTTCTTGTTCTGCGCGATCAGCTTGCGCCCTTTTTCCTTAGCCATAGTGCGGCCATTTTCGCACTACGACCCCGTACCGAGGCCACTCAATACTGACTGCGCCTGTTCCTCGGCCCCCTCGTCGGCGGCGAGGTCCGGGGTGATGCCCTGTCCGTCGACGCTCTGGCCCGAGGGGGTGCGGTAGTGGCCGACGGTCAATTCGGCGACCGAACCGTCGGGGAGGGTGCTCGGCATCTGGACCGAACCCTTGCCGAAGGTGCGGGAACCGACCGTCACGGCCCGGCCCCGGTCCTTCAGCGCCCCGGTGACCAGTTCGGCGGCGCTCATCGTGCCCCCGTCGACCAGGGCGACCACGGGGCGTTCCGTATCGCCCCCGGGGTCCGCGTGGAGGGCCCGCTGCTTGCCCCGCATGTCGTAGGTGGCCACCAGACCGCCGTCGAGGAAGGCGGAGGCCGCGGCGACGGCCTCCGTGACCAGGCCGCCGGCGTTGCCGCGGAGGTCGAGCAGCACCCCCGCCCCGTCGGGCGCCGCCCGCACGGCCTCCCGCACCCGGGCTCCCGAGCCCCGGGTGAAGGCCGCGACCTTGATCATCACCGCACCGCCCTTGAGCTTCTGCACGGTGACGGACTCGGTGGACAAGGTGGTGCGGGTCAGCGTCCTCGTCCAGTCGCGACCTGCACGCTCCAGACCGAGGGCGACGGTGGTGCGGTCCTTGCCGCGCAGGAGGGCCACGACATCGGTGACGGGCCGGTCATCGACGACCCGCCCGTCAATGGCGTGGAGACGGTCGCCGGCTCTGATGCCCGCACGGTCCGCAGGTCCACCGGGTTGGACCTTGTAGACCTCCACCCGGCCGTCCCCGGAGCGACGCGCCCACAATCCGACGCCGGTGTACTCACCGTCCAGGGCCTGCTGGAACTTCTCGTACTCCTGTTGGTCGTAGACCGCGCCCCAGCGGTCGCCGCTACGGCTGACGACCTCTTCGGCCGCCTTCGCACCGGACTTGCCCTCGGCCACCGCCTCGGCGGCAGCACGGGCAACGGCCTCCTGTACGACGGTCGCACCTGCGGGATGGACCGCGAGGGAGGCGGAATGTCCCCCCTCGCCCTCCCGGGGAAGCGCGTTGGTGGCCGCAGCGGTCGCGAGAACGGTCGCGAAAACCAATGTCAGAGCCGCCCCGCGGCGAATGCGGCGGGGCGATGGACAGAATTCCGGGCCCGACATGGCGCTGAGTCTAGGACAAGCGAACGGCGTCGTACGGAGGTTGCCCCGCACGACGCACGGGGCGCTCGTCACACCTTGAGGTACTTGCGCAGAGCAACGAAGGCCGCAAGCGCGGGCATCACCAGACTGATGGCGAGAACGAGCGGCAACTTGGTGAATACGGCGTCCCAGCCGATGAATTCCACGAGTTGCATCTTCTCGGAGAGCGCGAGGCCGTTGTCGACCAGGAAGTAACGGCCCAGGAGGAGGAAGGCGCAGGCGACCGCACCACCGAGGAGTCCGGCGAAGGCCGCTTCCATGATGAACGGCATCTGGATGTAGAAACTGGACGCGCCGACCAGTCGCATGATGCCGGTCTCACGCCTACGGCTGAACGCTGAAACGCGGACGGTGTTGACGATCAGCATCGTCGCCACGACCAACATCAGGGCCATGACGCACAGGGCCGCGACCCGCATCCCGTTCATCAGGGCGAAGAGGTTCTCCACGATGTCGCGCTGATCCCGTACGGAATGGACGCCCGCCCGGCCGTCGAAGGCGGAGGCGACGACCTTGTACTTCTCCGGGTCCTTCAACTTGACCCGGAAGGAGTGCTGCATCTGGTCCGGGGTGATCGTGGCGGCGATCGGCGTGTCCCCGTACTCCTCCTTGTAGAGCTTGTAAGCGTCCTCCGCGGTCTCCTCGTGGATGGTCTCCACGATGTCCATCTTCTTGAGATCGGCTTTGATCTGCTGCTTCTGCTGCGTGGTGACGGCGCCCTTGGAGCACTGGCGGGGCGAGGTCTTCGCGTCGTTCTTGTTGCAGAGGAAGATCGAGACGTTGACCTTGTCGTACCAGAAGTCCTTCATCGTGTTGACCTGCTGACTCATCAGCAACGCACCGCCGAAGAGCGCGAGCGAGAGGGCCACGGAGACGATGACGGCGAAGGTCATGGTGAGATTGCGACGGAGACCGACGCCGATCTCCGACAGTACGAACTGGGCGCGCATCGCGTGCGTTCAGCCTTTCCTTGCTGCTCTTACTGACTCACAGCCCGCGGCCACGACCGCGGGCGGCTCAGTGCTGGTAGCCGTAGACGCCGCGCGCCTGGTCACGTACGAGACGTCCCTGCTCCAACTCGATCACACGCTTGCGCATCTGGTCGACGATGTTCTGGTCGTGGGTCGCCATGACCACGGTGGTACCGGTGCGGTTGATCCGGTCGAGCAGCTTCATGATGCCGACCGAGGTCTGCGGGTCGAGGTTGCCCGTGGGCTCGTCCGCGATCAGCAGCATCGGGCGGTTGACGAAGGCCCGGGCGATCGCGACGCGCTGTTGCTCACCGCCGGAGAGCTCACCCGGCATCCGGCCTTCCTTGCCGCCGAGGCCGACCAGATCGAGGACCTGGGGGACCGCCTTGCGGATCTCACCGCGCGGCTTGCCGATGACCTCCTGCGCGAACGCCACGTTCTCCGCGACGGTCTTGTTGGGCAACAGCCGGAAGTCCTGGAACACGGTGCCCAACTGGCGCCGCATATGGGGCACCTTCCAGTTGGAGAGCCGGGCGAGGTCCTTCCCGAGGACGTGCACCAGCCCTTCGCTGGCGCGCTCCTCGCGCAGGATCAGGCGCAGGAACGTCGACTTTCCGGAACCGGACGAGCCCACGAGGAAGACGAACTCCCCCTTCTGGATGTCGAGCGTGACATCGCGCAGGGCCGGGCGGTTCTGCTTGGGATAGCTCTTGGAGACTCTGTCGAATCGGATCACGGGTGCACCACGGTCGGCCGGGAGTAGGTGTGCGTGACACTACGCGAACGCGGGTAGCAGAGGCAGCCAGCAGCCGGGGATGTGCAGTTTGTCCCGTACTTCAGCCATTACTTTGCCTCACCGAACCCATCGATCCGAACACACTTCGACGAAACAGGAAACGCGTGCGCCCTTATGCGGACTTTATGCGAGCGGACGGGGCGCGCCGAAAGGCGCGCGAGCTGGCACAGTGGTAGGGGAACAGTCGCGTTTCCTGAAGCGTTGTCCCAAAAGATCTGTGCTCACGGTCCGCGTCTGCGGCGCCGGCGCGCGGGAGGAGGAGAGCGCATGACCTATGACCGACTGGTGTGCGCCAACTGCGCGGCCCCCGTCACCGAGGGTCGCTGCCCGGTCTGCCGGGCGAACCGCGAGCGGCTCCAGCAAGAGGGCCCGTTCGGCGGAGTGAATCCGGCGACCCTGTTGACGTTGCTGGTGCTGCTCGTGGCGGCACTGGCTCTACTGGCGTCCCAAACGGCTTGAGGTCGCCGAAGCCTCCACAGTGCGCGAAAGGGCCCGGGGTGCTGTGCCACACCCCGGGCCCTTCTCACTGAGCGAAATCGTCCAGGTGCACCGCGTGGCGCGCCAGGACAGGTGCCCTGTGTGACGTCAGCACCTGATGTCACGAATGTCGATCAACTGACGATGACCGAGATCGGACGCGCCTTCGGGTCAGAAGGCGCGTCCAGCATCATCCGGATCAGACTGCCGCACGCCCGCCGCCGACGAGGCGGGGCAGGAAACGGAAGCCGATGCCGCCGGCGATCATGGTTGCGGCACCGATGACCAGGTAGGTGGTCTCCAGGGCGCCGGTCTCGGCCAGCTCCTCCTGAGCCTTGCCCTGCTCGACCGGCTGCGAGCCCGCGTTGTTGGTGTCGGTGTTGTCGGTGCACTCGGCGCCGTCGAGGTCGACGGTGCAGGTGCCGGCGTCGCCGTCGTCACCGCCACCTCCCGTGCCGCCGCCCGTCGTCCCGCCCGGGTTCGTGGTCCCGCCGGGCTTCGTGGGGTTGGAGGTCGGGTCCGTGGGGCCCGGGTCGGTCGGACCGGGGTCGGTCGGACCCGGATCCGTCGGGCCGGGGTCGGTCGGGCCGGGGTCAGTGGGGCCCGGATCCGTGGGACCGGGGTCAGTCGGGCCGGGGTCGGTCGGACCCGGATCCGTGGGACCAGGGTCAGTCGGGCCGGGGTCGGTCGGACCCGGATCCGTGGGACCAGGGTCAGTCGGGCCGGGGTCAGTGGGACCGGGGTCGGTCGGACCCGGATCGGTCGGGATGGTCGTCGGGTCCCCGGTGGGGTCACCGTCGAGCCGTGCGTCAATACCGATTCCAGCGTCGGCGTCGGCGCCAACGGCCGAAGCGACACCCGCGGCGGTCAGCGACGCACCGGCAGCGATCACCGCGCCGGCGACGATCCGCGCCACACGGATGCGCGTCTTCTTCGTCATGTAGCTGCTACCCCCAGTAGCTATTCGTCAAATAGTGCAGCGCGCCAGGGCGTCGGCTACAGGGAGTTGGACTCTTCCCCCGTCACACACGAACCCCGGAAATGCGTCTGCCGCGCGTCAGCTTTCCCAGTTTTCGAGGACCCGTCAAGGCGGTTGCGCGTGCGATGTCCGGTATAAGGCGGCTTGCCTGACCAGGGGGGATACAACTGTGACACACAAGCAAACTGACGACCTATGAGCTCGGGATTGCCTTATCGACAAAGCGAGTGAAGGCTCAATGCACCACTTGCGAGCGCGAATTCAACATCAGCACCGGGTAACCCCAGCGACCCTGCACCCTCGTGAGCTGCACTCACACACCGTTGAATGGACCTGTGGCGTAACACCACCATTCCCACTACGCACCGTAGAAACCGTAGAAGCCGTAGAAACCGACAAGCGGAAACGATGCACCAACACCACGAACTGCGTACGGTCGCCCCGGCGCCCCCCGGCGGAGGTACACCTCGTACACGCGTCGGTCGTCCCTTCGAAACCGGATATCACGCAATGATGCCGACCCCCCTGAACTGAAGGGATCGGCATCATGTTCTACGAGTGCCCCGCGAAGGCTCGCTCCGCGGACGGCGCTACTTTACGGACACTTCCTAGCGCTCCTGACGCTTCCGCCAGCGGATGCCCGCCTCCAGGAATCCGTCGATCTCGCCATCCAGAACGGCCTGCGGATTGCCGACCTCGAACTCCGTCCGGAGGTCCTTGACCATCTGGTAGGGGTGCAGGACGTACGACCGCATCTGGTTGCCCCAGGAATTGCCGCCGTCGCCCTTGAGCGCGTCCATCTTCGCCTGCTCCTCCTGGCGGCGGCGCTCAAGCAGCTTCGCCTGGAGGACGTTCATCGCGCTCGCCTTGTTCTGGATCTGGGAGCGCTCGTTCTGGCAGGAGACGACGATGTTCGTGGGGATGTGCGTGATGCGGACGGCGGAGTCGGTGGTGTTGACACCCTGGCCGCCCGGGCCCGAAGCGCGGTACACATCCACGCGCAGCTCGGACTCGTCGATCTCGACGTGGTCGCTCGACTCGACCACGGGCAGCACCTCGACGCCGGCGAAGGACGTCTGACGGCGACCCTGGTTGTCGAAGGGCGAGATACGGACCAGACGGTGGGTGCCCTGCTCGACCGAGAGCGTGCCGTAGGCGTAGGGCGCCTTCACCACGAAGGTGGTCGACTTGATGCCGGCCTCCTCCGCGAACGAGGTCTCGTAGATCTCCGTGGAGTATCCGTGTCGCTCGGCCCACCGCAGGTACATCCGCTGGAGCCGCTCGGCGAAGTCCGAGGCATCGACGCCACCGGCTTCGGCACGAATGTTGACCAGGGCCTCGCGCTCGTCGTACTCGCCGGACAGAAGCGTGCGCACTTCCATCTCGTCCAGGGCCTTGCGGACATCGGTCAACTCGGACTCGGCCTCGGCGAGGGTGTCCGCGTCGTCCTCTGCCTCGGCCAGCTCGAAGAGCACGGCCACGTCGTCGATCCGGCTCCGGAGCGCCTCGGTCTTGCGCAGCTCGGCCTGGAGGTGCGAGAGCTTGCTGGTGATCTTCTGTGCCGCTTCGGGGTCGTCCCACAGCGACGGGGCCGCTGCCTGCTCCTCAAGCACGGCGATGTCGGCCCTCATCTTCTCAAGGTCCAGGACGGCCTCGATCGACCCCATGGTCGAGGAGAGGGACTTCAGCTCTTCGGATACATCGACGACTGCCACGGGTCCAGCGTAACGGCTGGCCGCGACATACCGGCCCGCGAGGGCTCCGCAGACGCTCCCAGGGGCTCGCCGGGCCGCCCGCGTCGGGGCGGGCCCGGCACAGAACAGAAGGTGTCGGTCCCGGTGTGGACTGCGATCTAGGGCTCTGCGGTGGAGGACTTGGAGTCCTTCGGGGGCGATGCGGGCTCGCCGTCGGCGGTCGCCAACCAGCCGCCGATGCTCACCGCGGCGATGACCGCGAGCGAGGCCACACCGAGGGTGATCCGCCTCTTACGGACCGCGCTGGAACGGGCGCCCGCCTTGCCCGGCTTGTTGCGGGCCGAGCCGGGGCGGCGCTGGCCCGGGCTGCGCGGCGCACGAGCGGTGCCGTGCGCTCCGCCCGCGAGCTCGTCGGGGGCGGGGACGCGCATCGAGGTGTGGGTGTCCCGGTTGGAGTCGGCGGGTGCGGCACCGGGGACCAGCGGCACGGCACCGCGTCGGCGGACCTCGCCCGGGGCCTCGGGCACCGGCTCCTCGTAGGAGTCCGAGGGCTGTTCGGAGTCCGGTTCATCGACGTCGAGCGGCGGCAGGCCGGCGAGGAGCGGGAGCAGATCGCGCAGCAGGGTCCCCAGCTCGGACGCGCGCAGCCTGGAGGCGGGCGCTTTGGCCAGGCACTGGACGATCAGTTGCCACAACTCGTCGGGGATGCCGGGCAGCGGCACGACCGTCTCGGTGACATGGCGGCGCAGCACCGCCCCGGGGTGGCCTCCGCCGAAGGGCGTGAAGCCCGCGAGCAGTTCGTACAGGACGGTGGCGAGGGCGTAGATGTCGACCGCGGCCCGTGGTGGCAGTCCCTCGACTATCTCGGGGGCGAGGTAGTCGGGGGTGCCGATGATGCGGGTCGACTTGGTGCGGCCCGGGGTGTCGATCAGCTTGGCGACGCCGAAGTCGGTGAGGAGTGCGGGGTGGGCGCCGCCGGGGCCGAGCGCCCCTTCCATGTTGAGCAGGATGTTCTCGGGTTTGACGTCCCGGTGGACGACGTGGGCGGCATGGGCCGCCGCGAGCCCGTCTGCGACGTCCGCGATGATCGCGACGGCGGCTTCGGGGGCGAGTCTGCGTTCCCGGTCGAGACGGGTGCGCAGATCGGTGCCCCGGACCAGGTCCATCACCAGGGCGAGGTCATTGCCGTCGACGACGAGGTCGTGGACGGCGACCACGCTGGGGTGATCGAGGCCGAGCAGGGCCGTGCGCTCCTGGACGAAGCGTCCGACCAGTTCTTGGTCGGATGCGAGGTCCTCCCGCAACAGCTTGATGGCGACGGGGCCGTCAGGCCCTTCACCTGCCCAGACCGTGCCTGCGCTGCCGCGACCGAGGATCTGGTGAGCCGTGTACCGGCTGCCGATGTTCCGTGCCAAGACTGCTCCCTCAGCGGCTGGCGTTGTCCATAAACGTACGCGTGGTGAGGGCACCCGCGCGCCCCGGATGGCACCAACCTTCACTTCCGCGGGTGGTTTTTACCCGCGGAAGTCGACAAATCCACTCGTCAGCCGGAGGCTGTGGCTACTGGCTACTGGCCGTTGCCCGGGTCGGAGGTGCTCGGCTCGTTCGCGGCCGGGTCGGACGCGCCGAGTTCGTTCACCCAGTCCTTGACACTGGTGATGCCGTCACCGATCGCGGTCCAGAAGCTCTTGCCCTCCGCGATCCAGCCCTGAACCGGAGTGAGCTCCCAGATCATCCAGCAGACGACCACCAGCATGAACACCGAGAACAGACACCCCTTGAGGCAGCCGAGCCCGGGGATCCGCATCGGGTTGGCGCTGCGCTGCCGGGGCGGGCGCGGAGCGGGCGGCTGGGGCTGCTGGGGTTGCGGCTGCACCGGCTGAGGCGCGTAGGGCTGGGGCGCGTACTGCTGGCGCTGCGGGGGCTGGGGACGCGGCTGCTGACGCTGAGGGCGCGGCTGCTGACGCGGCTGCGGCTGGGGCGACGGAGGCGCGTACTGCTGGCGGGGCTGCTGTGGCGGTTGCTGGGGCGGCTGCGGCTGGCGCTGGGGGCGGCGGCGCAGCGGGTCCTGACTCGGGTCCAGGTACTGGACCTGAGTCTGGTCATTGCGATCGCGGGCGGCCTGGAGCTGCGACTGCCAGGGGTGCGGGTCCTGAGCGCCCGGGGTGCCTTCGGGACGCGGGGGCACCGGCGGCATCACCGAGGTCGGATCGGGCGCGCCACCGCGCGGGAGCACGCTCGTGGGGTCGGCGGCGCCGGAGGGGGAGCCGGTCTGCTGCATGACGCTCGTCGCGGCGTTCGGGTCGTAGCCCGCCCGGGGGCCGCTCGGGCCACCGCTGGGCAGTACCTGCGTCGGGTCGGCTGCGCCCGGCGTCTCCGGAACCCGGGTGGGTGAGGGATCGGGAGCCAGCAGGGCGGCAACCCCGAGGGCCGCGTCGACCTGGGCGCCGGTGGAGTGGACCCCGACACCTGCGGCCACGGTACGCAGCGCACGGGCCAGGTTGACCGCGCTGGGGCGCTCGTCGGGCTCCTTGCGCAGACACCGCTCCATCACCGTCCACAGCGGCTCCGGCACGGTGGTGGGACGGCGCGGCTCCTCGCTGAGGTGTCGGTGGAGCACTTCGAGCGCACTGCCACCGGCGAACGGCGGCCGGCCGGTGACCAGCTCGTACATCAGGATGCCGGCGCCGTAGATATCGACGGCGGAGGTCTGGGGACGGCCTTCGGCCGACTCGGGCGCGACGTACGCCGGGGTGCCCACGAACTCATGGGCCCGGGTCAGACCCGGGGAGTCGGCGAGGCGGGCGATGCCGAAGTCGGTGAGCATCGGGTGCATCTGACCGTCTGCGTCCGTCTTGAGCAGGACGTTCGCCGGCTTGAGGTCGCGGTGGACGACTCCGTCGGCGTGACTGGCCGCGAGGGCGTCGGCGACCTGCGCGGTCAGCAGGGAGGCCGCGACCGGGGTGAAGGGCCCGTTGTCCCGGAGGTGGCGGTGCAGGTCCGGGCCGTCGATGAGGTCCATGACGAGGGCCAGGAGGTCACCCTCGACGACCAGGTCACGGGTGCGCACGATGTTGGGGTGCGTCAGCCGGAGCAGGACGGAGCGCTCGCGCAGGAAGCGCATCACGACGTCCGGGTCGTTCGCCAGCTCCTCCTTGAGGACCTTGATCGCGACCGTCTCGCCGGGCTGGCCCGGCACCGCCGCTTCGGCGCCCGCGGTCTCGCGCTGCCGGGCACGCCAAACGGTGCCGGTGGCTCCGCGGCCGAGTGGCTGCTCCAGGAGGTACTTGCTGCCTACAGGCCGCACGTCATGCGCTCCCTGCTGATCGTGGTCCTTGCGTGGTCCGGGCCCACGGTGGCGCCGCCCGGGTGTCCGACCCACTTTAATGCCGGCCAACAAGTCGCCGGTCGGTTGTCCACAGGTGTTCCTTCGCAGGACCCGTCCTGCGGCGCACCGGCGGGTTCACGCCGGTCGCGCCGTGTGGTCGCTGCACCGGGGTCGTCCGCAGCAAAGACGCCGGAGCCGCACGGAAGGTTGCCGAAGGTGCTTGTCGCACCCAAACGCAGGCACCGGCAGACAACACCACAGTGTCCGTCCTGGACCCAACCAGGCACTTTTCCGCCCGGATAGGATCATTCAAGATCACTTATCGCCGGTTGCCGGGCGCGTTGTCAGATCCAGGTGCGAGGATGCCCCCAGCACGGAGCCGTGGGACGGGAGCCCTCGTGTTCCGTGCCGACCTGCCGGGTGGGGGCCATCGGAGGCGGCTCCCCTGCCGGGCACCCCGTGCTGAAGGGATTGCAGACGGCGATGCAGATCCGGCTGACCGTTCTCGCGCCACGCGGCGGGCAGTCCGCGACGGTGGCAGGAGCCGTCGCAGGACAGGCCGGACCGGCCCGTGCCCGCGCTTGCGACGTGCTCGTCACCGCACCCGCCGGGACGGCCCTCGCCGCCGTGGCGTCCGGTCTGGCGACCGCCGCAGCGGGCTCCGACATATCCGGTGCCGCCGTCGTGCTGTACGCCGGACAGGAACGGCTCGACGCGCAGCGCCGCATCCTCGGCGAACCACCGCTGGTGGACGGCGCCGTGCTGTCCCTCCAGTTCCCGGGTGAGGCAGAGCCCCCCGGAACCGACGCATCCGCACAGCTCCACGTCGTCGCGGGTCCGGACGCCGGCGGGGTCCACCTCCTGCACGGCGGACAGATCAGCGTGGGGCGCTCCGCCGACGCCGACGTACCGCTGGACGACCCCGACGTCTCCCGGCTGCACTGTTCGGTGACGGTCGAGGAGGACGGCCGGGTCACCGTCGCCGACCTCGGCTCGACCAACGGCACCACCCTGGACGGCAGGCCGGTCGGCCCCCGCCCCACCCGGCTCAGCGCGGGCGCACTGCTGCGGCTCGGCGAGTCCGCCCTGCGGCTGGCGCCGGGCACCCCGGCGCCCGCGCTGCCGACCGACCCGGACGGCGAGGGACATCTGCGCGTCCCCGACCCCGGTTGCGCACACCTCACCGACGACGACCCGAGCCGGGCCAAGCACCCCGAGCACCCCGAGGCGACGGAAGGCGGCGGGCAGCACGGCGAGCCCGGGCCGGCCGGAGTGTCCGCGCCCACAGGACGGGTACCGGCGCAGTTCACTCCCGAGCACCCCGCGACAGCCGGCTCGCCTCCTCCCCACCCTCTGGACCTCGAACCGTCCGACCACCCCGAAGGACCGCGGGGGAACGGCCACCACGAGGTGCGCGGCGGGCGCAAGCGCGGGATAGGGGCGTGGGCACGGCGACTGACGGGCGGCAAGGAGGGTACGGAGGGCGCCGCAACTGCCGACTCTCCCCCACCCTGGCCGCCGGCGGGATCCGTGCCCGCGGCCCGCTCGGAGCGGCGGGGCCCGGCCGCGGCCGAACGCTGGCCCGATCCCGCTGCCGTCCTGCTCACCGCGCTCGGACCCGGCCCCCGGCTCTGGGAGCGCGGCCCGGGGCACCCGGAGTCCCTGGTGCTGCGACTCGGGACCGACGATCGCGACGGGCTGCCCTCCGTACCGGTCACCGTGGGACTCAGGGAGGCCGGCTCCCTCGGGCTCGCCGGACCCCGCACCCGGCTGGCGGGGCTCGCTCGCTGGGCCCTGGCGCAGCTCACCGCAGCCCACTGCCCCGCAGAGCTGGAGATCGTGCTGATCAGCGCGGATCGCTCGCGCAGCCTGGAGGAACGCCGTGCGGAATGGGCCTGGCTTGGCTGGTTGCCACATCTGCGCCCGGCCCGCGGCCAGGACTGCCGGCTCCTGTTGGCCTACGACCGCGAGCAGGCCGCCGCACGTACGGCCGAGTTGACGCGCCGGCTCGACGACGGCCCGTGGGGACCGGGTTGGCCCAGTGCCGACCCCCAGGCCGTGGCGGAGGCCGCCGCGCACCACGTCGGCGGCCACACCGTCGTCATCGTCGACGGGGACCCGGGTTCCGCAGCACTGCGGGAAGCGACGGCGCGGCTCGCAAGCGTCGGCAGGGCTACCGGAATCCATCTGATCGTGCTGGCGGAGACGCCCGCCGCGTCGCCGAACTCACCGATCGCGGCGACCTACGAGACGGCGTGCGCGGCCTCGCTCGCCTTCCGTGAGTGCGGAGCGGTCGCCATGCTCAGCGGAGATGTGGCGACGGCACTGCGGCTGTTGCGGACGGCCGGTGGGCTACCGGCGGGCCAGGGCACGCTGGCCACGGTGGACGCCGTGTCGGCGGCCTGGGCGGAGCGCTTCGCCCGGGCGCTGGCGCCGCTGCGCACCGAAGGGCCCGCGGGAGCGGCCCCGGGCACCGGACGAGCGGCAGCGGCCCTGCCCCGCTCGGCCCGTCTGCTGGACGAGTTGGGACTCGCCCGTGCCACGCCCGCCTCGCTGATGGCACGTTGGGCCTCGGCCGCCGACGTACCCGCGCAGAACGGCAAGTCCGCGTCCGATCAACCGGCGGACCGGTGGTCGGACGGGACCGCGGTACTGGGTGCGGGTCCTCGGGGGCCCCTCGCCGTGGACCTCGTCAAGGACGGCCCCCACCTGCTGATCGAGGGGCCTCCGGGCAGCGGGCGTACGGAACTGCTGCGGTCCATCGCCGCCTCCCTCGCCGCCAGCGCCCGCCCCGACCGCCTCGGTCTGCTGCTCGTGGACGGCGCGGGCGGTGAGCGCGGCGACGGCCTCGGCGTCTGCACCGAGCTGCCGCACGCCTGCGAGCACCTGATCGCCAACGATCCGGTGCGGATGCGCGCCTTCGCCCAGGCGCTCGGCGCAGAGCTGAAACGACGGGCGGAGATCCTCGGGTCCACGAACTTCGCCGATGAACGGTCGAGCGGGCGTACGGCCGGCCAGCGCCCGTCGGGCACCCCGGGACAGTTCGCCCCCGCCTATCCGCCCGCGGCGGCCCCCGGAACCTCCGCCCGTGGAGACCTCGAATCCCCTCCGAGCGGCACCCTGCGGCTGCGCCCCGGTGGTCGGACCCCGACCGCTCCCACTGCCGAACGACCGCTGCCCAAACTGGTGGTGCTGGTCGACGACTACGACGCGCTGGTGGCCCCCGCGCTGGGCAGTACCGGACGTCCGGCGGCCGGTTCGGTGGTGCGGGCGCTGGAAGCCGTGGCCCGTGACGGCGAGCGGCTCGGTGTCCATCTGGTCGCCACCTCGGCCCGTCCCGAGTACACCGCCGACACCGAGTTGGCCCGCGGGACGCGGCTGCGGGCCGTCCTGGATGCGCCGCCGGCCGCACCGGGCCCGCAGGAGCCCACCCCGGGGCGGGGTCGACTGAGACACCGTGACGGGCGGGAGACGCCGTTCCACAGCGGCCGGGTCACCGGGCGCATCCCTCGTACGGCCACCTTGCGCCCCACTGTCGTCCCGCTGGAGTGGGAGCGGATGGGAGACCCGCCGACCCGCCGACCCGTGCGCGAGTTGGGCAACGGGCCGACCGATCTCGCCCTGCTGGCGAGTGCGTTGGAGCGGGCCGCCAGCCTGGTGGACGCACGGGCCCTGCCGCCGCTGACTCCTGTTCATCCTTGACGGGCACGTATTAAAGCCCTTCGAGGGGGCATGACGTCACAGGGGGATCACAAAAGCCCGCCGCGGCCCGACGGCGGTATTGCGACGCTGCTGGACCCGGCGTAGACCTGTCGCTCAATGGGAACGCACGCAAGAGACGGGGCAGCAATGCACACAACTCTTCGTACGGGCAGGGCCACGGCGGTAATAACCGCGGTCGTCGCGCTCACGGTGGCCGGATGCGGTGGCGATGGCGATGGCGGGGGAACTCCAAAGAAATCTGGCGAAGCCAAGGGCACCGCGCCCACCTCGACGGTTCAGCTTCCCCAACTGAAGGGGGAGAAGGTCGAAGTCGCGGCCGTCTGGAGCGGGCCCGAGCAGGAGAACTTCGTCAAGGTCCTGGACGAGTTCGAGAAACGCACGGGGGCCGAAGTCACCTTCGTCCCGGCACAGGACCCGATCGTCAATTTCCTCGGTACCAAGATCGCCGGCGGCAGCCCGCCCGATGTGGCGCTGCTGCCCCAACCGGGCGCCATCCAACAGGCGGTACAGCGCGGCTGGGCCAAACCCGTCGGCGCGGCGGCCAAGGCGGAACTGGCGAAGAACTACTCGGCCGGCTGGCAGAAGATCGGCCAGGTGAAGGGCGAGCAGTACGGCGTCTATTACAAGGCCGCCAACAAGTCGCTCGTCTGGTACAACAGCGCCGCGTTCGACAATGCGGGCGCCAAGGAACCGAAGACGTGGAAGGAATTCCTGACCACCGCCGAAACCATCTCGGCATCGGGGGTCACACCCGTCTCGGTGGCGGGCGCGGACGGTTGGACGCTGACCGACTGGTTCGAGAACATCTACCTCTCGCAGGCCGGCCCCGAGAAGTACGACCAACTCGCCAAGCACCAGATCAAGTGGACCGATCCTTCCGTGAAGGCGGCGCTGAGGGCCCTGGCGCAACTCTTCGGCAAGCCGAGCCTGATCGCGGGCGGGGCCAGCGGCGCGCTCCAAACCGAGTTCCCGGCGTCCGTCACCCAGACGTTCACCGGTGGTGACCAGCCCAAGGGGGCCATGGTCTTCGAGGGTGACTTCGTCTCGGTCAACATCGCCCAGACGGACGCCAAGATCGGAACGGATGCCAAGGTCTTCCCCTTCCCCGCGGTCGGAGCGGAACCACCGGTCGTCACGGGCGGGGACGCGGCGGTGGCACTGAAGGACAGCAAGGGCGCCCAGGCGCTGCTGACCTTCCTGGCCTCACCCGACGCGGCGGCGATCTCGGCCGCGGCGGGGGGATTCCTCTCTCCCAACAAGGCACTGGATCCGGCCGCGTATCCCAATGACGTACTGCGCGACATCGCAAAGGCACTGATCGCATCGGGCGACGATTTCCGATTCGACATGTCGGACCAGATGCCGCAGTCCTTCGGCGGTACTCCGGGCAAGGGATTCTGGAAGGCCCTTCAGGACTTCCTCAAGAATCCGAAGGACATCACGGGTATTCAGCAGCAGCTGGAGTCCGAAGCGGCCAAGGCGTACCAGGGCTAGGGGATGTCCACCACGGCTCCGGCGGGGGGTCCGGCGCGACCGGACTCCCCCGCTCCGCAGCGTAAGAGCGTGCTCGGGACCCGTGCATTGATGGCGGCCGGCTTTCTGCTGCCCGCACTGGTGCTGTTGGGCGCGCTCGTGGTCTACCCCATCGGGTACTCGGTTCACCGTTCGTTCTTCGACCGGTCCGGCGAGGCATTCGCGGGATTCGACAACTATGTGGAGATCTTCACCGACGAGAGCATCTTCACCGCGGTGAAGAACAATGCGATCTGGGTGGTGGTGGCTCCGGCCGTCGCCACCGTACTCGGATTGATCTTCGCCGTACTGACGGAACGCGTTCGGTGGGGCACCGCGTTCAAATTGATCATCTTTATGCCCATGGCGATCTCCATGCTCGCCTCGGGCATCATCTTCCGACTGGTGTACGAACAGGACCCGGACCGCGGGGTCGCCAATGCGGTCTGGGTGGGCGTGCACGACACGTTCGCCGAGTCGTCGGTCTTTCCCCGGGCCCGCCCCCTCCCGGTGCATCCGCTCACGGCCGGCGGCGGCGGTTCCTTCGTCACCAAGGAGCCGGTGTCCGCGGGTACGCCGGTGCTGCTGCCCCTGGTGGGGGTGGCCCCTGCCGTGATGCCGGAGGACGCCCGGCCGGCGAAGGCGCCCACATCGGCGTCTGACGGGAAGATCGAGGGCACGGCCTGGCTGGACTTCACCCGGGGCGGCGGCGGTAAGCCGAACGTCGTCGACGGCACGGAGTTGGGTCTCAAGGGCCTCAAGGTGGAGGCCGTCAAGGACGGAGAGGTCGTCGCCTCGGCGCGGGCCGGCGCGGACGGCACGTTCGCCCTACCGGCCGCGGCCGAAGGAGCACAGCTCCGCTTGCCCGCGGAGAACTTCCGGGAGCCGTACAACGGGGTCGATTGGCTCGGCCCCTCGCTGGTGACCCCCGCGATCATCGGCAGCTACGTCTGGATGTGGGCCGGCTTCGCGATGGTGCTCATCGCCGCGGGGCTGGCGAGCGTGCCGCGGGAACTGCTGGAGGCGGCACGGATGGACGGCGCCAACGAGTGGCAGGTCTTCCGCCGCATCACCGTGCCCCTGCTGGCCCCCGTCCTGGGGGTGGTGCTGGTGACGCTGATGATCAATGTGTTGAAGATCTTCGATCTGGTGTACATCATCGCGCCGGGTTCGTCCCAGGACGACGCCAATGTGCTGGCGCTCCAGCTCTACCGCTCATCGTTCGGCACGGACTCGCACCTCGGCCTCGGCAGCGCCATCGCAGTGCTTCTGCTGTTGCTGGTGCTCCCCGTGATGTTCGTGAACATCCGTCGGATGCGAAGGGAGAGCCGCCGATGACCTCGAAGGCCCCAAAGGCCCCGACGACCTCAGCCGGCGGTGGGGTGAAGGCCCGACAGTCGCTCCCGGCACGGATAGCCGCCATAACCGGCGGCGGTGCGATGCGGATCTTCCTCGTCCTGGTCGGGCTGTTCTGGCTGATGCCCACCTTCGGACTGCTGGTCTCCTCGCTGCGCGACCCCTCTGACATCGCCGCGAGCGGCTGGTGGCAGGTGTTCAGCCAGCCGGCCCAACTCACGGCGGAGAACTACGAACGGCTCCTTTCGAACGAGGCGATCACCGACTCGCTCTGGGCGAGCGTGGCGATCACCGTGCCGGCGACCGTCCTGGTGGTGGTGATCGGCGCGCTCGCCGGATACGCGTTCGCCTGGATGGACTTCCCCGGCCGCGACTGGTGGTTCATGGCGGTGGTGGCCCTGCTGGTGGTCCCGGTGCAGGTGGCCCTCGTACCGGTGTCCAAGCTCTTCGGCGACATCGGGATCTTCGAAACCACGCTCGGCGTCATCCTCTTCCACGTCGCCTTCGGCCTACCGTTCGCGATCTTCCTGCTGCGCAACTTCTTCGCGGAGATCCCGCGGGAGCTGTTGGAGGCGGCCCGGTTGGACGGCGCCGGCGAACTGCGGCTGTTCGCACAGGTGGTGATGCCGCTCGGAGCACCCGCCATCGCCTCGCTCGGGATCTTCCAGTTCCTCTGGGTGTGGAACGACATGCTGGTGGCGCTGATCTTCGCCGATTCGGAGAGCGCGCCGATCACGGTGGCGCTCCAGCGGCAGGTGCGCCAGTTCGGGAACAACATCGATGTACTGGCGTCCGGGGCGTTCTTGTCGATGGTGATTCCGCTCGCCGTGTTCTTCGCGTTCCAACGGCAGTTCGTCTCCGGGGTGATGGCGGGGGCCGTGAAGTAGGGATCGGTCCCCGGCGTCCCGTGGCGGAAGGTCCCACCGCCCGTCGGTGCGCTCGTCCCACAGGCGGCGCGCATCGTATCGGCGTTCGATGCGCGCCACCTCTCGGGGAAGGGTCCAGCGGCCTCGGACCCCTGGACGGAGGCGATCCGTCGATGACATCCGGACGACGGACCTCAGGACAGGGTGAGCTCGGCCCACACCCGTTTGCCCCAGTCCAACTGCTCGGTGCCCCAGCGGCACGACAGCGCGGAGATCACTGCCAATCCGCGCCCGCGTTCCGCGTGTAAATCGGCCTCCCGCATCACCGGCAGCCGGGGGGAGGCGTCGAGCACCGCCACCCGCACCGCCGACCGCGTGGGCCGTGAGACGACGACGTGGATCACCCGGCACCCGGAGTGCTCCACGCTGTTGGCGACCAGTTCGCTCGCCACCAGTACGGCCGAATCCGTCAGCTCCGCCAGATCCCATTTCTCCAGCGCGTCCATCACCAGGACTCTGGCTCTGCGCACCGACTGTGGTACGCCGTCGAGCACTTCGCTGTAGCTCGGACATCCGATGGGTACGGATTCTGCTTTCGTCATCATGGGAGCCTCATGACAGGTGGGGGGCGCGGGGGGAACCCGCTTCCGCCTGGGCGGGGGCTGAGGGCGGAAGCGGGGACGGCCGCCTGGCAGGGGCAGCCAGGGGCTCATACAACCGCTTCGGCATCCGGTCAGGGCAGGAAAAACCGGGCGGGGCTGGTCGCGTGCGACCGGAAATTTCCAGGCCGAGTAGCGGAACGGAAGCCTCAACAGTCACAGGGAGAACCGCTACCGTGAACCTCGTGACTGCCAACGTCCGCTTGAAAACAGCGGTGGAGGAAGCAGGGTTCACCCAGGCCGAACTGGTCGAGAAGCTGAACGAGCAGCTGAGGACCGCAGGCCATCGGGGCACAGTGAGCGACAGGACCGTCCGCTATTGGCTGACCGGAAAATCCCGCTGGCCGCACCCGCGCCAACGGGCCGCGTTAGAGGCAGTATTCGGGCGTCCGACCGTCGAACTCGGCTTCGTTCCACCGGAGGGCCCATTGCTCCGCCGCACCTTCCTCGCCTCCACCACGGCCACAGCGGCCGGGTCCGCACTGCCCGCCACCCCGGGCGCAACCGGCCGGGTGGGCACATCGGACGTGGCCAGACTGCGAGCCAGTCTGGACGGTCTGATGGCACTGGACGACGCGCGCGGAGGCCACGCCGCCCTGGAGAGAACCGCCCTCGCCGGGGCGTCCGAGTGTCTGGGCAACCAGAGCCGGGCCAGCTCCCAGCGCGTACGGCAAAGACTCCTGGGACTCGCCGCCGACTTCACGGCGACAGCGGCCTGGTCCAACATCGACGCGCGTCACCTCGGTCGGGCACAGAGCCAGCTCAAGGAAGCGCTCTACCTGGCGCGGATGGCCGATGACCCCACCGCCGAGATGCGGGTGTGGAACTCCGTGGCCATGCTGGCGCACCAGCGCAAGGAGCACGGAGCCGCCGTGGATGCCGCGCACGCGGCACAGGCAACGGGCATCACCCGACGCGATCCGCTGTTCGCCTCCCTGGCCCACGCCCGTACCGCGATCGGCCATGCGAACAAGGGCGATCGACAACCCGCCCTGCGCTCGCTCGGATTCGCCCAGGACCTGTTGGGCAAGGCGGATGCCCATACGGTGCGACCGTCCTGGATAGCCTTCTACGGTCCCGCCGAGTTACACGCCCTCAGCGCGATCGTGCAGGACCGGCTCGGTGATGCCGCCGAGGCGGAGGCCGCATCGCACAGGGCCCTGGCGGTGCTGCCGGACCAGTTCCGCCGCAATCGAGCGCTGACGACCGCGCGCCTCGGACTCGCCCAGCTCCACCAGGGAGACACCGAGCAGGCGTGCGACACGGCGTCGTCCGTCTTCGAGCTGATGGCCGGCGGACAACTGCCGGGACGGATGCGCTCGCTGATGGGCGACTTCTACCGCGACCTCATGGAACAGGCACCGACCAGTGCGGTGGCGCGCTCCTGGGGCGACCGCTACCGCGACCAATGGAGTCGATCGTGAACGTCGAGCTGCGACGGTACGGACACGGCGATCTTCCGGGCATCCGACAGGTGCTGCTGGACGTCCACGCCGATGCGTACGCCGAACAGGCGGGCGACCCCTTCGTCCAGCGCTTCCCCTGGTTCGTCGACCACTGGGGCGGCAATCCGGACTTCGCCTGTGTCATCGGCTACGAGGGCCGGGAGCCGGTGGGCTTCGTCTACGGCGCGCCTTCGGGGAACGGCCGGGAGTGGTGGCGCGAGCACCTGCCCGCCACTCCCGACAATCCGTCGACCTTCGCGGTCTCGGAGTTGATGGTCCGGCCGCGGTGGCGCAAGACCGGGGTGTCGGCCCGTCTGCACGAGTCCCTGCTGAGGCAGCGCGGGGAACACATGGCCGTGCTCCTCGTCGACACCACGCATCCGCGGGTGCAGGCGCTCTACGAGTCCTGGCAGTACCGCAAGATCGGCGAGCGGCGACCGTTCCCCGATGCGCCGCTGTACGCGGTGATGCTCCGAGCGCTGCGCTGAGCCCTGTTCTGATCTTGTGGACGGCCCCTTCCTGTGGTCGGCACGCTCCTGTGGTCGGCCGGTCCTTGTGGGCCAGACGTCCGGAGATGAGCCACACGTCCGGACATGGGTCGCACGTCCGGACATGGGTCGCACGTCCGGCGCCCCGCTTCGCAGGGGCGAAGCTGCCGGCGCTTTCTACGCCTTTTGTGCCTTCCGCCCGACCCCCTTGAGGGTGCCCTCGGCCCCTGGATGCCTTGGGAGGGTCCGCGTGCCCCGGCCCCCGCGCCTGTTACCCCTCACCCTCCCGCCTGCCGCCCCCACGCGCCTGCCATCCCTCGCCCTCGTACCTGCCCGTCCACGCATCTGCCGCCCTCGTACCTCCGGCCCCCTACCTGCCGGCCCCGGAGCCATGCGGCCCGTACCGGGAACCCTCGCCGCTCCATTGGAGCCCGGCACACCAAGCGACCCCACGAAGCGCCTCCCCTCGGAGAGCCGCTGTCTTCGCACGGCCTAAGAAATAGCGAGGAAATACCCCAAAGCGGGCTAAGGTGCGGGCTGATGACGTCCCCTCGGATCGCCCCGCTCCCGGTCGGCCACCCCCTGTCCCTCGGACCGAGGCGGCCTCCACCGGACCGAACCGCACGCCGGAACGCCGTCCTGCTCGCAGGTGCCTGGACGATCACCCGGATCGGTCTGGTCGTCCTGCTGCTCGTCGACCAGGTCGGCGACTCGGGAGTGGCGGGCGAGGTGCACACCCTCTACCGCCACTGGTACGAGCAGCTGAGCCAGGGCTCCTTCCCCCTCGACGACCCCACCTGGCAGTACCCGCCCGGCGCCGCACTGGTCTTCCTCGCTCCCGCCCTGGTGCCGTGGCTGACGTACTTCCAAGCGTTCGTCGCACTGATCCTCCTCGCGGACGCCGTCATCACCTGGGCCCTCGCCCGCGCCGGCGGTCAGGGCGCCTGGCTGTGGGTGGGCGGACTGCCGCTGCTGCTCCACCTGCCGCTCGCCCGCTACGACGTTCCCGTCACCGCGGTCGCCGTGCTGGGGCTCCTCGCCCTGCGCCGGAACCCGCGTACCGGTGGAGCGCTCGCCGGGATCGGGGCCATGATCAAGGTGTGGCCCCTGCTCACCATCCTGGGCACGCCCCGGGGCCGTACCACCCGGGCCGTCTGGTCATCCGCCGCCGTATCCGCGGCCGTGCTCCTCCTCGTTCTGATGCTGGGATTCAGCCATCCCCTCAGCTTCCTCCAGCAGCAGGGCGAGCGGGGGGTGCAGATCGAGTCCCTCGGTGGAACCGCGCTGCAACTGGCACGGCTCAGCGGCTGGAGTGGCGAGGTCCGCTTCCAGTACGGGGCATTCGAACTGGTCGGCCCGTACACCGCCGAGGTGGCACGGCTCTCCCTGCTGCTGAGCGTGTTGGCGCTGGGATGGCTGGTGCTCTGGCGCGTCCGGGCACGTCACTGGGACACGGCCACTCCGCTGGACGCCGCGTTCGCCGCCGTCCTGCTGTTCACCATCACGAGCCGGGTCATCAGCCCGCAGTACATGATCTGGCTGCTCGGCCTCGCCGCGGTCTGTCTCACCTCACGGCACACCACACAGCGTTCCGTCGCCCTGCTGATGTTGCCCGCAGCCTGTCTGACCGCCCTGGCCTTTCCCCTGATGTACGAGGACGTGGTGGCCGGTACCCCGCTCGGCTGTCTGTTGATGGTGCTCCGGAACGGTCTGCTCCTCACCGCCGCCGTGCTGTCCTGTCACCGGTTGTGGCGGGCGAGCGCATGACCGCAGGGGCACCCCGTGGGCCCGGGGCGCCCCTGCGGTCGGCCAGAAGCGGCCGTCAGCTCAGCTGTGCGTCCGCAGCAGTTGGCGCATGGTCCGCATCGCGACCGACAGATTCGCCAGGTCGAAGGTGTCGGACCCTTGGATCTCCTCCAGGGTGCCGCGCGCCCGGGCCAGGATCGATGCGTTCTGCTCCTGCCACTGGCCGAAACGCTCCTCCGGGCTGGAGCTGCCGTTGCCCACCGAGAGCACATCGGCGGTGAGCATCGCATGGGCCGCGTACAGGTCCTCACGGATGGACGCACGGGCCATGGACTGCCAGCGGTCCTCACGCGGCAGTTCGATGATCCGGTCCATCAGCTGGGTGATCCGCAGCCGGTCAGCGAGGTCGTAGTACACCTCGGCGACCGCCATCGGCTCCTTCTGCGTCCGATCGGCGATGGCCACGATGTCCAGGGTGGGGAAGGCCGAGGAGAACCCGGCGACCCGGGCGGCCAACTCCTCGGGCACGCCCGCCTCGGTCAGCTCCTTGAGGATGCCGTGGTACCAGTCCAGGTCCTCGCCCCGCAGCATTTTCGCCAGCTGCCCCCAGACCTGCTCCACGCGCTCGGAGAAGAACTCGACCGTCTCGGCCAACTCCAGCGGCTGCGGACGGTTGCCCAGCAGCCAGCGGGTGCCGCGCTCGACCAGCCGCCGCGAGTGCAGCCGGATACGGGTCAGGACATCGGCCGCGACCTTGTTGTCGAGGCCCTCGACCGCGTCCCAGACCGCGCTGAGGCCGAAGATCGCACGGGCGGCCGTCTGTGCCCGTACGACCTCCTCGATCGAGGCTCCGGTCTCTTCGCGCAGTCGGTGCAGGAAGGTCGAGCCGCCGGTGTTGACGGTGTCGTTGACCAGCACGGTGGTGATGATCTCCCGACGCAGCGCATGGCTGTCGACGGCCTCGGGGTACTTCTCGCGCAGCGGCTTGGGGAAGTAGGCGTGCAGCAACCGACGCAGATAGGGATCGTCCGGGAGCGAGGTGCCGATCAACTCATCAGCGGTGGTGATCTTGGTGTACGCCATCAGAACGGCCAGCTCGGGCTGGCTGAGACCCTTGCCGCCGTTGAGCAGCTCCCGGATCTGCCGGTCGGTCGGCAAGAACTCCAGCTCACGGTTGAGCGCGCCGTCCCGACCGAGCCTGCGCATGTACCGCTGGTGGGCGTGGAGCAGGGAGGATGCCTGGGCGACCGCGTTGGAGAGTGCGGTGTTCTGGGCGTAGTTGTTGCGCAGCACGAGCGCGCCGACTTCGTCCGTCATCTTCGCCAGCAGTTGGTTGCGCTGCTTGACCGTGAGGTCACCGTCCGCGACCAGTCCGTTGAGCAGGATCTTGATGTTCACCTCGTGGTCGGAGGTGTCCACACCGGCGCTGTTGTCGATGGCATCCGTGTTGACCCGACCGCCGATGCGGTCGAACTCGATACGGCCGAGCTGGGTGAGCCCCAGGTTGCCGCCCTCGCCGACGACCTTGACCCGCAGGTCCTCGCCATTGACGCGGATGGCGTCATTGGCCTTGTCGCCCACATCCGCGTTGGACTCGCTGGACGCCTTGACGTACGTCCCGATTCCGCCGTTCCAGAGCAGGTCCACCGGGGCGTGGAGCACGGCGCGCATCAGCTCGGCGGGGGTGATCTTGGAGACCCCGGCTTCGATGCCGAGCGCCGTGCGCATATGGGTGTTGACGGGGATCGACTTGGCGGTACGGGGGTGGATGCCGCCGCCCGCCGACAGCAGTTCCTTGTTGTAGTCGGCCCAGCTGGAGCGGGGCAGTTCGAAGAGGCGACGGCGCTCGGCGTAGGAGGTGGCGGCGTCCGGGTTCGGATCGATGAAGATGTGCCGGTGGTCGAAGGCGGCCACCAGACGGATGTGCTCGCTGAGCAGCATGCCGTTGCCGAAGACGTCGCCGGACATGTCACCGACGCCGACGACCGTGAAGTCCTCGGTCTGGGTGTCGTGGCCGAGTTCGCGGAAGTGGCGCTTGACGGACTCCCAGGCACCCCGGGCCGTGATGCCCATGCCCTTGTGGTCGTAGCCGGCGGAGCCACCGGATGCGAAGGCGTCACCGAGCCAGAAGTTGTAGGCGACGGCGACCTCGTTGGCGATGTCCGAGAACGAGGCGGTGCCCTTGTCGGCCGCGACGACGAGATAGGTGTCGTCCTCGTCGTGTCGCACGACGTCGGCCGGCGGAACGACCTCACCCGCGACCAGGTTGTCGGTGATGTCGAGCAGTGCCGAGATGAACGTCTTGTAGCAGGCGACGCCCTCGGCGAGCCAGGCGTCCCGGTCCACGGCAGGGTCGGGGAGCTGCTTGGCGACGAAGCCGCCCTTGGCGCCGACCGGGACGATCACGGTGTTCTTCACCATCTGCGCCTTGACCAGGCCCAGGATCTCCGTACGGAAGTCCTCACGCCGGTCGGACCAGCGCAGACCGCCGCGGGCGACCTTGCCGAAGCGCAGATGGACGCCCTCGACGCGCGGGGAGTACACCCAGATCTCGAACGCCGGGCGGGGCGCGGGCAGATCGGGGATCGCCGTCGGGTCGAACTTCATCGACACATAGCCGTGGTACGCGCCGCTGTCCGCCTTCTGGAAGAAGTTGGTGCGCAGCGTCGCCTTGATCACGGTGAGGAAGGAGCGCAGGATGCGGTCCTCGTCCAGGCTCGCCACCTGGTCGAGCGCACCGTCGAGCTCCTCCATCAGGCCGTCGGTCAGCTCGGTTCCTGCGCTCTGCCGGCCGGGCGACATCCGGGCTTCGAAGAGCGAGACCAGCAGCCGGGTGGTGTGGACGTTGTTGCGGAGGGTGTCCTCCATGTAGTCCTGGCTGAAGGTGGCACCGGCCTGACGCAGATACTTGGCGTAGGTGCGCAGCACCATCGCCTGACGCCAGTTCAGCGCGGCTCCCAGGACGAGGGAGTTGAAGCCGTCGTTCTCCGCCTCTCCGGTCCACACGGCGGCGAAGGCGTCCTGGAAGCGCTCGCGGGCGTCATCGGCGAGGTGGTCGCCGTTGGTGCGCGGCATCCGCAGACCGAAGTCGTAGATCCACACCAGGGAGCGGTCGGAGCAGCGCAGCTCGTAGGGACGCTCGTCGACGACCTCGCAGCCGAGTCGCTGGAGGATCGGCAGCACCGCGGAGAGGGAGACCTGCTCACCGGTTCGGTAGATCTTGAAGCGACGCTCTCCGGGACCGGCGCCGACCGGCTCGTACAGGGAGAGCGCGAAGTTGCGGCCCGAGTCGGTGAGGGCTTCCAGGTGTACCAGGTCGGCGACGGCGGAGCGCGGCGAGTGGTCGGCCTTGTACCCCTCGGGGAGGGCGTTGCCGTAGCGGCGCAGCAGTTCGGCGGCGCGCTCCTCGCCCAGCTCGGCGTTGAGGGCGTCGGAGAAGCCGTCCGCCCAGGAACGGGCGGCTTCGACCAGCCTGGCTTCGATGCGCTCGGTGTCGGCGTCGGTGAGGTGGGGCAGTTCGGTGCCGGGGGCGACCCGGACCACGAAGTGGATGCGGGAGAGGATCGACTCCGTGTTCCACGCGGTGAAGTCGACGCTGGTGCCGCCGAGCTCCTCCTTGAGGATGTCGATCAGGCGCAGCCGTACACCCGTTGTGTAGCGGTCGCGCGGCAAGTAGACGAGGGCGGAGTAGTAGCGGCCGTACTCGTCCTGGCGGAGGTAGAGCCTGAGACGACGGCGCTCCTGGAGATAGAGCACGCTGGTGGCGATGGTGCGCAGCTGGTCGACGGGGGTCTGGAACAGCTCGTCGCGCGGGTAGGTTTCCAGGATCTGGAGCAGGTCGCGGCCGTCGTGGCTGTTGGGCGAGAAACCGGCGCCGTCGAGGACTTCGGCCACTCGGCGGCGGATGACGGGGATGCGACGGACCGACTCGGTGTACGCGGCGGACGAGAACAGGCCGAGGAAGCGTCGTTCGCCGATGACGTTGCCGTCCGCGTCGAACTTCTTGACGCCGACGTAGTCGAGGTAGCTGGGCCGGTGGACGGTGGCGCGGCTGTTGGCCTTGGTCAGGACGAGCAGCTTGTGCTCGCGGGCCTTGGCGCGGGCGTCCGCGGGAAGCCTGCTGAACGAGGGGCTGACCGGGTGGTCCTCGTCCTCGCTGTGGTGCGGGTCGGAGCGCAGGATGCCGAGTCCGGTACCGGGAACTGCGGCCAGGGCATCACCTTCCGTGAGTGTGTACTCCCGGAACCCCAGAAAGGTGAAGTGGTCGGCCGCCAGCCACCGCAGCAGCTCGCGGGCCTCGTCGACCTCCTGGTCGGCAAGGTCGTCGGCGGTCGGCTCGGAGGGGAGTTCATCGGCGATGCGCAGCGCGGCTTCGCGCATCTTCTCCCAGTCCTCGACGGCTTCGCGCACATCGGAGAGGACCCTCAGGAGGTCATTGGTGATCTGCTTGAGATCGGCGCGGTCCGTCTCGCGGTCGATCTCCACATGGATCCAGGACTCGATCAGCGCATCGTGCGGGAGGTCCTTGGGGTCCCTCGGCCGCTTGACCGTGGGCAGGACCTCGATCAGCTTGCCCGTGATGTCGCGACGCACCGTGACCTGTGGGTGGATCACCACATGGATGCCGCGGCCCTGGCGCGAGAGCTCGTTGGTCACCGAGTCCACGAGGAAGGGCATGTCATCCGTGACCACCTCGACGACGGAGTGGCTACAGGTCCAGCCGTTCTCCTCGACCGTCGGGGTGTGGACCCGCACATTGGCCGTTCCCTGGGGACGGTCCTCAGCCAGTCGGTAGTGGGAAAGCGCCGCTCCATAGACATCGACCGGATCGCGGTCCGCAAGGTCCTCGGGGGCGGTGTGCAGGTAGTAGCGCTGGAGGTAACTGAGCAAGGTGTCCCGATCTGGACTCTCACCCTGCTCCTCCCCGGCGGGATGATGCACCCCGCCAGGGCTGTTCTCAGCTACCCGGGCAGCCCGTGCGAGCAGCTCGGCCTTGGCTTCGTCCAGCTTGGTCTGCATGTCCTCTGGCTCCTGTCGCGCGCCGTTGCGTGACGTAGGTGAAAGAAGCGACGCAACGCCACGACACGGGGTGTCCGGTCGGGGTCGACGTTATGCCGCGATGAGAGTTGCCCGAGCCGGAATCGACAAAAATCAACAATCGGCAAGGGGCTGGGGGATCGGCGACTGCCCCGGCGCGGTGGCGCTCCGGGCGAAGGCTGGGGGCTTCGCTGCCCCCAGGGCGTATCGCACTGATCACGGCTCCAGGCTATCGCCCCGCACCCCCGAAGCGTCATGAGCCTTATGTGTACAAAAGAGGGGTGCGAAGTTTGACACTCTGCACAGCGACACAGGCCCTCTTGGCAAACAGTCCCGGGAGGTGCAGGTTGGCGGCTGACGACACACAGTCACCGCGGACGGCCCTGCCGCCGCCCGGGAACGCCCTTTCCGGGCCCCGACAGGCCCGCCAGCCCGACACCGGGAGCAGCCCATGACAGCCAAGGTCCTGATCGTCACCGGCGACGCAGCAGAGTCCCTGGAGGTGCTCTATCCGTACCAGCGGCTGCTGGAGGAGGGGTACGAGGTGCACATCGCGGCCCCCACTCGCAAGAAGCTCCAGTTCGTGGTGCACGACTTCGAACCGGGTTTCGACACGTACACCGAGAAGCCGGGCTATACCTGGCCTGCCGACCTGGCCTTCTCCGAAGTGGATCCGGGGGACTATGTGGCCGTGGTCATTCCGGGTGGTCGAGCCCCTGAGTACCTGCGCAACGATCCGGAACTACGCAAGATCCTCAAGGCATTCTTCGACGCCGACAAGCCGGTGGCCCAGATCTGCCACGGTCCGCTACTGACGGCGGCGATCGGTGGTCTGGAGGGTCGTAGGGTCACCGCCTATCCGGCCCTGGAACTGGATATGCAGGCTGCGGGTGCGAGCTTCCAGGATGCGGAAGCAGTGGTGGACGGCACTCTCGTCTCCTCTCGTGCATGGCCCGATCACCCTTCCTGGATGCGGGAGTTCATCAGGGTGCTGGCGACGACCGCCAAGGAGTGAACCGAGCTCCGTCGTAGGGGCATGTAACGCCGGAGAGAGCAAACCGCCCGGTCCACCACTGGGGCAACCTCTCGAAGCCGTGGGTGGTGGCCCGGCCCGGAGGGACTAGTCCGTGCAGGCATAACAGACGGACTAGGTGTATTGGCCACGAGCGTTGTTAACTCGGATCAGGTCTTGATCATGGCGAAGACCTCCGGTGTGGTGGAGGTGTCTAGGACTGCACCGCACGGAGGTCTTCGTGTCACACCGTAATGCCCGCTTGACCGTGCACGGCAGGCGGATCCTGGTCGAACGCGTCCTGGCGGGTCGCCCGGTCGCGCATGTGGCGGCCGAGATGGGCATATCCAGGCCCACAGCTCACAAATGGGTCCGCCGATGGCGGTCCGAGGGCGACGCCGGACTGCACGACCGCTCCAGCCGTCCCGCCAGCACCCCGCATCGCACAACGGCAGCGACCGAGGCCGAGGTCTACCGCCTGAGGACCGACCGCAAGCTGGGGCCGGCCCGTATCGGTCCGATCCTGGGGCTGCCCACCTCGACGGTCCACCGGATCCTCGTGCGACACGGCATCAACCGCCTGGCCTTCATGGACCGGCCCACCGGCCGGATCATCCGCCGCTACGAACGAGCCCGACCGGGCGAGCTGGTCCACGTCGACATCAAGAAGCTCGGCAACATCCCCGACGGCGGCGGCTGGCGCGTCGTCGGCCGCACAGCCGGCGACCGCAACCGCCAGGCCACCACCGACCAGCGCAAAAGCAGCACCCCCATGATCGGCTACAGCCACATCCACTCCGCCATCGACGACCACTCCCGCCTGGCCTACAGCGAAGTCCTGCCCGACGAACGCCAACACACCGCCATCGCTTTCTGGGAACGGGCGAACGCGTTCTTCGCGGCCCACGGCATCACCGTCGAACGCGTCCTGACCGACAACGGCTCCTGCTACAAGTCCAAGCTGTTCACCCAGGCCCTGACCACGGCCGGCATCACCCACAAGAAGATCCGCCCCTACCGGCCGCAGACCAACGGCAAGGTCGAACGCTTCAACCGCACCCTGCTGGACGAGTGGGCCTACCTGCGGCCCTACACCTCAAACGACGAGCGGACCGAAGCCCTGGCAGACTTCCTCCACACCTACAACCACCACCGCTGCCACACCGCACTGGCCGGCAAGCCGCCCATCAGCCGCGTCAACAACGTTGCGGGTCAATACAACTAGTCCGTGCAGACAGAACAGGGTGCGTGCCTGCGCGTTCCGGACCCCTCGCCCGGGCGGGCCATCCGACCGATGCTCCAGCCGTACGGGAGCGGCTGGGGCTGCCCCGGGCCTCGACCCAGGCCAGGCGCCGCACGCATCGGCCCCCTTAGGACCAGCGCAGTTACGCCACGAGGTCTATCGCGACCTCGACCGCCTCTTCCAGAGTGTCCACCACCGGCACCCCCACCGACTCAAGACTCGCCCTGCTGTGCGATCCCCCCGTGTACAGCACGGCCCGCGCCCCCACGTGTGCCGCCGCTATCGCGTCATCGGCCGCATCGCCGATGACCACCGTGCGCTCCGGAGCGGTGGCATCGGCCAGTGCTGCGAGGTGGGCCGCCATATGGATCGCCTTGGAGCCACCGGAACGCCCCCTGCGCCCCTCCACCCGTAGGAAGTGTTCCTCGATGCCGTATCCACGGACGATCGGAATCAGCTCGTCGTGCCCGAACATGCTGAGCAGGGACTGGCTGCGCCCCGCCCGGCGCCACTCCCCCAGCAGTTCTTCCGCCCCTTGGGTCAGCCCGCAGCCGATCCGGTGCTCGCTGTAGTACCGGTGGAAGATCCCGTCCATGGAGTCCCACTCCTCGTCCGTCGGCAGCCGCCCCAGCAACCGCTCGTAGAACCGGGGAACCGGCACGCAGTACATCTCGCGGTAGCGCTCCAGCGTGATCGGCGCGAGACCTATCTCCGCGAACGCAGCGTTCGTCGCCCCGATGACCGCGGTGATGTCGTCGAGCAGTGTGCCGTTCCAGTCCCAGACGAGATGGGCATCGTGAGTGCCCCTGTGCTTCCCCATGGAAAAACCGTACCCGCCGGGTCTGACAATCGGCCCGGGCCGGACGAAATCCGCAACTCAGCCATCAGCCGGTGTCGGCCCGGACGATCACTCGACCAGCGCCGGGATCTCCTGCACGCCGTACCAGAGCAGTTCGTGGTCCTCTGCCCCGTCGACGGTGAACTGGGCGTCGTCATCGCCCTGATCCGCCGCGCCGAGGGCCGCCGCGGCGGCCGTCACGTCGTCCACGGCATCGTCCGCGTCCACGTGCACTGCCGCAGCCTTCGTCAACGACACCGCGGCGGCGATGCTCACCTCACCGAGCGAACTGGCGTCGAGGGCACGATCGGGGTCCGCGACGGCGTCCTGGTCAGCGATGTCCACCGCCACCACGACCCGCCGTCGGCGCTCGTCCGGGCGTCCGGCGATCATTCGCAGCGAGGCGGCGGCGGCACGGTTGAGGGCCGCGTACTCCAGTTCCTCCACGTCGTCGGAGAGGTACCACTCGCGCAGTCCGGGCGTGACGCCGTACGCCACCACCGGGCCCGGGCCCAGCTCACCGACCTTGTGCGCCTCCGCGAGACCGGAGAGCGTCAGGGGGACGTAGACACGCATGGGCTGACCGCTTTCCTAGTCGACAGACGCCCTCAGGATACGTGCGAGGTCCCCCTTCGGAGTGCCCTTGGGGGCCCGAGAACCGTCCACCTCCGGCCTCTCCATGCCACGGCGACCAGGGCCCGAACTCGCTCTCCTCACCCTGATAGGTGATCTTTCGCCGACGCCCTGCCCGGCGAGCGGGCCCTTGCGTCCGCCTGCCGGGCACCGTAAAAGATCAACACGAAGTTACCGCCCGGTAGGAATTGGCCGGGCCCAGCCAACGGGGGCGACACCATGGACAGGACACGGCCAGCAGGCCGACGCGACCAGCGCAGGCCCGCCGCCGTCGCAGCATCCGCGACGGCCCGCGCACGACGCCAGGACCGACCGCACTACTGGTTCGCCGACCGCCTGCTCGCGGTGCTCAGCGGCCAACGGCCCGTGCACTGGATGTTGGGCCACACCATCGGAGAGGCGTACGAACAGCTCGTACGGCTGGCACCAGGGGCGCCCCTGCGCCCCGCGGACCGGGTCACTCCCGTCGTACGCCACTGCGGTGAGTACCACCCCGGGCCCGGGGTGATCGAAGCCTTTGCCCGCATCGGTTCGGGAGACCGGGTGAGCGCCATGGCCTTCCGCCTCGAACAGGGCGCCGACCAGCGCTGGCGGTGCGCCGCCGTGGAACTCGGGGGCGAGAGGATCGGCGTTCCCGGCTGAGCCGTGCCCGGCGATACGACGCCGTCCGCCCGAACAGCGGGTCCGCGGCGCCGCAGACGGTGGCGGGGTTCTTTCTCCAGGCGCCGGCCCGCGCTCGCCTGAGACTCCCGACGCACGCTCAGGAAAAAAAGCCGGGCCGGACATCGTCGCGATGTCCGGCCCGGCTGCCCGTCCCGAGGCATCCCCCGGGAGCGCTCCTACTTCTTGCGCCGACGCCCCGAGCTGCGCTGCGCCTTACGGCGCTCCGCCCGCGTCATGCCGTCCGAATCACCGCGCGCCGGCTGGTCGTCGTTGGCGAAGTCACCTTCGACGACACCGCCCTCGCCGTCCACCGTGGGGGCGGAGAAGTGCAGCCGGTTCGGGCGCTGCGGAGCCTCCAGGCCCTTCGCCCGGATCTCGGGACGGGCGGCGGGCACGGTCTTGTCGAGCGAGGTGCGCTGCGCCGAGTCCTCCACCGGAACCTCCTCGACCTGCTGCTCGACCTGGACCTCCAGGTTGAACAGATAGCCGACGGACTCCTCCTTGATGCCGTCCATCATCGCGGTGAACATGTCGAAGCCCTCGCGCTGGTACTCCACCAGGGGGTCCTTCTGCGCCATCGCGCGCAGACCGATGCCCTCCTGGAGGTAGTCCATCTCATAGAGGTGCTCACGCCACTTGCGGTCGAGGACCGACAGCACCACGCGCCGCTCCAGCTCGCGCATGATCTCGGAGCCGAGCTGCTTCTCCCGCTCGTCGTACTGCTCGTGGATGTCGTCCTTGATGGACTCCGCGATGAATTCCGCCGTGATTCCGACGCGGTCGCCGGCGGCCTCCTCCAACTCCTCGATGCTGGCCTTCACCGGGTAGAGCTGCTTGAACGCACCCCACAGCCGGTCAAGGTCCCACTCCTCGGCGAACCCTTCGACGGTCTCGGCCTGGATGTAGGCGTCGATGGTGTCGTCCATGAAGTGGCGGATCTGCTCGTGCAGGTCCTCGCCCTCCAGAACGCGGCGACGCTCGCCGTAGATCACCTTGCGCTGGCGGTTGAGCACATCGTCGTACTTCAGGACGTTCTTACGCGTCTCGAAGTTCTGCTGCTCGACCTGCGACTGCGCGGAGGCGATGGCGCGGGTGACCATCTTGTTCTCGATCGGCACGTCGTCGGGCACATTGGCCATGGCCATCACGCGCTCGACCATCTGGGCCTTGAACAGGCGCATCAGGTCATCGCCGAGCGAGAGGTAGAAGCGGGACTCACCGGGGTCGCCCTGGCGCCCGCTACGACCGCGCAGCTGGTTGTCGATACGACGGGACTCATGCCGCTCGGTGCCCAGTACGTAGAGCCCACCGAGGTCCTTGACCTCCTCGAACTCCGCCTTGACGGCCTGCTCGGCCTTCTCCAGGGCGGAGGGGAGGGCCGCGGCCCACTCCTCGACGTGCTCGACCGGGTCCAGGCCCTGCTGACGCAGCTCCGCCTCGGCGAGGTCGTCGGGGTTGCCACCGAGCTTGATGTCCGTACCACGGCCGGCCATGTTCGTGGCGACGGTGACAGCGCCCTTGCGGCCGGCCTGGGCGACGATGATCGCTTCCCGGTCGTGCTGCTTGGCGTTGAGCACCTCGTGCTGGATGCCGCGCTTGTTGAGCTGCTGGGAGAGGTACTCGGACTTCTCGACCGACGTGGTGCCGACGAGGATCGGCTGCCCCTTCTCGTGCTTCTCCTCGATGTCGTCGACGACGGCGGCGAACTTGGCGACCTCGGTGCGGTAGATGAGGTCGGACTGGTCCTGGCGGACCATCGGCCGGTTCGTGGGGATCGGAACGACACCGAGCTTGTAGATCTGGTGGAACTCGGCCGCTTCCGTCATCGCGGTACCGGTCATTCCGGACAGCTTGCCGTAGAGGAGGAAGAAGTTCTGGAGGGTGATCGTGGCAAGGGTCTGGTTCTCGTCCTTGATGTCCACCCCTTCCTTCGCCTCGATCGCCTGGTGCATGCCCTCGTTGTAGCGGCGACCGGCGAGGATTCGGCCGGTGTGCTCGTCGACGATCATGACCTCGCCGTCGATGACGACGTAGTCCTTGTCCTTCTTGAAGAGTTCCTTGGCCTTGATCGCGTTGTTCAGATAGCCGACCAGAGGGGTGTTCACCGACTCGTAGAGGTTGTCGATGCCCAGCCAGTCCTCGACCTTGGCGACACCGGACTCATGGATGGCGACGGTCCGCTTCTTCTCGTCGACCTCGTAGTCGCCGGTCTCCTCGATGCCCTTGAGGGGGTTGCCCGGCTCGCCCTTGGTCAGTCGCTTGACGAGCTTGGCGAAGTCCCCGTACCACTTGGTGGCCTGGTCCGCGGGTCCGGAAATGATCAACGGCGTACGGGCTTCGTCGACGAGGATCGAGTCGACCTCGTCGACCACGGCGAAGTTGTGGCCGCGCTGGACCAGCTCGTCCTGCGACCAGGCCATGTTGTCGCGGAGGTAGTCGAAGCCGAACTCGTTGTTCGTGCCGTAGGTGATGTCACACGCGTACTGCTCGCGACGCTGCGCGGGCGTCATGTTCGCGAGGATGCAGCCGACCTCAAGGCCCAGGAACTTGTGGATCCTGCCCATCACCTCGGAGTCACGCTCGGCCAGGTAGTCATTGACCGTGATCAGGTGCACGCCCTTGCCGGAGAGCGCGTTCAGATAAGTGGGCAGCGCGCCGGCGAGGGTCTTGCCCTCACCGGTCTTCATCTCGGCGACGTACCCGAGGTGCAGCGCAGCGCCGCCCATCAGCTGTACGTCGTAGGGGCGCTGGCCGAGAACGCGCTTGGCGGCCTCACGGACGGTGGCGAACGCCTCGGGAAGCAGGTCGTCGAGGCTTTCGCCGTCGGCATAGCGCTGCTTGTACTCTTCCGTAAGCGCCCGCAACTCGGCGTCGGAGAGGCTGACGAAGTCCTCTTCGATGGAGTTGACCTGGTCCGCGATGCGGTGCAGTTTGCGCAGGATCTTGCCTTCGCCTGCACGCATGAGCTTGTTGAAGACGGACACTGAGGCTGGTCTCCTTGCCGATCGGGCCTGGCTAGGTCGTGATTGGACACTGGCACGGGCACGGCAGGCGGGCCCCACCGCAACGGCCATCGTAAGCGAGGAACGGACCGGGCCGGGAGGTCCGCGGTCGGCAGGGGTCGCCGTTACCCGCATGGAGAACGCACGGGACGCGCGGAAGGTGCCGGTGAGGCGCGAAAAGTGCTCGCATCCGTCCGGTGTCCCCACCAGAATCCGGCCATGGACCCCATCACACTCACCACCGAGCACCTCCTGCTGCGAACCTTCACCGCGGCCGACACGGAGGCGGTCCACCAGGCGTGCCAGGACCCTGAGATCCAACGCTGGACCACCGTGCCCTCCCCGTACGCCCGAGAACACGCCGCCGAATTCACCGAACAGCTCGTGCCCGAGGGCTGGGCGAACGGAACCATGTGCACCTTCGCCGTGCTCCCGCGAGCCGGCGGCCCCCTGATGGCGTCGATCGCCGTCACGCTCCGCACCTATTCGGGCACGTGGGAGATCGGTTTCTGGACGGCCAAGGAGTACCGCGGGCGCGGGATCATGGCGGAGAGCGTCGCCGCCCTCGCCCACTGGACCTTCACCCGGCTCGGCGCCACCCGGCTGGAGTGGCGGGCCGAGGTGGGGAACACGGGATCGCGCGCTGTCGCCGAGAAGGCCGGATTCACCGTCGAGGGCACACTGCGGGCCGCACTGATGAACAAGGACACGCTGCGGGACACCTGGGTGGCCTCGCTGCTCCCCTCGGACCTGGGCCTGACCAGCCCGTACGCCTATCTGCCGGCTCAGCGGTGACCATCTGCACGGGATCGGGTGCACCGAACGAACGGGACCGAGTACACCGGACGAGCAGAGCAACACCGATACCTCGGCCCTGACGGCTTCATGACGAGAACCGGGGTACTCGACTGTCAGTCCCCACGTCTATCGTGCGGAGCATGACCATGCTGCCGCCCCCAGCCGCCGACCTCTCCGCCGACGAGGCACGCCGGATAGCGCTGCGCGCCCAAGGGTTCCTCGGCGCGCCTGACCGCCGGGCAGGGGTGCGCGGTGTGCTGAGACACCTGGGCGCCGTTCAGCTGGACACCATCTCGGTGCTCGCGCGCTCGCATGAGTTGATCCCCTACGCACGACTGGGCGCGGTGGAGCGCCGAAGCGTCGAGGACGCGTACTGGACGGACGGTCACAGCTTCGAATACTGGTCCCACGCCGCCTGCATCCTGCCCGTGGAGGAGTGGCCTCACTTCGCGTTCCGTCGTCGTGCCTATCGCGCCCGCCCACAGTGGCACCACGACCTTCCGGACGACGCGTACGAGACGGTGATCAAGCAGCTGAAGACGGAGGGCCCCTTGACCGCGACCGAGTTGGGGGGCGCGAAGAACGGCGGGGAGTGGTGGGACTGGTCGGCTTCCAAGGTCGCCGTGGAACGGGCGCTGATGTTCGGTGAGGTGGTCTGCACCGAGCGGCGCGGCTGGAAGCGCGTGTACGACCTGGCAGAGCGGGCGATCCCGGCTGAGTTCCTCGACGTGGAGCTGAGCGACTCGGAGTGCCTGCGCCGCCTGGTCCGGCTCGCCGGGGAAGCGCTGGGAGTGGGGACGAGAGCGGACATCGCGGACTACCACCGTCTGAAGGGCGAGCAGTTCGACGCGGTCATCGCCGAGAGCGGTCTGGTGCCGGTCACTGTGGAGGGCTGGACGAAGCCCGCATGGGCGGATCCCCGGGCCCTCGCCACGACGCCGCGAGGACGCCACCGCACCACTCTGCTCTCACCGTTCGACTCACTGATCTGGGAGCGCGCCCGTACGGAACGCATCTTCGGCTTCACCCATCGCCTTGAGGCATACGTACCGAAACCGAAGCGGGTGTACGGCTACTTCGCGATGCCTCTACTGTCCGGCGGACGACTGTTGGGGCGGGTGGACCCCGCCCGCGAGGGCACCACCTTGGTCGCCAGGCAGGTGTCGCTGGACACCCCGAAGGCAGTGGCCCCCATGGCGCAGGCATTGCGGGAAGCGGCCGGGTGGGTGGGCTGCGACAGCGTGAGGGTGGAGCGGGTGGACAACGCGGAGCTCGCCCCCGCCCTCATCTCTGCCCTCGCCTGACGCCCCCGGCCGCTCGCGGCTTTCTGAGCGGCGGGGCTGGTGGAAAGGACTAACCACCGTCGTTGACGGCCACGGCCGTCAACCACTCGGAGGGCAGAGTTGTCTGAGGAGCCCCTACGGCCTGATCGGAATCACGGGCGCGTCGTCGACACGCTGGTCGTGACAGCGGATCATGGCGGCAGCGAACCAGAACGGCCGGCGGTGCGCCGGCCGCTAGCGAATCTCCAGGATCTTTTCGCGCATCGCATAGACCACGGCTTCCATCCGTGAATGCAGTTGGAGCTTCTCCAGGATGTTGCGCACGTGGTTCTTCACCGTGTTCTCGGAGATGAACAGCTCTTTGGCGATGTCACGGTTGTTCATCCCCGTGGCGACCAGTTTGAGGACTTCGAGTTCGCGATCGGTCAGCCGAGGCGCCGGCACAAGACGGCGCTCGTCGGTTCGCTGGATCATGGACTTGAACTCGGTCAGGAGCTTGGACGCCATCGACGGACTGATCTGGGACTGTCCGTCGGCGACAGCGCGGATGGCGGTCGCCACCTCGTCGGTGGAGATCTCCTTGAGGAGGTAGCCGGTGGCACCCGCCTTGATGGCGTCGTAGAGATCCGCCTCCTCATCGCTGATCGTCAGCATGATGATCTTCGCGCTGGGGGCCACCTCCTTGATGGAGGTACAGGCTTCGATACCACCGCGACGCGGCATCCTCACATCCATCAGCACGATGTCGGGGAGCAGGTCAGCGGCCTTGTCCACCGCTTCTGCACCATCACCCGCCTCGCCCACGACCTGGATGTCCTCCTCCTGGGCGAGGACGATCTCCAGCCCTCTCCGGAAGAGCGCGTGGTCGTCCACCACGAGGACCCGGATCGGCTCGCCGCGGGAGCTGCCCGCTGGAGCCGGGTCGGCCCCGGCGACTCTGTCTCCGGCGTCGGCCGTGTGGTCGTGCACCGGCCCGAAGCTGTGCGCCATCGTTCCTCCCCCTGAAGGCAGTGGCCTGAAGGGCATGTCAGGTTGACCAACACCGGTGCATGGCGCACCGGTTGGCACTACACCGCCATGCTTTCATGCCCGGACGGCGAAACGGTGATCCTTTGGGTCGCACAGTGGTGCCCCTGACGGCGCACAGGGCGCTTCAGGGGCACCACGACTCCTGTTCAAAAGGGGAACGGCGGGGTCAGCCGCCGAGCGCGCCTCCGCCGCCGCCGCCCTGGTCAGTGCCCGCCAGGGGGTCGGTCTCCAGGTGGATGACACCGTAGTCGTAAGCGTGTCGTCGGTAGACGACACTGGGCTGCTTCGTCTCCGAGTCGACGAAGAGATAGAAGTCGTGCCCGACCAGCTCCATCTCGTAGAGCGCCTGGTCGAGCGTCATGGGTGCCGCCGTATGGACCTTCTCGCGTACCACCAGCGGTCCTTCGCCCTGCACTTCGAGCGAGCCGATCTTGGTGGTGGGAATGGTCTCCGGCACCTCGGGTGCCGGGGGGCGGCCTTGGGCATCCAGTTCGGCGACGCCGGGAACCACATCCACCACTTCGGCCGCCGACAGTCGTCCGTTGCCACGGCGGGTGTGGCGCTTGTCGTGCTGCTTGCGCAGCCGCGCCTCCAACTTGCCTGTAGCGAGGTCGAGAGCGGCATACGGGTCACCGGCCGCGGCCTCCGCACGGATCACAGGACCCCGGGAGTGAAGGGTGATCTCCACACGGTCAGACCGCTCGGCCTGCCGCGGGTTGGGCTCCTTGGACACCTCAACGTCCAGGCTGATCACCTTGGCGTCGAGCTTCTGGATCTTGTCCAGCTTCAGCTTCTCGGCCACGTGCTTGCGGAACCGCTCGGGTACCTCGGTCTTGCGGCCCTTGACGACGATGTCCACGCAGAACTCCGTTCCCGGATTGCTCCGCTCGCTCATCGGCTGCGGAGCGTCTCCCTCTTGCACCAGACCTCGGTGAGTACCGAAGTCTCGGACTAGGCGACTTTCACCTCCTCCTCCCCAGTCGACAAGATCCCCACCCCATCGACTTTCGAGGTTTCTCGTTGCCCCGAATCCCTGGCCAGAAGCCCGGCAGTGCATTCGATGGGGTACGGCCTCCTTATTCGCACGTCCTCACAACCGAACATAGCTCGATTGGTTGGGTCTCGGCACCCGCTACCAGCGCGTACCTCCATTCCGAGGACTTTGATCTCTTACTACCTGCAACGTTGCGCCTACCCAGTCAGTTCCGCTCTATTTCCAAGGAAACCGCTGGCGCGGCGACAACCGCGGCGCACAGCTGTGTGAATCCAGAAAGTGCCCCTGTACCACCCGTCTCAATCCTGTCCCCGTCATTCGACATCGAGGCTCTTCCGATCCACGCTCCGCCCACCGCCCGTGAGTCGTCGTGGGCCACCACTGGTGCAGTAGGAGAAGCAGGGGGCCCTGAGGCAGGGAATCCGACCGAGCCCCCGCCCCGGGACCGGGGCCCGGACACTCCCGCCCCACCCGTCGCCCCACGGATGGCCCGCGCCGCTTCGGTCAGAGAGGCACCCGTCGTCATCAGATCGTCCACCAGCACCGCCCTACCCCCCTCCAGTAGCCGCTGAGAGCCCGGGGCCACCTCCAGTGCCCCCGCGAGGTTCTGCACCCTCTGCGCCGCCGTCAGGCCGGCCTGGTCCAAGGTCTCCCGCTGTTGCCGCAACACCGGGAGCACTCGTGATTCCAGACCCCCGCGTCGCAGCTCGCAAGCAGCGGCCAAGGCGATCCGCCGGGCCGGATCGTGCCCCCTGGCCCGCACTGCTCGCCGGGCCGACGGCATGGGTACGAGCAGCAGCGGCCCGGCTGCCTCCTGACTCGCTGCGACAACGGCCCTCACGGCCCCGGCCAGGGCCAAGCCGAGCGGGCGCGCCAGCCCCAGGACCCCGCGCTCCTTGTGCGCGATGAGGAGCGCACGCACCTCATCGGCGTACGGCGCAGCCGCGTACACCACAGGCAGGCCCCGGGGCTCTGGAGCCGGCCTCGCACGACGCGCAGCGGAGCCGTACAGCTCATGCGCGCACTCTTCGCACAGCGGCGTGCGGAGAGCACCACAGCCACCGCAGACGGCTGGCAGCACCAGGCCCGCGATCTCCTGCCACCACCCCCTCATGCACCCACTGTGCCAAGGTCCTGACCCGCCCGCCACTCCTGTGGATAACTCGCCACAGAGGGGCTGACCTGCTCTGTTCCTCAGTGCCCAGGGCTATGAGTGCCCATGGCCGTACGCCAGGAGCAGCACGCCGGGCCGTACGTCCCCGGTGGAGGGGTCAGCCGGGATAGACGGGGTGCGAGCCGGCTCCCTTGACGACCACCGTCTGCCAGCCCGCGCCGGCCGGAAGTCGCACGATGCCGTCCCCGGAGAGCGCCACCAAGGGTCGCTGCTCGTCGTCCGATGCGGTGACCGCAGTCGCACCGTTCAGCCCCGGCAGTTCCGCGGAAGGCGAGCTGAAGCCGTTCGTCTGGATGTAGCGCACCTGCTGCACCCCACCGGCCTCCTTGCCGACCACCACCAGACGGCTGGCGCCGGCCCAGGAGACCGAGGTCACCGTCTCCATCTGCGGGGCTGCGGGGCGGAGGTCGGCGACCGTGACCACGGGTGCGGTCTTGGGCCCCTTGCGCTCCACCCGGCCGATCTTCAGAGTCGTCTTACCGTGCTCTCCCAGCAGCAGGGCGATCCGCGTACCGTCCACGGACACCTTCAAGGATTCGATCCGTGCACCGTCGAGTTCCGGGGCTATGTTGACGGGGAGGGGAGCGGCGGCGCCGCCCACCGACATCAACAGACGCGGCTGGGCCGGGTCCCGGTCCGCCACCCATAGGTCGCCGCGGCCGTCCCAACTGGGCGCCGACAGCCGGTTGTCGCGGCTCTTGCCCTTGCTCTGCACGAGCGTCGTCGCCGGGGCCTCGGTCGAGGTGATCGGCGCGACGAACAGCTGACGGCCATCCTGCGCGACCGCGGCGGCGATGGTCTCGTCACGGGCGACGGCGATCGGCCCCAACGGCAACTGCCCGGTCCCCAGCGCCCCCGGTACCGGGTCGGAGGTCTCCTTCGCACCGTGCGGCAACAGGGCGAGGCGCCCCTTCTGGTCGACGAAGTACTGGTTGCCCTCCCGCGCGGCCGAGTGCTCCGGTGCGTAGCCGTCCTGCTGACCGCTGTCGAGCACGCACAGTTGAGTGCCGTCGGAGCGCTGGAGTTCCACCTGACCGATCCGGGTGGACGAGAGGTCCTTCAGGGTGAAGAGGATCTGCGCCGCCATCTTGTTGCACTCCGGACGGCCGACGCTGGACGCCTTCTTGTTCAGCGGCACCTTCAACGCGTTCCGGTCGTCGATGGTCAGCGACTTGACGCCTTCCTTCAGCGTCGTGCCCGCCGGGAAGAACGATTCGACCACGGGCTTCAACCAGTTCGTCGGACCGTCGAGCAGGGCCTTAACCGACTGGGTCACCGGATCCATCAGCGTCACCGGGTCCATCCGCTGGCGAATGAAGATCGGGTCGGCGACACGGTTGTTGCGCCCGGCCGCGAAGTAGTACTTGTTCACCGGCAGGTAGTTGCGCTGGAAGTCGGAGGCACCAAGGACCAGCCCCGGAGGCAGGTTGTCGATGCGCCACTCCGGCCCCTCCGGGCCGTTCTGCGTGGAGAGATGGATCGTCGCCCGGTAGTCGGTAGGAGTGATCGCCTGGTACGCGTGCTGCGCGTCCACCGTCGCGATCTGCTGCCCGAGCAGCGGATAGTCAACCCCCGGGTTCTCGTGGCGACCCTTGATCGCGTCACCCGGGTTGGGTGCGGAGGCCAGTACGACCGTCCCCGCCTCCGGCCGCCACTCCTTGGCCATTTCCGCGGAGAGATAGGTCCGAGCCGTCGCAAAGTTGGCGTCGTCGCTGGTCATCGCTTCGAGGAAGCCGGCGACTATCTCGCTGGGGGTCGCACCCGGCCTTGGCGGTACGGCATCCACTCTGACCTGGGAGTCCGCCCGCGGCGACGCCTTCACGGCCCGGACGTCCCCGCTCTCGGGCATCGAGGCGCACCCCGCGAGCAGCATGCCGCCACCCCCCAGCACCGCGCCGAGACGCAACGTACCGCGACGACTCCTACCTTGACGCTCAACGCCCACGAGTCGTGTCCTCCTGGTCCGCGAATGCTTCCACGGCGGTGTCGGTGTCGTCCTGGCGCCCGCCGGTGGAGCGCGCCACCACACGGGCACCGCTTCCCGGCAGGGCAGCCGGATCCACCCCCGCGGGGGCGGCCCTCGGCGGTGGAGGTACCCGAGATGGTACGGACAACGGCGAGTGGGAAGACGCCGCCTGCGAGGGCAGCGACGTCAACGAGCGCCCGTTCGACTTGGGCTCGGCACCCGGGGTCCGCGCGGTCGCGGCCCGCTCGCGGTTCTGGCGTGAGTCCTCCGGTTCCAGCGGTATCGGTGATCCGCGCAGCGGCTCGTCCGCGGTACGGGGCAGGGTCAACCGGAACTGGGAACCCCCGCCAGGCTCGCCCCACGCCTGGAGCCAGCCGCCGTGCAACCGGGCGTCCTCCACGGCGATGGACAGTCCGAGCCCGGTCCCCCCGGTGGTCCGTGCCCTCGCCGGGTCGGCCCGCCAGAAGCGGTTGAACACCCGGGTGGCCTCGCCCGGCTTGAGTCCGACGCCGTAGTCGCGCACCGCGATCGCGACGGCTCCGCCGGCGACCGCCATCCGAACCACGACGTCACGGCCTTCGCCGTGCTCCACGGCATTGACCACGAGATTCCGCAGCACCCGCTCCACCCGGCGGGCATCGGCCTCCGCCACCACGGGTTGCTCGTCACCGACCACGCGTATGCGGGTGCCCTTGCGCTCGGCCAGAGGCTCCGCCCCGCCGATCACCCGGCGCACGACCTCACGCAGGTCTATGGCTTCCGCCTCCAGCGCTGCCGCTCCCGCGTCGAAGCGGCTGATCTCCAGCAGATCGGAGAGCAGCGACTCGAACCGGTCCAACTGATCACCCAGCAGCTCGGCGGAGCGGGCGGTCACCGGATCGAAGTCGCTACGGGCCTCGTGGATCACGTCCGCGGCCATACGGACCGTGGTCAAGGGGGTGCGCAGTTCATGGGAGACGTCGGAGACGAAGCGACGCTGCATCCGTGACAACTCCTCCAGCTGCTGGATCTTGAGCTGAAGGTTCTGGGCCATCTTGTTGAACGCTTCGCCGAGTCGGGCGATGTCGTCCTCGCCCGTCACCTTCATCCGTTCCTGGAGACGCCCGGCGGAGAGCCGTTCGGCGATTCCGGCGGCCATCCGTACGGGAGTGACGATCTGCCGGACGACCAACCAGGCGATCGCGCCGAGCAGGACCACGACGAACAGTCCTGCGGTCGCCAGTGTCGTCCTGACGACCTTCAGGGACTGCTGCTCCTGTGCGAGCGGGAAGAGGTAGTACAGCTCGTACGGGTTGTTCTCGATATCGGTGAGTCGAGTTCCGACGACCAGCCCGGCCTGCGGTTCGCGTTCGTCGTTCTTGTACTGGATCTGGATGTACGTCTCGTACGTCCCCGTGCCCTGGCCCACGGTCGTGCGGAGCTTCTCGGGGATGGAGGCGACATCGACGCCCCCAGAGGTACGCGGGCCGTGGTTGGGACCGCCCTCACCCACGGGCTCAGGGCTCAGCGCGACCACGTTGAAAGCGCCCTGGCCACCGCTGGCGAGCTGTTCCACCAGATCGGACCGCCAGGAACTGGTGGCGGCCTGACCGTCGCCGTCCGCACCGCCCGGGCCGGGCCCGAGCAGCGCATTGGCACGCTCCCGGGCCACGGCGAATCCGCCGGCGGCTTGACTCTGGGCGGCCTTGCCCTTCGCGTCGAGCAGTCCGTTGCGCACCTGCCCGATCACGACGAATCCGAGCACGACGACCACGCCCAGTGACATCAACAGGGTGGTGACCACGATCCGGAGCTGGATGTTCCGACGCCAGAGCCGTACTGCGGGCAGCAGCGGACGACGTACCCAGCGCATCAGGAGGCGCAGCAGAAGACGTCCTGGCTCACCGTCCCGATCCGACCGGCCGCCTTGCAGCAACCGACCGAATCGCGACGACCACGTTTCACTTCCGGCAGTCCGCCCCGTACGGACTCCCGGCTGCCCGGGCGGCGGAGCGACACTGCCGTGAGGCATATCAGCTCGGCCCGGCCTTGTAACCGACGCCACGGACGGTCACCACGATCTCCGGGCGCTCGGGATCCTTCTCCACCTTGGAGCGCAGCCGCTGTACGTGGACGTTCACCAGCCTGGTGTCAGCCGCGTGACGGTAGCCCCACACCTGTTCCAACAGGACCTCTCGGGTGAACACCTGCCACGGCTTGCGGGCGAGTGCGACGAGGAGATCGAACTCAAGCGGGGTGAGCGCGATCGACTGGCCCTCCCGCTTCACCGAATGGCCGGCCACGTCGATGACGAGGTCACCGATGGCCAGCTGTTCCGGTGCGGGCTCCTCCGACCTGCGCAGCCTCGCCCTGATCCTGGCCACCAGCTCCTTCGGTTTAAACGGTTTGATGATGTAGTCATCGGCACCGGACTCAAGGCCCACGACGACGTCCACCGTGTCGCTCTTGGCGGTGAGCATCACGATGGGCACGCCGGACTCGGCCCTGATCAGACGGCAGACCTCGATGCCGTCCCGGCCAGGGAGCATGAGGTCCAGCAGTACAAGATCCGGCTTGGCTTCACGGAAAGCGGCAAGTGCCTTGTCACCGTCCGCTACAAAAGACGGCTCGAAACCTTCACCACGCAGCACAATCCCGAGCATCTCGGCCAGTGCGGTGTCGTCATCGACGACAAGGACTCGTCCCTTCATAAACGACATCATCCCATTAGCTAATCGTTACCTGGCGTGACCTGGCACACAGCTCCGCAATTCCGCCCCCCGTGACAGGGGACAACACCCCCGACTCGGTGACGATCGCCGTCACCAGCTCGGGCGGTGTGACATCAAAAGCCGGGTTGTACGCCGGCGTCCCCAGCGGCGCGACCGAAGTGCTCGCGACCGCTCCCGGCCCGGCGGACAGCAGCTGCGGGGCAGCCACATCCGTCACCTCGTGGCCAGACCTCTGTTCCACCTCGATACCGGCTCCGTCCGGTGTGTCCGGATCGATCGTGGTCGTCGGGGCGACCACCACGAACGGCACATGGTGGTACCTGGCCAGGACGGCGAGCGGGTAGCTGCCCACCTTGTTGGCCACCGACCCGTCCGCGGCGATCCGATCGGCGCCTATCAGTACGGCGTCGACCTGACCCGCCGCGAAGAGCGAACCCGCCGCGTTGTCGGTGAGCAGGGTGTATGCCATACCGTTTCGCGCCGCCTCGTAGGCGGTCAATCGGGAACCTTGCAGCAACGGTCGTGTCTCGTCCACCCACAGCCGGCGCAATCGACCCTCGCGATGGGCGGCGAGCGCCACCGCGAACGCAGTGCCCTCGCCACCCGAGACCAAAGCCCCGGTATTACAGTGAGTGAGAATTCGGTGACTTCCTCCCGCCAGCAGCTCATCGAGCAGAGCGAGCCCGTGGGCTGCCATGCTCGCACTTGCCTCCGCGTCCTGCCGATGTAGCTCCCTGGCTTCCGCAAGCGCTGCCCGAGCCGCCTGGACACTGCCTCCTCCGGCCGCCGCACGATGGGCGGCCAGAGCCCGCCGCACTCCATGGGCCAGATTCACCGCGGTGGGCCGCGCGTGCGCCAGCAGGGCCGCGGCTTCCTCCACGTCATAGCCCCGCGCAGCAGCGAGCGCCACGCCGTAGGCACCGGTGATGCCCAGGAGAGGCGCACCCCGCACGGCAAGCGTCGTGATCGCCTGTACCAAGGCGGGTACATCGGTACAGACCAGCTCGGTCTCCTCGGCGGGCAGCCGCGTCTGGTCGAGGAGCACCACCACGGGTCCTTCCGGCAACTCGTCCCAGCGAAGGACGGAGAGCCTGGGCGGTTCGCCGCGGGCCGGGTTTTGTGCGTACTGATCAGCCATCCGCCCAGTCTGCCTGGTGAGCCACCGACATTGAAGGAGAGAAGGAGATACGGGGGCCCAACCGTCGAACGGCCCCGCGTGGCACGATGGCTGCCTGCCTGCCGAACTGATACGCGGACAGGCCCCGCGCACAAGCCGGCTCCGTGAGCCGGTCCCCGACCCAAGCCATGAGGTGGACGACCGTGAACGACACTCCGGGCTGGGCTTCGCCCGGATCGGCTCACTCCGGTGAACAGGATGCCGGAGTGCCCCGGCCTGCCGGGCCCGCCGACGAGAACGGCCCCGCTTCCAAATGGTCGACCAACCAACCCCCGGCCGGGCAGTGGTCCGCCCCGTCCGGGAAGAACCAGCACGGCGCCACACCCCCGCCCGGGTGGGGTGGCCGCCCACCGCACGGCAACTGGGGACCGCAGTCCGTCGCCAAGCCAGGCGTCATCCCCCTGCGCCCCCTGGGCGTCGGTGAGATCCTCGACGGTGCCGTCTCCACCCTGCGCGCCCACTGGCGCACGGTCCTGGGCATCACCATCAGCGTCTCCGTGATCTCGCAGATCGCGACCGTCCTCGGCGAGCGCTATCTGCTCCCGGAGCCGCCCGCGATCGACAAGAACGCAGACGACACCGAGACCCTGGCAGCCGCCCTCGACGCCAGCACCGCCACCCTGAGCTACACCGCGGGCATCACCCTGATCGCCACCCTCTTCACGACGGCCCTGCTCACCGTGGTCATCAGCCGTTCGGTACTGGGACGTCCGGTGACGCTCGCCGAGTCCTGGCACGAGGCCCGACCCCGACTGGCCAGACTGCTCGGGTTGACCCTTCTGCTTCCGCTCATGGCCGGTGCCATCATCTTCGTGGCCATGCTCCCCGGCTTGGTGGTGGGCGGTGAGGCGGGGGTGGCCCTCGCGGTGCTCGGAGCTCTCCTAGCACTCCCCGCGATGGTCTGGCTGCTGATCAGATTCGCTCTGGCATCGCCCGCGCTGATGCTGGAACGTCAAGGGATCATCGCCTCGATGCGCCGGTCCGCCAAGCTCGTCCAGGGCGCCTGGTGGCGGACCTTCGGCATCCTCAGCCTGACCGTGGTGCTGACGCTCCTCGTCTCGATGATCATCGCGATCCCGTTCAGCATGGCCGCCTTCGCAGTGGACGGCGACGGCCTCAGCAGCCTCCTCACCGACGATGCCCCGGACCTCGGCTGGCCCTTCCTGATCATCACCGGCATCGGGGCCGTCATCTCCTCCTCGATCACCTATCCGATCTCCGCAGGAGTGACGGCGCTGCTCTACATCGACCAGCGGATCCGCAGGGAGGCCCTGGACATCGACCTCGCCCGGGCCGCAGGCGTCCCCGGATACGGGGCCCCGTCCCCCGACAGCGGACACAGGAGCTGATGGAGTGCTCATCGCGGGGGGTGTGAACACAGCACGGGACCACGTCCGCGCCAGCGACGAGGTACCGGTTGACACCCCCCGCGCACCCGCCCGCGAAGCTGCTGAACGGGAACTGTCTCGGCCCGAGTACCACGAGAACGATCCCCATCTGCTCCAACGCGCGGTCGACCGCTTCTGGGACTGGATCGGTGACGTGTTCACTGCCGCCACGACCACACCCGGCGGGCTGGTCGGCGTGGTCGTCATCGCCCTCATCGTGCTCGCTCTGCTCTTCGCCCTCGGGAAGCGGCTCGGGCCACCGCGCCGCGCCGGTCGCACGGCGGCCACTCTCTTCGCCGACTCCCCGCGCAGCGCCGCCGAGCACCGCGCGGCAGCCGATTCCCATGCGGCCAAGAAGGAGTGGACTCCCGCTGTCCAGGAACGGATGCGGGCCATCGTTCGCTCCCTGGAGGAACGTGCGCTGCTGGAACCCCGCCCCGGACGAACTGCCGACGAAGCAGCCGCAGAAGCCAGCCTCTCGCTTCCCGCGCACTCCCCGGAGCTGCACTCCGCCGCGACGGCATTCGACGAGGTGACGTACGGCGGCCGTACGGGTACCCGCGATGCCCACCTACGCCTGCTGGAACTCGACACCGCCCTGGAAGGCGCCAGACCCCAGTTGGCCAGTGCCCACCATGAGGCCGGATGACGGAGACCGCTCCGGGTACGACGTCCATGTCCCCCACCACCCGCCAGGTGTGGAACCGCACACGCGGACTGCTGCTCGCCCTCCTGATCATCGTGGCCGGCGGCATCACCCTGGCCGCGCTGCGTTCTGACGAACCACGCGGCACCCTCGATCCTCGCTCCGCCGATCGCCTCGGCAGCCGCGCGATCGCCGAACTCCTCGATGAACGAGGCGTCTCCACCCGGGTCGTCACAACTCTCGACGAAGCCACCGCCTCCGTGGGCAGGGACACGACTCTGCTGGTCACGAATCCCGACATGCTGACCGACGCACAGCAGCAGGCCCTGTACTTCGCCATCGACCCGTCCGGAGGGCGCACCGTTCTGCTCGGCCCCGGACCCGGGTCCATCGCGACCCTGGCACCGGGCATCCACACCAGCTCTGCGGGTCGCGTTTCTCCCAGAGCCCCGCAGTGCACCTTCCCGTCCGCGAACAGGGCAGGCACCGCCGACCTCGGGGGGAGGAGCTACACGACCGGGGCAGGCGCCGGCTCCGACGGGTGCTATCCCAGCGACGGCCGCCCCACCCTGCTCCGTCTGGACGCCCCCAACCGAGGCGACACCATCCTGCTCGGCTCGGCCGACATCCTCTACAACGACCGACTGGCGAAGCATGGCAACGCCTCGCTCGCCCTCCAACTCCTCGGCGCCCGCGAACATCTCGTTTGGTACCTCCCCTCGCTCCATGACGGCTCCACCACGGCACCCGGCGATGACGGCGGGAACACATTCTTTGAACTCATCCCATCGGGCTGGCTCTGGGCGACGCTCCAACTCACCTTTGCCGCGGTCCTGGCCGCCATCTGGAGAAGCCGTCGTCTCGGCCCACTCATCACCGAACGACTGCCGGTCGTCGTTCGCGCCTCCGAGGCGACGGAGGGTCGCGCCCGGCTCTACCACCAGGCGAACGCCCGCGACCACACGGCAACCGTCCTACGCGCCGCCGCCCGAAGCCGATTGGCCATGCTCCTCAGAGTGCCCTCAGCCGAGGCGGACTCCGTCGCCGTGCTAATCCCCGCTGTAGCCGCCCGGATCCCCTCCGAGACGGATCCCACCCCCCTTCTCTTCGGCCCCGCACCGCCCGACGATGCCGGCCTCGTCCTCCTGGCAGACCAACTCGACGCCCTCGAAAGAGAGGTACGACGTTCATGAGCGCCCCGAACCCAGCCGAAGCCGAGAATTCGGACCGCGCCCGCGCCTCGCTAGAGGCCCTGCGCACCGAGATCGCGAAGGCAGTGGTCGGCCAGGACCCAGCTGTCACCGGGCTCGTCGTCGCCTTGCTCTGCCGCGGCCACGTCCTGCTAGAGGGCGTGCCCGGAGTCGCCAAGACCCTTCTGGTCCGCGCCCTGGCGGCAACCCTGGACCTCGACACCAAACGCGTTCAATTCACGCCTGACCTCATGCCCAGCGATGTCACCGGCTCACTCGTCTATGACGCCCGCACCGCCGACTTCTCCTTCCAACCCGGCCCGGTGTTCACCAACCTCCTCCTCGCGGACGAGATCAACCGAACGCCGCCCAAGACTCAGTCCTCACTGCTGGAAGCGATGGAAGAACGCCAGGTCACCATCGACGGCACGCCTCGCCCCCTGCCTGATCCGTTCCTCGTCGCAGCGACTCAGAACCCCGTCGAGTACGAAGGCACGTATCCCCTGCCCGAGGCCCAACTCGACCGCTTCCTGCTCAAACTGACGGTCCCTCTGCCCTCACGTGAGGACGAGATCCAGGTCCTGACCCGTCACTCCCAGGGGTTCGACCCACGCGATCTTCAGGCCGCGGGCCTGCGGACCGTCGCCGGTGCAAAGGATCTGGAAGAAGCCCGGGCCGCCGTCGCCAAGACCTCGGTCTCGGCAGAGATCACCGGATACGTCGTCGATATTTGTCGGGCCACTCGTCAATCCCCCTCACTCGCCCTCGGAGTGTCTCCCCGCGGGGCAACTGCCCTTCTGTCCACCTCACGCGCTTGGGCGTGGCTAACGGGACGGGACTATGTGATCCCCGACGATGTGAAGGCACTGGCCCTGCCGACACTTCGACACCGGATCCAGCTGCGGCCCGAAGCGGAGATGGAAGGGACGACCCCGGACTCCGTCATCACTGCAATCCTCAGCCATGTCCCCGTACCCCGCTGAGACGAGCGCAGATGACCCTCACCGGACGAACCGCACTCCTCGCCGCTCTCGGCTCTCTCCCCGTAGGCATCCTCGCGCCCAGTTGGACCGGGATGCTTGCCGTCAACGCCCCCCTCTCACTAGCAATCTTGTGCGACTACCTCCTTGCCGCGCCAGTGCGAACCCTTCGATTCACCCGAAGTGGTGACACAACTGTTCGATTGAATGAGCAGGCGGATGTACAGCTCACGGTCTCCAACCCGTCCGCCAGACCACTCCGTGGGCAGGTGCGGGACGCCTGGCCACCGAGCAGTTGGACCCCGGGTACGGAACAGGCAGCGTCCCGGCACCGGCTGAACGTCCCAGCGGGTGAACGACGTCGCTTGAGCACTGTGCTCCGTCCCACGCGCCGTGGCGACCGTCGAGCGGAACTCGTCACCGTCCGCTCGTACGGCCCTCTGGGGCTCGCTGCGCGGCAAGGCAGTCACAGGGTTCCTTGGACGGTCCGTGTCCTTCCGCCCTTCACCAGCCGCAAGCACTTGCCTTCACGTCTCGCTCGGCTGAGGGAACTCGACGGCCGCACCAGTGTCCTGTCGCGCGGTCAGGGCACCGAGTTCGACAGCCTGCGGGAGTACGTGGCAGGCGACGACACTCGCTCGATCGATTGGCGCGCAACAGCCCGACAGGCAACGCTGTCGGTCAGGACGTGGCGGCCGGAACGGGACCGCCACATCCTCATCGTCCTCGACACCGGGCGAACATCGGCAGGACGGGTCGGCGACGTGCCGCGGCTCGACGCCGCGATGGACGCCGCACTGCTCCTCACCGCACTGGCGTCCCGTGCCGGCGACCGGGTTGGGCTGCTGGCCTACGACCGTCGAATCCGGGCCCAGGTGCTGAGGCGATCAGCACATGAGCTCCTGCCTGCGATGGTCGACGCGCTGGCGCCGCTGGAACCAGAACTGGTGGAGACGGATACCCGCGGACTTGCTGCAGCCGTCCTCAAAAGCGCGCCACAGAGATCGCTGATCGTGCTTCTCACGGGTCTGGATGCCGCCCCGATCGAGCAGGGACTACTCCCAGTCCTCCCACAACTGGCACAGCGCCACACCGTGGTCGTCGCATCTGTCATGGATCCACAAGTGCAGCAGATGTCATTGGAGCGGGGCAACATTCAAGCGGTGTACGGGGCGGCTGCCGCACTTCGGACACTGAATCAGCGTCGTCGAACGGCACAACAGCTTGAGCGCTACGCCGCAACCGTCGTGGACGCACCACCGGAGCTTCTTGCTCCCTCTCTCGCAGACACCTATCTCGCCTTGAAGGCAGCTGGCCGGCTCTAGCGGCCCTGGAGGTTTCCGCTTGTCTGTCCCAACCAGCACCAGCAAAGCCACCAGGAAAGACCCATCGAAACGAAAAGGGTGTCTGGGGAATGTCTTGGGAAATGCGAAAAGGGCCCTGTACCTAGCCGGTACAGGGCCCTCATCACAATAATTGTTCGGCGGCGTCCTACTCTCCCACAGGGTCCCCCCTGCAGTACCATCGGCGCTGAAAGGCTTAGCTTCCGGGTTCGGAATGTAACCGGGCGTTTCCCTAACGCAATAACCACCGAAACACTATAAAACCAACCGGACATGACACGGTCGTGGTTTCAGAACCAACACAGTGGACGCGAGCCTCTATGGACAAGCCCTCGGCTTATTAGTACCAGTCACCTCCAGCGGTTACCCGCCTTCCAGATCTGGC